>NZ_CP047945.1:641304-961956 GCF_014279795.1 Synechococcus sp. PROS-7-1
GATCTGTTGGCGCAGCCGCAGTGGCAGGGTTTTGATGCCTCGGGTGATCAACCAGCAGTCGAAGGGAGACGGCATCAGGCCCAGAGCCTTCTGGGCGAACACCATGCGCTCATGCCATTCAGGGGCATCTGTGCAGACGGCGCCCCCGAGGGCATCGGAATGCCCATTGATGTATTTGGTGGTGCTGGTGAGCGAGAGCGTGGCACCCAGCTGTAAAGGGCGCTGCACCAGGGCTGTGGCGAAGGTGTTGTCGACCACAACAGGCACCGCAACGCTGCGGGCTGCGTTGCAGACCGCTTCTAGATCAATCACCTTGAGCAGCGGGTTGGTTGGGCTCTCCAGCCAAATCATGGCGGGCTGGAGCTCGGCGATTGCCGTTAGTGATGAGGGATCTGTGAAATCCACCCATTCAGTGCGCACGCCGAATTTGGCGAACACCTGTTCGAACAAACGCACGGTGCAGCCGTAGAGGTTCTCCTCGCACAGCACCAGGTCTCCCTGTTGGAGGGTGGAGGCGATGGCTGTGATCGCACTCACCCCCGAGCCGAACACGGTGGCGTGGTCGCACCGTTCCACCGAGGCCAGCACACCTTCAAGAATGCGGAAATTGGGGTTGCCTGAACGGGTGTAGTCAAAGCCTCCAGGATTGCCATGGGCGAAGGTGGAGGTGGCGTAAATCGGCGGCATCACCGTGCCGGTGTCATCCGCGAAGCTCTCGCCGTGATGGATGGCACGGGTGGCATCAGCGGGTGCGGTCGCGGGATGCTGCAAGGGGTGACTCCGCTCAGCTTGTAAGGCTAGGAAATGGTCTTTGCGAACCCACTAGGGTCATGCCTTGTGTCCAGGCGTCATCGTGACTGAGAACCCTTTGCAGTCCCAGAAAGACGAGTGGAGAGATCACGTTCTCAGCGAAATCGTTACTTTTTTGAGCGAGAATAAGGAAGCAATCCACTCTCGCTATTTCGAACAACGAGAGGGCAAGCTTTCTCGCGAATTCATTGAAGCGGCAGGGTTGATGGATTTTGAACTTGCGATCACCTTCCTCGAAGACAAGCCGAAAGGTTTTGGTTTGGGTCTTGGTTTCTTTAAGGCCAATCTCATTCGCTGACCAATGAAATCAGTGTTTGAATGATTGTTTTGTGGAGACGAGTTGCAGCGTCTCATTGTCCCAAAGGATGAGCGAGAAGCAGTCCCAGAGCTGGTCTAGCCGGAGCCTCTTGACTCCGTCAAAATTGTTTTGTCGGTCTTCGTGGCAATGGCGGAGGCGATAGTTGGGGATCCTTTCGGACAGGTGGTGCACGTGGTGATAAGCGATATCGGCGGTAAACCAGTTAAGAACAGGAGGCATGATCAGAAACGATGAACCATCGATAGCCCCTTTGAAATAACTCCAATGATCTTCGTCACTCGCATAAGAACCTGGGAAGTTGTGTTGAACAAAGAAAACAGCAATCATAATTGCTGCGCTTGTGCTCATGATTAAGGTATAAAGAATCCAGAAATGCCAATATCCGATTGCGCTTCCGATCCACCACCATGCGAGCGAGATGCATAGGGTATTGGCAAGTGTGTCGTAAACCTCTTCCTTTGTGTAGAAGAAGCTGGATTTGTGATTGTTGATAAATATAAATGGGTTGAATAGCTTTCTGCTAGAAATTTTTCGGAATCCATCAATGGTTCCATTGGTAATCAATTCAACAAACCCCAAAAGCAATGCCACTCTTGGCTTGATCACTAAGTAGTAGAAGCCTCCAGGGAAAAGAGTTAAAGGGTGGCGCAGTGCTTGGTAGAGAAACTGGGAATTCTTGCCCTTTTTCTCAAATTCGCGACGCGTCGTTAAGGCCGACGGGCCTCTGTATCGATTCCAATTGCCATTGTGTTTGTGGTGGAAGGCATGACCTCTTGACCAGGGGTGGTGCGGCATTGCATGGAAAATGCTCAGTAGGAATGCGGCAGAGCGATTAGCGGTTTTAGACTTGAATAAGCTGTGATGACCACAGTCATGCATTAATGAGAAGCTTCTGCTTAAAAATAAAATGATTAAGGCGAACAGGCCTGGCGTTAGTATCAACGACAATACGTTTAGCTGTTCTGTGGTTTTAACGATCGCAACGCAGCACAGGATTAAGGGAATGGCTGTATTGATGATCTGCCATGAGGCGATTTTGTCGTCACTTACCATGTAAGGCTTGATGTTTAAATCAATGCGCCTCAGTGGTGTTGTTGGCAAGGGTTTGGTGACGGCGCTGCTCAAGGGAATGGCCTTCGTTGGTTAATGGTGTAGGCGCGAATCATTCGGAGAACTTTTTGTAGGGAGGTCGTGCCGAACGATGTGGCGAGTGGTAAAAATCAGTTCAACATGGCGCGAAATTTCACGGTTTCGCCATTGTTTCACTCACCTTAGTGGATTTTGTGAATGGTTGACCCATCGCCGCTCCCTGGAAAGCCGAGAGCTCTCACGTATTCAGAGATGATGAATGGTGGTCGCGCGCAGATGGACGAGCAAGCTCATCAGCGAGAGCTCGAATTGAAACGACGCGAAGCGACCTTGGAACAACAGGTCAACCATTTGGAGCTGTTGTTCAAAATTGCCGAAGAGCGACGTTGACTGGTGCCACATCTGAATAAAAAAACTCCTGCCCGCCATCGATGGAGGGGGCAAGAGTTTGTCTTGGCTCTCGGAATTGCCCCAAAAGCCAGTTGGTGACTGAAGGTTAGACCTTTCTGGAGTAGTACTCCACCACCAGCAGTTCGTTGATTTCAAGGGCGACCCACTCGCGTTCGCAGCGGCCCACCACCTTGGCGTTGAGCTTGGGTTTATCGAGCTCCAGGTGTGGCGGCACGTTGGCCAGGCCTGGAAATTCCAGGTTGCCTTCGGCAAGTTGCTTGCTGCACTTGCGCTCGCGGATTGCGATCACATCGCCAGGCTTGCACTGATAGCTGGCGATGTCGGTGACACGACCATTCACAGTCACGTGTCCGTGGTTCACCAGCTGACGGGCACCGGGGACGGTGGGGCCGAATCCGAGGCGGAAGCAGACATTGTCGAGACGGTTCTCGAGCAGTTTCAGCAGGTTGGTTCCAGTGGAACCCTCCTGGGCGCGCGCTTTCTTCACATAGCGCACGAGCTGACGCTCGGAGACTCCGTAGTTGAAGCGGAGCTTTTGCTTTTCTTCGAGACGGATCGCGTATTCAGAGCGCTTGCGACGGGCTTGGCCGTGCTGACCGGGGGGATAGGACCGCTTTGCGGCCTTCCGGGTGAGACCGGGGAGGTCTCCCAAGCGCCGCGTGATCCTCAGGCGAGGGCCGCGGTAACGAGACATAGGGGAAGGAATGGTTGGACCTTCGCGCCGCTGGCACGCCATGCTGAACGCAGTGTCAGCATCGCGATCAACATGCGCGAATCGACCATCTTATCGGGCGATCGGAACACCTTCTTTGTGGGGCGCATCAATCGTGCGCTTGCTCAGGTGATGTTGGCCCTGATTGGCTTCTATCGCCGCTGGTTCTCGCCGCTGCTCGGCCCGCGCTGCCGCTTCATCCCGAGCTGCAGCGCTTATGGGCTCGAGGCGATCCAGCGACATGGTCCCTGGCGGGGCGGCTGGCTCACGTTGCGCAGAATCAGCCGTTGCCACCCTCTCACCCCCTGCGGGTGTGACCCCGTACCGGATTGATCGGCTTGTGGTTCACCCTTCCATGCTTCACGTGTTGACGCTCTACAGCCGCCAGGGCTGCTGTCTGTGTGAAGGGCTTGAGCAGCGGCTTCATGCCCTTGATCTCACAGCTCTTGAGCCTCCGCTTGCTCTGCAGGTGGTGGATATTGATGCCCCTGGGGTGGAACCTGGCCTGAAGGCTCGTTATGACCTCGAGGTTCCAGTTCTGGCTCTGAACAGCAGCCCCCTGCCACGGGTGTCTCCCCGTCTTTCCGGAGAGGGACTGTTCAGCTGGTTGCAACGGGTCTGCGCCAACGCTGCAGGATCGGTCTAGAACGATCTCTCATTCAGGGATTGGTGATGACGCAGACGCTCCATGCCCTGCTCAATGCCGTGGGTTTGCCTATGCCTGCTGGGGTGGCGAATGCAACGGTGACAGCACTCACCTGTGATTCCCGCTGCGTTGGCAAGGGCAGCCTGTTCATCGGCCTGCCTGGAGAACGGGTGGATGGAGGCAGCTTCTGGCCTGCGGCACTGGCCTCGGGTGCCGCAGCGGTCCTGATCGGTGAGCGGGCGGCAGCGGCCCATCCACCGGCCCCTGGAGATTCCGTACTCGTAGTGCCGGATCCCGTGGCCTTCTGGGCTGGGGAGCTGGCGTCGGCCTTCTGGCAGCGGCCCTCCATGCGTATGGAGTTGATCGGTGTGACCGGCACCAATGGCAAAACCACCACCACCCACCTGATTGAACATCTCAGCCAGGCGTGCGGTCGGCCTGCTGCTTTGTTTGGAACCCTGGTGAATCGATGGCCCGGCCACAGCCTCACCGCCACGCACACAACAGCGGCGGCCGATCGCTTGCAGGCTCAGCTGGCGGAAGCCCTGGAAGGGGGCACCCAGGTGGCAGCCATGGAAGTGAGCTCCCATGCCCTCGATCAGCAGCGCGTGGCGGGATGTCGCTTCTCGGGAGCCGTCTTTACCAATCTCACCCAGGACCATCTCGACTACCACCCGTCGATGGAGGCCTATTTCGAGGCCAAGGCCCTGTTGTTCGCTTCGCCCTATCTGGTGGGCGAGGGGCCCAGGGCGGTGGTGAACGTGGATGATCCCTGGGGCCTGCAGCTGGCGGATCGGTTGGGTGAGCGAGCCTGGCGATGCAGTCTTGAGCACGAAGCTGATCTGACCATGGGCGACTTGCGCATGACGTCCAACGGCGTGGATGGAATGCTTGTCACGCCTCTTGGTGAAGGCCGGTTCCACTCACCGCTGGTGGGACGCTTCAATTTGATGAATCTTCTGCAAGCTGTGGGTGCCCTGCTTCAGCAGGGATTGCCCTTGGCCCTGCTGTTGCGCTCTCTTCCTTCGTTCCGCGGCGTGCCAGGTCGGATGGAACGGGTTGTTGTGACTGGCTCAGCCGCAGAGGATCATCCCGCCGTGCTTGTGGACTATGCCCACACACCGGATGGTTTGCGCAACGCACTGGAGGCCTGTCGTCCCTTTGTGAGGGGGCAGTTGATCTGCGTGTTCGGCTGCGGCGGTGATCGCGACCGGGGCAAGCGACCGCAGATGGCGGCCATCGCTGCTGCGCTGGCGGATCGGGTGGTGGTGACCTCCGATAATCCGCGAACGGAGGATCCTGGTCAGATTCTTGAGGATGTGGTGGCCGGTCTCCCGGCCGTTGCCGAGCGTCAGGTTGAGGTCGATCGTGCCAAGGCCATTGCCTTGGCGATCGCGCAGGCGCGCTGCGGTGATCTGGTGTTAATCGCCGGCAAGGGGCATGAGGATTACCAGATCCTCGGCACTGAGAAAGTGCATTTCGATGATCGGGAAGAGGCGGAGCAAGCTCTGCGCCACTGGCCCTGACCCTGTCTAACAGGTCATGTTTCCTAGTGAACGCATAGATATCGTCGTCTCAGGCAGATGCGGGTAAGCACTCTGAACCAAACTGTGGACGATATCTACAAACATTGAGGGTTGAGCGAGGTGCTGCTCAAAATGTTCTCATCCGCCTCAGATCGACCTGACTTCCATGCCTTGTTTGCAATACGTCCTGTGCGCTAATGCAAGGGTAAGGTAATATTTTTTGCTAGTTCGTTCATTCCAGGATTGATTTTAACGCATCATTCTGAAGGGTCAGATAGTTAGACCTCCATGAGTAGGAAATGCCGATGCAAGCTGTGAGATTGAGAGTGGCATGAAAGTATCGATCGGGTATGAATAAAGCCTCACCTTCTTTGGTTCGTATGAATTGTGCTCCTTTCAACTGGGGCCATAGTTTTTTGATTTCTACGTCAAACCATTTTGAAAGCGACTGCGAACTTGGCCCAGAAATCTCATGGTTGAATTTTGTAAGAGCAGAACTGTTTTGCACCGAATGGGGTGCGAGAAACCAGAGTTTTTCTCCTTGAAGGCATTCGAAACAGGCACGAGTATGTTGATGAACGTGGGTTCCGGTTCCACGACTGCCGGCAAAAAAACGCGCCATTCGAATCTGGTTATATTGTAAGTCAATCGTCTGCGGACCACCTATTCTAGAGTAAATTTCTGGGCTCAAAATAGATCCTTCAAATAGGAATGGATGTGAAACATAATTGCCGCAATCTTGTTGAGTTTGGTTGAGTTTTTCAAGGAATAAATCAAGCTGAAGCCAGCCATCGGGTTCGTTGACATAAGCATCAGATGAGTATTCGACAAAAATTCGCTGTTTGTTGCAGGCTTCGTATATCAAGCGCAGTTTGTGCTTGGAAATTTTCTGGAGATAAGGTTTGAGGAAATGCTGTTTTTGGTCCATTCTTACGACTCTTGATCTAGGTATTTGTTTTGAGTTTCAAGGCGAATAACTTCGTTGAATGAGTCTTCTGCGCTGAGGCGATGTAGGCAAGAAATGTGAATCGAACAGGATTGATGCAGCTTGTTCAATAGACTTAGATGGCTTTCTTCGTCTAGATACGATGTGGGTTCATCTGATAAAAGAACAGTTGGTTGGCCTAGCACAACGCGCGTGATGTGCAGGCGTTGCAGTTCTGCATTGGAGAGATCTTGGGAAGATTCACTTAAGTTGGTCTGGAGACCCATGGGTAGGCCTTTGAAGATTTGCTTGCAAGCACAATTATTTAAAGCCTCAATAATTTCGTCATCTGGATGATGATTCCAAGGGTCTAAAAATTCGCGTATGGTTGCACCGAAAAGTTTTGGACTCTGAGGAATAACCATGATTCTAGCGAAGTTTTTGATACTTTGTTTGTGCGACAAGAGAGTGTTGTTAATGATGATATCCCCCTCACTAGCATCATGAATTCCACCGAGCACTTTAATCAGCGTTGATTTACCTGACCCAGGCTCACCTGTGATTGCATATTTTCTTCCCTTCTCAAAAATAAGATTTAAGTTGCTAATGATGTTATATTTTGTATTGGTGTGCTTGTAAGCGATTTGTTTGAGTTCAATAGATTGGATTGGTTCAAACGGATCCATCGGCGAAGAAGGCTGCCACGAAAGTCTTAGGTGTTCAAATTGCTCAAGACCTCGTAAACTATTTTTACTGAAGTAAGTTGGCAAGGCAATCATGAGCGAGGAAATAGCCTCGGCTACTTGCGAAAAACCCGAAGAAATAAAAGAAAATGCTGTGAACATCACTAGATATTTTCCTTGCGATATTCCAGTAGTTGTTGAATAAGCAAATAGGATTAATGCAACCAACAGTGAGCTTACGATTCTCGAGAAAAGAACTCCATAGCTGCTCCATTGATTGACGGATCGAATCATCTTGTAATATCGATTTTTCGTATTTGTAAATGATTGATCGAATAAAGCTTCAAGCCCCATCGATCGGATTTCATTGATGTAGCGAACCGTATCAATAATAATTTGATTGTTTTCTGCTTGATTCCGAATCAATTGAAATGATATTCGACCTGTTATGTATCCAGATACAAGTGAAACCCATGCAGGAAGAGAGCTTAATAAAAGAATTAAAAAAACGATTCTTGGCTCTAGCAGGTAGAATCCAAAAACGACCATATAGGTTCCAATTGTCAGTAATGCTATAGGTATCGAAATCAAAAGTGCTCTTGCACTGGAAGTAAATGCCAGAGCTGTCTTGAAATTTTGTTCCCACAGGCTTAGTGATAATGATGGAAGTGCACTTGGCTTCGCAGCCAAATAGCGATTAACTAAACTAATGAGTCCATGGAAATCAATAGATGATTGCGCAAATGTAATAGAGACCGTTGAAACTGTTTTGAATAATGTGCCAATTAATTGGCTAGTGAAAAGACCAATGCAAATTATAATCAATTGATTGATTTGACCCGTTGGTATTAACTGATCAAAGATGGGCCCCATTGCTAAAACTGGCAATGTTGATAATAGTGTGAATATTGACAAGCCGACTAAGCTCAACACATAGCTTTTCCAACGAGCTGTAATTTGCCACCATGAAAGCTCTAGTTTGCTTAATTTTCGTTGCGGCAATGAAGAAACCAGAGAGAAAAAATTGCAATTTTCACAAACTTGATAATCTTGCTGAAGAAATAACTTGTATCTTTGATATGAATTAATATAGCACCACTTACTGTCCTTTTTATTGATAACTAGGATCTTCATTGGCAAGGAGGCAAGTGATTTAAATATCGGCTGTCGATCAAACTTAATAACTAATATCTTTATTTTAGATTCCATAAATGTAAGGCATTTGCTTGAGTCAGCATGATTCAGAGACTCGATTTGATGCATTACCGCATCTTCCTCTAATGCACTCATGCCCAGGCACAGAACAGGATCTTTAACGATCTTTTGCATGATGTCTGCGGGATCACCCCAGCCCAAATTTTCTGGATTCGATTGCATCATTTTTCGCTTCTCCTCAATCGATGGATTTGACCTTGCGTTAATGTATAGGAGTGAATCTTATTCAATAAATCATTGTCATTATCAACAAGAAAAATAGCACGTTTTTGATATTTAATAATCCCCTCAATAAAAGTGTCTTTAAGCTTTATTGGCAAGCTGTCAAGCACATTATCTATGATCAACACTTTAGGTTGACGGATTAAAGCCCGAAGCACCTGCATGATCACTTTCTCTCCGCCGCTCAAGTTTTTGCAATCATTCAGTGGACGATTTAGGTCTTTGAAAAGGTTTAAATTGGAAAGCCCTAAATGTTTTATCATGGCCATTATTTGTTCAAAGTCGCTTTCTTGAAATGGATCTATATTAAACATCAATGAGTTTTTAAATAACAAAGGCTCTGCCTCCACCATCAAAATTAACTGATTAAGTCTCTTCCCAGATTGCTGATTAATATTTTCGCCAAATATTTTAATTTGTCCGGAATTAGGTCTTATACGACCTGATAGTAACTTCCCCAAGGTTGTTTTCCCCGATGATTGGCCTGCAGCAATAGCGATTGGAAATGCAAGCGTATTAAGCTTGCATGATGCATGAAGAAGAATATTTTTACTGAATAACGAATATTTAAAGCTAACATCTTCCATTTGTAGAATTTCAGATTCGTGCGGTTGATGAATTGCAATCGCAGGTTGATTGCCAAATGCGGGATTGTATCTCCCATCCAGTGGTGTTGTGGTAAGGTCTTCTAGTCGCTTATACGCAATCAATGTCTCTTGCAGATTTTGAATCGTTGAAGCGAGTCCAGATAATGGTGCTAAAGACATGCTCACTAAAGTATCTAAAGCGGCATATTGACCAAGTGTGATTTGGCCATTGAGAATCAGTAGTGACGCCGCAAATAACAGAACAACCGTGGATAGGCTATCAATTAGGCTGAGAAAAAAACCTTGTTGTGCATAGGTAATATTCAATAGATTCTCCGATTGCTGCGCAATAATCAAGCTCTGCGTATATCGTGATAGGTGAAGATGCTCTTGCCCTTCCATCTTGATTTGATCATATCCATTGATGATTTGATACAAATCTGATTGATTTTTCGCTAATGATTGCTGACTTTCTTGTTGAAGACCAACCTGAACTGGTATCATTACGATTGATGCTGTAATGATAATGGCCATCAAGCAAGCAATGAAGATAAATAACCAAAATGAAGTTGCTAGTAATATAAAGAACAATATGAATAGATTAATAGCTGCGATCAGCAGCGTAATTAGAGAGGATTGATTCGCAAGTAAGAGTTGGTCAAGATTTTCAAACTTTGCGCTAATGTCTCCGGTATGTCGGCTTAAAAAATAGTTTTCTGGAAGTCTAATTAATTTACGATAAAAGTATTGATTGAGCCTTAGGCTTAATTGACTGATTCCAAAGCATATACACCCGAAGAGTAAAAAAGTTCCAAGACCACAAACAATTGCAATTATTATTTGAGAAATAGCAAGCGACCGACTCCATTGCGGAAGATTGAGCTCAACAACCCATGTAAAAAAGATATTTAAAATTTGTGCATTTGCAAGCTCAAAAGTCGCAATAACGATCAAAAGAAGCGCGATAATGGTGAGAAGAGAAGCAGAAAAACTTTGCTTTACACTAGTAAGCCAAATCGCTTGTTTTTTTGAGTGATTGTTTGCATTGCTTGTCAGTGGACGCTCGTCAATCTTTCGTCCAACAAGAGCGTAGGGATCGATATTGCAAGCCAAAATGTTCTTTTCAATCTCTAAAAAACCGGTGGCTGGGTCATGTACGATGAAGTGCGACTCTGTTTTTTCAAGGATCAGAATAAAATGTTTACTATTCCAGCAAACAATTGTGGGCAATTCTAAGCTTGCGAGCACATCCACTTCATTCCTTGTGTTGTGAAGTACGATGCGAATCCCAATATGCTCTGCAAGTCTTAGCAGTTGGCTTGCATTAATTCCTCCATGACATGATCCATAGATTGCTCGAATTTGTTGTAATGAGATATTGACATTTAACGAGTGTGCCATCATTGCTAGGCAGACTAACCCACACTCAGATTCATCAGATTGAAAGATTAGTCGTGTGCTTTTGTTTGTAGATAATCCGAGGATTGAGTTCATCATAGAAGTTACCTTCCATACCCTAGATTTTTTCTCATTAGTGGCACCAAATAGCTAATCGGAGTCCATGTGTCGTAAATACAATCCACAGTCGCGGCTCCACCTGTCTTGAATCCCCAACTTGGAGGACGTTGGGTTGTCCATTGAAGATTTCCCTTTTTAGTGCGATCCATAGTAATTACAAGCAAGTATGGAAAAGCAGAAAATTCTTGGAAAGTAGACCGGTTTGTCAATTCTGCGAAGAGAGAATTAGCAGTGTATTCAAGGCCTAAGATTCTCGTTAATTCCTGCGGATTTGTTGGGAGCTCCCCTACCGACTTTACTTTTGCGAGGATGTAGCCATATCGAGACGCAGGTGTTTCAGCTGGACTTAAAAAACATCGACTCCCTTTCTTAAGTCTTTTAGCTGCTTCTGCTGAGAGAAGAAAAACTCCTAACTCAGGTCCATCCTTTAAAGCAATTGTGGCAACTGTCTGCCCTTCTTGTAGATAATCACCTTCATTCACATCAATAACACTGACAACACCATTTGTACCTGAGAGGATATCTTGCGAGAGTTTTAGTTGGTTATTCGCAATCTCGGCATTGTTATCACTAGTTATTTGAGAAGACTTGGCAGAAATTTTTAACTGTATTAGCTCAGATTGTTTCTGCTCAATGGATCCTTGCAATTGCATCAGTTGTGTTTTAATCTCATCGACCTGATTCAGCTGAGACAAATACTCTGCTTGACTGATGTCTTGATTGCCAACTAGTTTTTGATATCGATCAAGCTGTTCTTGATTCAAAGTCAATTGCTGCTGAAGAGTCTCTTGGGTTTGGAGCAATCCACCGATGCTTTTTTGGGTTGAAATTAACATTTCATTGAGCTGTTCTGGTGTCATTGCATTGGTTAGATCTTGAATTGCTTCATTCGATGCTGCTTGAATTTTCTGAACCTGGTTATCAAGACTGACGAGAGCTTGTCCTTTGGTAACGCGTTGTCCTGTGTCAATATGGACTTTATTCACTCTTCCGGAAATCTGAGCGTATGCACGAACATTTTTTCCTTGATTAAGTGTAAATCCAATACCACCAACGGTTGCATTCACACGATAAATACAAGCCCAGATCAAAAAACAGCCACTTATCGCTATCAAGCCGTAGCTCGCTAGACCAAAAGGCTGTTGTGTCACGAACCCAAGAAAGGGATAAACCTTCTTCAGTCGCTTCGTGTTAGATCTCATGTAGGTAAGATAGCTGTCATTACTTGATTGGCAATCATATGTTTTGTTTCCTTTCTGCTCTGGTGGGAGTTTGCTTCTCAATTGCCACATTTATGGTGCTCGTTGCTTTTGCTTCTGATGGGGCTAAAATTTGAGAATTAAACAGATATCTTCTATGTCTAGGCGTTTTTTCAATACATTTTGGGTGTCTTGTACTCTTCTTGTTGGCATTTTTCCAACTGGCTCAAGCAAGGCAGATCAGTTACTACCACTTGACGTATCGGATCTAACCCTTGAGATCTCAACCTCCAATTCCCATTCATATCAAAAACTCTCGCAACTGCTTTCGGTCATGCCGCCTGAAGTGAAGGAATCGATTAGTCCAGTCCGATTCCAGCCTGACGCAGGCATGAATTCCTATGAATTTGCTGGATTGAGCTTCCAATGTGATCAATTATTTGGCTCTCACATCGTCTATTCGTTGTCCAGTCAGCGATGTCGCCCTTATGACCCGTCATTGGATCATCACGCTCTTGGCTTTAAAAACCTACTTTTGAGATCAGTCGTTTTATCTCCTTCTATTGCTGCCTCGCTCAGCACTGTTGACTCCAACCGTTGGCTGGTTCGTCAGTCGTTTAGTTCTTGGTATCCATCATTGAGCTTATCCTCTGGTTCCTTGATGTCTGTCAATATTTCCAATACTCAAAATTACACTTCTTCCGGTTCTGGTGGATCAAATCCATCTGCAAGCGGCACTTCCTTTCAACCTACAACAGAGATCGGTAATAGCCGTCGTAGGATTTCTCAGACTCAGATGAATCAAGATAACTCTGGATTGGTGCCACCATATACTCAGACTTCATCTTACTTGCAAGCATACCCAGTTTTAACACTTAATTGGCAGCTCTTTGATTTATCACGATCATCCTCAATATCTGCTTCAAAAGAACAGCTCACTGCTTCACAGTTCCAGGCTTTGGATCAAGCTAGGCAAACAATTCTGTCTGTTGCGACCCTTTACAGTCAACTTCAAGCTTCTGAATACCAAATAGCTACAATTTTATCACTTTGCGTCTCTTCTCAAAAGTTACTGGAACGCTATCAAAATCAATTAGAGCAAGGCTTAATTTCTAAAGCTGTATTTCTATCACAACGCTCCAATCTGGAATTATCAAAAAGTCAGTTGATGTCTGCAGTTGCCACCTATCAATCGACTTTAGAGCAGATTAAAGTCTCAGCAATGATCTCTCAAATGGCGACTAATTTTGTATTGCCGCAAACACTTGCATTGCCTCAATCTTGGCCAATCAGCCTCGATCAGACAAAAGAACTGGTTTCTCAATATCCCAGTATTTTGGCTTATGAGCACCAAGCTCGTCAGTATTCTCAACTATCTCAGGGTAGTATGAACGGTTACTGGCCTGTGATTTCCATCCTTGGATATCTCACCTATGTCGGTACACAAGGTAGTCAAGATTACTCACCCCCACAGCAGCCGTCAGGTGCGTGGTCTTCACAGGTATCTAATTACATCGGCCTGAATTTTACCTGGAATATTTTCGATGGGTTTTCTTCTTATAACCAGGCCCGTAGTTACGCCTCTCAATCTTTGTCTTACACACAACAGAGCCTTGCGGAAAGTCAATCGTTGTTGTCTGAGGCAATGTCGAGTATTGAAGAAATTAAATATACCTTGCCATTATTGACGTCACTTGATTCTAGTTATCAAGCTGAGGCACAGGCTTACTACTCATACTTGCTGAGGATGCAAGCTGGCATTGATGACTATTCAGTCATTTTTCAATCCCAACAACAGCTTTCTTCTTTGTTGTCTTCTTATAGTTCTTCTTATCAGAACTTATTCTCATCTTACTTTCAGTTGATTGCTCTGACAGGGATGCATCTAAATGCTTCTTTTTTTCATCAATACCAAGACGGGAATTAATCCTGAATTCTTTCGATACTTTTTTGTAGTTTTGATGTTGATTGCTAGGTTGAATTATCCCATCCATTCTTGTTATGGCTGCAAGTGTTGCGCTGGACGAGTTTTTGGCGTTCATACTTTTACTTCAGTCCAGACAGGCTTTGCGTCGTCGCTTCCTACAGCTACCGAGTAGAGAAGCAAGAGGCCAGATGATGACCAGGCTTGGTTTTGACAAGTTCCAGATCTGGGCAGCTTTGGATACTCTTAATTTTGATGCAGACGGGAAAACATATACCTTTGCGTCCTGGATTGCTGATCGTCAGAAAGGAAATGGAGCGCCAATTATTCCTTTCTCAACGATTATTGATAGTGCTCGCCAATTGGGTGCTGACGATACCCATGCCTCGATACGTATTCAGTTGTTATCGCTACAAGGGACGCTCCGTGCCGTTGCTGGTGGTTCCGGTCGGCCTGCACCTCAACGTTCTGGGAACGTATCGGCTGCATTCGCTGGTGGGCGTCAATTGGAATATGAGCCCCTCCAAGATTCCCAGGGTTTTGATGATCGCCAGCCCTTGAGTGTGGAGCCTGATTTCTTTTCAGATCAAACAACGGGGCCCGCTTCGAGTGACGTTCCCGGCGTTCTTAATATGTCTGATGATGTATTTGAGGGGGGTACTCCACAAGCATTTCGTGAGGACTTTACCTCTGATTCAACGTCTGATCGTTCTGAAAGTAATTCCTTTTCACCTGACCAAACTCAAGTCTCCCCGGATCGCGTGGAGCCGTCGGACTCGTCAGGCTCACAGATCCAAGAGTCATCGTCTCGTGATGACTTGTCGCGTGCGGAATTTGGTTCTTCGTTTGACTCTGCCGCTATGGGAGAGGATTCCGGCACCGTTTTGAGCAACGCGCGTGAGCAAATCGATCAGAAAACTTCAATTCCGATCGACTGGACTAGTTCTTCTGTTGATGTTTATGATGGAAAATATGGGGAAGTTTCACTCTCTGCAAGTATCGATGGTACGTTGAATCCTTCAATTGAGCGAGATGGAAAGGGTGACTATAGTCTCACACTTGATCAGTCTGACTTAGATTTTAATCTCACACTCAGCGCCGAAGGTACATATACAAAGGAAATTCCTCGTTATAACCTCGAGCTTTCTGCAACATTGGGGACAAGCTTAACGCTGACACTCGAAAAAAATCCAGGACAGCAAGGAATTAGTGGTTATAATATTTCTTCCTCTGGTTTGGAGCTGGAGATGGTTGCCGGCTTTATTGTTAATCCTGAATACAATGGCGTTTATTTATCTGCTTCAATTGACCCTGAATTGAGTTGGACAATTGATGCCTCGCTGCAGGATGGCATTCAGGTTGCCAAGCCAGAATTTGGTTTGAACTTTGACTATAGCCTCAACAAACCCGATTTCTTGGATGCGGTGACGGGTGCATTTGAGAATGTTGGTGACGAATTTGCTGACTTTTTCAAGAACCCTTCTTGGTCTAGTTTTGTCGATAGTGTTGACTCGTTGGTCAATCTAGGTGAGTTTCTGACGAGTCCGGAATTTATGAATTGGGCTGTCAATCAAGCGGCTTCGTATGTGACCAGTGTTGTTAACGAGGCTTCTGCATATGCTCAACAGCTCCTTTCAGATGCCTATGCAGGGCTTCAATCGACCGTGGACGAGGTGACATCTGCAGTTAGTAACGCTGCCGATGAAGCCTGGACAGCCGCAAGTGATTGGACGTCTGACGCGAGTAGTTGGGCGTCGGATGCCTGGGATTCCACCTCTGACTGGGCTTCAGATACTTGGGACGATGTGTCCTCATGGTGATCTAGCCGCTTGCTTGATTGATTCGCTCGTTCCATTGTCTCCAGATCTCTAAGGCTTCCTCGTCAGTGATCTTTGAATTATTCATTTGATATTGTTCATGTTGAGCTAATGTTTCATTGTTTTCTATTTTTTCTAGATAGTTTATGCCTAGAGTCTGTTTTAGCCATGTGTCTGACGCGTGGTAGTAGTTAGAGAAGCCTATTGCTTGTTCTTTTGTTGCTTTGTACTTGGTGTGTCCTTGGCAATTCTTGATCACATGGTCGATGAAGCGGAATCTTTTTTGGCTTTGAACTTTAATGCTATTTGCTATCATGTAGCGATTTAGGCTTGTTATGATCTGAAGTCCATCTACGCTAAGACTTTGATTTGATCGTGGCGTTTTGTCAAAGGCTTCCCTCCATGCAATATCTGTTTTCTCGCAAAAGTCTTGGAGCAGTTTTCCATTCTGCTGTAGTTCATCAAAGTTGCTGACTTTTAAATGATCTGGTTGAAATGCTCTTTGCCACATCGTGATGGTTTTTTTGTGATTGCATAGGTTTCGGTAATAGGCTGGACTTTCGATGCCAAACTTGGGTTTACCCATTTTCACCTCTGTTGACATCATTGATATGGCAGCTCTAATTGGTTTTCGTACATAGAGGAGAAGATTGATTTCCTTGAAGTATTCTCTAAGCATTTCGGCGAGTGACGTTATTTCGTGTTCTGCCTGCAGTGTGTGTTGGAGGAATTCGCTTGAAATGATCCATTTCTGAGTTGTCTTGCTTTCAATTTCTCCTTTTAGTTTGTATTCTAGCTCAGCTTTGAATTGTAGGCGTTTATGTGCCGAATCTAAGTTATTGTTTTTGGCGAGGAAGTCTAGTTTATGATTTGTGCTGTAAAACATCAGGGCCAATTTGTAGTGCGAGTAAGCTCCAAGGCACTGTGGTGTCTCAATGGATTGTTTGGTTAGCTCTCTGTGTTGCGTGTGTAAAAATGTTTGAATTGTTGAGCTGCCTGTTTTTGGGAGCCCGATGTGAAGAGTTAGTTTGCGTTTTTTTTGCATGATCATTCGATGCTTCTGCGAATTGCATCGAACGAGTGAGCATTCCATGCAAAAAACATTTGATCTCTTCCCTTGCTGGGTTTTCTACTGCATTCTTCTGTGTACTGTGTGTCTCGCCAAATCAAGAATTCTCGGGCTGTTGCTTTGCTGACCTGATTATTGACTAATCGTTCATGATTTCGCTTGGCTTTTCTCCAGTAGTCAGTGTTGTAAATTGACCCGTTAGAGTAGTGCCAGCTTACGAACAATGCGATCCTCTCCATGTTGCTTGACGCGATCGAGTTGAAGCGCTGCTCACTTCTTGCGATCATCCAGTAATTTCCACTTATGCGCTCTCGATTTTTGATATGTGCTGCGATCAGTTTGCAGTGATGAATTGTCAACTCAATAGTTGTCGCTTCTAGGGGTTCGATAAACCCAGCTCGATTCCCTAGGCTGTACACTCTTCCTTCCAGGTGTTTATCTCCTAGATGACTCTCAAATTGAACCGTTTTCCTTGTGTTGATTGCAAGCAGGCCCCTCTCCTCAAGGTAGCGGTCTAAATCTTGGTTGATGACTTTTGCAGTACTCAGGCTTGAGTCATGGACGTATCCAATTGATAGCCTATTGTTAAGAGGTATCTGAAAAATCCAACCGAATGGTCTTGCGACTGCTTTTGTGGTTTTTAAGTTAGGCCGAGGTGATGAGTCTAATTTTTCCTCTTGACATTTTTGTAAAGTTGCCATATTGGCTATTAAGGGCCGTGCTTTTTCGCCCTGTGGATTCTTTTCTGCATGTTTGAAGCCCCGGCAATCAATCACATAGTCAAAGAGTTCTTTCTCTCCTCGATCAAGCTCTACTGCAACTTTTTGATGATTTTGTGCTAGGTGCTCTGATGCTGTTCGCTTGATTACATTGATATCAATATTCCTTAGTAGGATATTTGCAGTCTTGGCGGCATCAAAGTGGTAGGAATAGCCTATTCCTGTGGGTGTAAAGAGGTGATTGTATTTCTTTGCATGGTTGCCCCAGTTTTCAAAGCAAATGCCTCTTTTTTTGGTGGCATTGGCTTCGTTCGTCATGATCTCTGCTGTGATGTCTTCTTCGTCTAGCCATCGACGAAACCATGGGCCTCCGCCCTCCCCGACTCCAATGGTTGGGATCACAGGTGAGTGAATGATACAGATTGTGGCGTTGGGAAATTGGCGCCTCAGCATGCGCGTTGCGATAGCTCCTGCCGTTCCCGCTCCAAGAATGGCTAGCCGCATTGAGACATACTCTTTTTCGAAAGCTAGTGCTTTCTTCTTTGATGATCAGCACTTTTTAAGGCCTTCGGCTCTTCTTGAGATTTGCTTAGGGTTCTAGCTCAACACAGAGTTGGTGCTGTGTCTTCAACCTCGTCCCTCTCTACGGCTCTCTCTCTGAGTGATTCTCATGCATCCGCTTTTTGATTAATTCGCATTGAGAGGTCGTCATCACGCTCTCGTGACGGATTGATTGGGTTGTTGTGCCGGTCCCGCCGTTGTTATCCACCTGGTTCGTTTCTCTTCTCTTGTTGATGACCGCGACTTTTCCAAGCTCATTGCCCTGCGCCACTGGCGGTGAGATCGCTGTTCAGATCAGCGTGTCCAGAACACGCAGGCAGGGAATCCGGCCGATCAGCAACCCAAGGCTGACTGCAAATCCCATCACGAGCAGCAGCACATAGAGACCGAAGAACTGGGTTTCTGAGGCCTTCAGGAAAAACCGTTTTCCAGCAAGGCTGCCGGCCAGTGTGACTGGAATCAAGATTAAGCCGGCGGTCGCGTTGATGGGAGTGAGCAGTCCCAGGCTGATCAGAGGGATCAGCTTGAGGATGTTCTGAACCAGCATGTAACTCAGCTGGGCAGGCACAAAGGTCCCTCGGTTCAGCCCGTGGCGCAGAAAGTAGAGCGTCATCAGCGGGCTGCCGGTGTTGCTCACGGTTTGGCTGATACCCACCGCTGATCCCATCAGCACGAGACCGCTGGCGCGGGGGGCTTCAGCTCCTCCGCCGAGGTGCGCCAGCCTGTCCCTTAGGACCAACAGCAGGCCATACACCAGACAGAGCAGGGCCACGAGCAGTTCGAGGCGCCGGTGTACCTCGGCTTCCTCCCCGTTGGAGACCAGACCCCAGAGGATCAGTCCGCCGATGGCAGTGCCGATCGCTGCACTGGGTAAGAGGGGCAGGAGCAGAGTGCGTCGCGCTCCTGCGCGATGCTGCCATACACCGAGCAGGGCCGCTGGAAGCATCAGTAGCGCCACAACGGCTACACCGTTCACAGCGCCGATGGCGAAGACCATCAGAGGTGAGGCGATGAATCCCCCTGTGCCCAGGCCACTGCGGCCGAATCCCATCAGAAAGGCTGAAAGGATCGCGAGAACGACGGCGAGCCACGGGATGGGCTGGCTGAAAAAGGTTTCCAGCAATGGATTAGCCCGTTCGGATCAAACCTAGCAATGAACGCTTGCGTTGCGCTGGCGTTACGTCCATGACGCGGTGACGTGGCGAATGGCGTTGGCGAGGGTCTGCAGTTCGCTGTCGTTGCTGCACACGTGGGTGCAGGCTCTCAGGCAGCTCGGATCGGCGAGGTCGCGGATCCAGATTCCTTGCTCTCCAAGTCGTTTCACCACCTGAGCTGGTTGAAGCGTGGTGGTGTTCGGGTCAAGCTCAAAACTCACTAATCCTGCAGCGGGAGGACCATCGAGCAGAGGCACCACCCCAGGAACGTTCGAGAGCTCTTGCCAGAGACGCTCACTCAGAAGGCGAATGCGTTCCAGGCGCTGGCCTGGTCCCCCCTCTTGTTCCAGTTGATCCAGGGAACAGCGCAGCCCTGCCATCAAGGGCACGCAACTGGTGGCCACTTCGAACCGGCGGCTGTCGGCGTGGAAAGGATGGGGATCGTCGAGGGACGCTCGGGTTTCATCGCGCAGGCTCCGCCATCCGATCAGGGTTGGGTTGGACTCCTCCAGAACGCGCTCCGACAGAGCGACGCCGCCAAGCCCCTCAGGTCCGCAGGCCCATTTGTGACCCGTGAAGGCATAGATGTCTGCGGCAGCAGCAGCCTCATCCACTGGAATCTGGCCCATGCTCTGGGCGGCATCCACGAGCAGAAACGGTTGGCCCGGGTGCTGTTGAAGTTGGGCGGCGACGGCCGCGATCGGCATCCGCTGGCCGGTGTTCCAGAGCAGATGGGAGAGCACCACCAGGCGGGTTTTTGCCGTGAGCTGCTGCTCGAGGGCCTCCAGCACGGCGGCGTCCGTCTGGTCCTGATCGTTGCGCCCTCCCCGCAGATGCTTCACGGGAAGGGCGTGCACGCTAAGGCCCATGCGGCGGGCAAGTTCCAGGCAGGCTGCCACGACACCGGGGTGCTCGCAGTCGCTGATGAGGATGTGATCGCCTTTGCTGATAGGGAGTCCCCAGAGCGGCAGAACGCAGCCACTGGTGACGTTTTCACTCAGGGCCAGGCGATGGGGAGGGACGCCGCAAAGCATGGCCAGCTGAGCCCGCGTGCTGTTCACTTCGGCGCTGATGTAGGGCCAGACATCCGTGGTGAACGGACCCAGCTGCTGAATTCGTTTCCAGCTGGCTGTGATCGCATCCAAAGAGGGATCGGGCAAGGGTCCCTGCCCCCCGTAGTTGAAATAGGTCTTGCCGCTAAGGGCTGGACAGAGATCTCTCAGCATGCGATCAGGCTGGGTGGCATGGATGGGTCGGTTCAGGCTCATGATCGCGAACCTCCTCTTCAACTCGCATCACGAAGCTGCCGGGTGCAGGAGATGGTGCAGTCTCTGTCGTTGAGATCGCATTCGCTGATGCAGTTGAAGTAAACCTCCACGGCATCCCAGGTGGTTTCGCGATCTTTTGAATCCACCAAGACCTGCACCGATTGGATCCGATGGCACTGACTTTGGTTCATGACCGGCTCTGCTGACTGGTTTCAGCTTCCTCCTGCTGAAGGGTGAGAGCGCGCCAGGCAACGAGCGGGTTCCCACCCGGTGGATCTGCCTATCCCATGGCTACGTTTCCGGTGCGGAGAGATCCCTATGACGACCGTCGACTGGCTCGGCATCCTTCACCCCGTGTTGGCGGTGGTGATCATCTACCCCCTGATCGGGATGGTGGTGCGATTGGCGATCCAGACCCGGGCACGACGGTTGCAGACGCTGAAGTGTCCTCCCACTGTGGGGCGTGAACACAGTGATCTGGGCCGCTGGCTGGCGGTGGGCGTGGTGGTGCTGGTGCTCGTGGCCCTCACCGTGGCGATTGCCACTGATCAACCCTTGATGGCCTTTCAAGGCGGAGCCGCAAGGGCTGCGCAGTTGCTGCTGGTGCTTGCCGGCAGCGTTGCGGGATTGGCAGCGCTTTGGGTGTCAAAGGCGCCTGGACTGAGGCTTGCCTTCGTGCTGATCACCTGGGCCGGGGTCCTCGGTTTGGGCGCGCAGCCTGAGGTCTGGCGGCTTTCCGACGATCCGTTTTCGCCTGCCTTCTGGCAGTCCCATTACTGGGCAGGTGTTGCTGTGGTGGGCCTGATGCTGTTTTCTCTCGGTGCCCAGCCAGAGATTCAGCGTGACCTGCGCCTGCGGCGTCTGCACGTCAGCGCCAATGTGCTGGCTGCCGTGCTGTTTGTGGTGCAGGGCATCACCGGCAGCAGAGATCTGCTTGAAATCCCCCTGAGCTGGCAGAAGTCAACGATCTATTCCTGCAACTTCACGGCGCGCACCTGTCCTCCGCTTGCAGCCCCAACCTCGGCGCCGGCCGTCACTCCTTAAGAGGCACTGCTCCCACGTGGTTACAGGTCAATCCGGCTGATTCAGGTAACTCAGGGTTCCAGGGTTGAGGCTCGATCATCCCGAAATCCTTGATGACCTGGAAACGCCCTTCGGAATCGGATCGCGCCAGGAGGGACCGTTTCTTGAAATGCAGGCTCGGCATCATTTGAAGAGAGCCCTGGGGAGCCATCACACGGCGGCCAATCAAGGCGGACCGCACAGCATTGGTTTCTGTGCTGCCAGCGGTCTCCACAGCCTGAGCCCACAGGTGCACCAGGCTGTAGCCAGCCTCTGCTGGGTCGTTGATCACGCGGTGGTAGCCGTAGCGTCGCCGAAAGCGTTGCGCGAAAGCGGTGGATTCCGGCGTCTGCAGGCTCTCAAAAAAACTCCAGCTTGCGTAACTGCCGGCGATATTGCGTCCTCCGATCGCGATCGCCTCCTCTTCCGACACGGAAAGGCTGAGCACCTTGAGTGCAGAACGCTGATTCAATCCTTGTTTTTGCAGGTCCTGGAAGAAAGCGATATTGCTGTCGCCGTTGAGGGTATTCACCACGGCAACCGGACCTTCGTTAAGAGCGGCTTGAATGTCTGCGATCAGCGGTTCAACAGCTGCACTCCCCAGCGGCAAGTAGCGCTCTTTAAGCACACGCGCTTGTGCGCGCTGCGCCTGGGCGCGGATGATGCGATTGGCTGTTCTCGGGTAGACGTAATCCGAGCCGATCAGCAGCAGCCGTTTGCTGTGATTGTTCAGCATCCAATTCAGGGCCGGCTCGGATTGCTGGTTGGGAACCGATCCTCCATACACCACAACAGCAGAGCACTCCTGTCCCTCGTATTGCACCGGGTAGAACAGAAGTTTGTTGTTGGTCTCCATCACTGGAACCATGGCTTTGCGGCTGGCGGAGGTCCATCCACCGAAGATCGCCACCACCTTGTCTTCGTTCAGCAGTCGTTGTGCCTTGCGAGCGAACTCGGCGGGGTCAGACATGCCGTCCTCTTCGATGGCCTCAACCAGCACTACCCGACCGTTGAGTTTGAGGCCGCCAGCGGCATTGATCTCTTCGATCGCCAGACGCTCCGCCTCGGCCACTGTGGCTTCAGAGAGCGCCATGGTGCCGGTCCGCGAGTGCAGGATGCCAACGCGGATTGTGCCTGTGTTCTGCGGCCCACTGCGCTGCCCGCAGCTGAGGAGCAACAGCGAGCCCAGCAGGCTGATCACGCCTGAAAGGCCTCTCCGCGTCGCAGTCGCGATTCCCTGGTTCATCGTCGTCCCCAGCTGATCACCGCGGTCAGCACCAGCAGGCCCAGGGAGAGGTACTGAAAACGCATGTCGGCTTGATTGATCCGCCGCATGGTGCTGGCCTTCTGCTCATCCGGTGCAGCCACATAGACGTTGTACCCCCACGTGAACAACCCGAATAGAGCCATGGCAATCAGATAGCTCGTTGTGAAGAGATCATCGAGGAAGGTGGTGTAGGGAAGCTTCGGCAAGGAGGAGTGGTACGACTGCTGCAGAAAAATCAGCGTGAGCAGGGCCGTTGACGGAATGGCAAGGCGTACATCGGAGAGGGTTCCCTCCACCGATGGCGCCATCAGCACGATCGAATTGATGATCATCAGGGGGATGATCCAGTTCACAATCCCTGGCCACAAATTCGACTGATAAGTCACTTCCAAGCGAACCTGGCTGAGCTGGGGGCGATACCAGGAGCCCAGGCTGTTGGAGCTCCGGCGCAGAAATGGTTTGAAACTGGCGCCCTGAAGCTGGTAGCCGCTGAGAGAGCCCAATTCCCCCACGAGATCGTCGTTGGAGGGGGCAGGCAGTAGACGCAGATCGGCGTATTTCTGGGAGGTCCAGAGCGGTTCGAGCTCGATGATGATCGGCACCTTCAGCACATCGAAGGGATCTCTTCGGAAGTCCACAGCATCGTCGTAGAACCGACTCGAGAAGCGGAAGAGCAGCTGACGTCGTCCACCCGAGAGCTCCCGCGGCCCTGCAGCGGATGGCTCAAAGGTGGAGTCCCATGTCTCGATGCGATTGGTCAGTGAAATCAGATCGGCGGGGTCAGTGTCGTAACGCTGGAGCAGCTCTTCCACCTCGGGGAGCCACTCCAACCAGATCTCACCATCTGCTGTGAAGGTGCGCGAGTTGAGATTGAGTTCGTAGATCTTGTCGAGATGAATACCCGCATAGATGAACGGGTGTTTGGCGACGAGCTCCTCCGAGGGCTGAACGGCCTCCAGACCTGCGGTGCCTTCCATCTCCTGCTGCACCGCGGCAGGGTGAATTGTTTCCGCGCTCGGGCCGCGATCAACGATCGCGCGTGTGCCCAGCAGGAGAGTGATTGCCAGAACCGAGGCAATGAGCAGAAACCCGAAGCGTCTTGAGATGGTCCGGCGCATTCGTCGACTGACGTTCACCCAGGATGGCTGAAGGGAAGGTTGGCGTCAGTGTGCTGGTATCCCCTGTCGTTCACCCCTCAGAGCACCTGCACCACTTCGCTCACCTCGGGAATGGACTCACGCATTTTGCGTTCGATCCCCATCTTCAGCGTCATGGTGCTGCTGGGGCAGCTGCCGCAGGCTCCTTGAAGCCGTACCTTCACCACAGGCCCGTCAATCTCAACCACTTCCACGTTGCCGCCGTCGGCCATCAGGAAGGGGCGAAGCTCGTCGAGCACCTTCTCCACGTTTTCGCTGGTCAGCGGCATCGTTTCGGAGCTCATGGCCGGAATTAAGACGTTTAGAACCAGCGTAGGCATGCGCCCGTCACGGTTGATCCATACGCTTGGTGAAGGGTGCCCTTCTGCTGTGGATCGATACGACGCTGTGCTAGTGGGCGCTGGGATCATGAGTGCCACCCTGGCATCGCTCCTGCATGCCCTGGACCCCAGGCTCAGGCTGCTGTTGGTGGAGGGCTTGGAGGCCCCAGCGTTGGAGAGCAGTGCAGCGATGAACAACGCCGGCACCGGTCATGCGGCCAATTGCGAACTCAATTACACCCCCCAGCGGGATGATGGATCGGTCGCGATAGAGCAGGCCCTCGCGATCAATGCGTCCTTTGAACGCAGTCTTGAGTTCTGGGCATCGCTGGTGGAGCTGGGATCCCTGCAACCAAACCGTTTTCTGCATCGGGTTCCCCACTTGAGCTTCGTATGGGGGGAGAAGGATGTGGCGTTTCTGCGGCAGCGGCACAGCCAACTCAGTGCCCTGCCGGCGTTTGCGGCGATGGAATGGAGCACGGATGCCGGAGAGATCGCCGACTGGATTCCGCTGATGATGGAAGGACGGAATGGTGGTGAGCTGGTCGCCGCCACCAGGGTTCAGCGAGGGATGGATCTGGATTTCGGCAGCCTGACGCAGATGCTGCTGGCACCACTGCAGAGTGCGGGCGCTCTGGATGTGGTGTTCGGCACCCGTGTGCAGAGGCTCAAGCGCTTTCGCACACCACAGATGACTGCTGGTGATTGGCAGCTTGATCTGCGCAGTCCCTCCGGTGCCCGTCAGGTCAGGGCTCCGTTTGTGTTCCTAGGTGCTGGAGGCGGTGCCTTACCGCTGCTTCAGAGCAGCGGGATCCCCGAGGCTGCCGACTTTGCTGGGTTTCCGGTGAGCGGCCAGTGGTTGGTGTGCCAGCAACCAGAACTTGTGGATCATCACTTCGCCAAGGTGTACGGAAAAGCGAAGGTGGGAGCACCACCGATGTCGGTTCCCCATCTCGACACCCGCTGGATTGATGGGAAGAGGTCGTTGCTGTTCGGTCCCTACGCCGGCTTCAGCAGCAAGTTCCTCAAGACGGGTTCGTTGTTGGATCTGCCGAAGTCGGTTCGCATCAGCAATCTGCAGCCCATGCTTCAAGTGGGAGTGAACAACCTCCCCTTGGTGAACTACCTGATCACGCAGCTGCGCCAAAGCCCTGCTGATCGCATGGATGCCCTTCGGGATTTCCTTCCGCAAGCCAGGGAGCAGGACTGGACTCTTTCCGTGGCCGGTCAGCGTGTGCAGATCATCAAGCGAACGCCTGAAGGTGGTCGCCTGCAGATGGGCACCGAAGTCGTGAGCTCCGCGGATGGCTCTTTGGCTGCCCTGCTCGGAGCCTCCCCGGGGGCCAGCACTTCAGTGTCGATCATGCTCACCGTGCTTGAGCGTTGTTTCGCAGAGCCACTGGCGACAGCCGCCTGGCAAGAGCGGCTCAGAGCACTGATCCCCTCCTTCGGCCAAGACCTCAACGCGGATGGCGATGCTCTGCGCCGAACTCGTGAGCGCAGCGATGTGCTTCTTGGATTAGCTGGCTGATCCATCGTGTCGCTGCTGGGCACGCTGCTTCACCAGCCCGGCGACCAATGCCAGTGCGAACACCCCGAGCAGGGCTGCGCCCAGGAGAAGCTTGCCTCCGCTGAGAATCCCCGCCCCAAGTGCCACGATCGGGGCATCACTGAGCAGCACACTCACCAGCAAGGGCAAGGAAAAAGCACGCCAGCTGGTGCCACCGAGGCCAGCGGCGTAACTCACGAAATCAAACAGACCTGTCATCAGAAGACCCGTGAGTAAAAACGGGTTTCCCTCCAGTTGATTGCGACTGAATCCTTCCACCTTGGCCATGGCCTTGTCTCCGACAAGACGTTTGATCGGCCCCCGGCCATAGCTGCGCGCCAACAGAAAAGCGCATTGGCAGAACAGCAAATCTGCGATCACGATGGCGATGAAGCCGGTCTGAAAGCCCAGCAGAGCGCCGGCGAGTAGGGAGTAAGCCGTGCTCGGCAAGGCCGGCAACAGGATGCTGACTCCGCGGAGCAACACGATGCCGACCGGAGCCCAGACTCCCAGGCGTTCCACCTGGTTGCGTAGCGGCTCGAGTCCGTGCACCTGGACCAGGTGAAACAGCACAGCGAGTCCTGCAATGCTCGCAGCGATCAGCAGGAATCGGCGGAGGCGAAGCATGGGCTGATGCGCGTTTCACACCATCGAAGTTCCCACAGGGAGTGTGATGTCTGTGCCTCGCTCGGCGATACCGCAATGCTGTTTTCAGCCTTTCGTCAGGGGAGACGACAGATTCACGATCAGTACACCCGCTGTGATCAGCCCCATCCCGATGAGCTGACCTCCTGTGGGGACCTGTCGGTAGGCCACCACGCCAATCAGCACGATCGCCACAATGCCGATCCCGCTCCAGAGGGCATAGCTGATGCCCATGGGAATGGTCTTCACCACCCGTGACATCAGCGTCATCGAAAGCCCATACGCAGTGAGCACAACCAGAGTTGGCCATGGACGGCTGAATCCGTCCGAAACCTTCAGGCAAGAGGTGCCGATCACCTCAGCGCCGATGGCGAGCAGCAACAGAGCCCAGGGAGAGAGGGACGGCATGGAATCGGATCGCTGATCGTTTCAGTGTGCCGATCCAGCCCCCGTAGGATCACCGCGCTGAATGCCGTCTCCAATGGCCAATCTCGACCAGGCTCCCAGCCGCAGCATGCCCAATCTGTTGCATGTGCTCCCGGCCTTCGCCGATGAATCTGAGCTGCGTCTGAACACGATCGTGGAACTCAACTCCAACACGATCAACAAGTACGAGCTGATCACAGAAACCGGTCATCTGAAGCTGGATCGCGTCGGTTATTCCTCGCTGGCCTATCCCTTCGCCTACGGCTGCATTCCTCGCACCTGGGATGAGGATGGCGATCCACTTGACATTGAAATCGTCAACGTCACCGAACCGCTCATCCCCGGATCAATTGTTGAGGCCCGCATCATCGGCATCATGACGTTTGATGATGGTGGAGAAGTCGACGACAAAGTGATCGCTGTGCTGGCTGACGACAAGCGCATGGATCACATCAAGAGCTTCGAGGATCTTGGTGATCACTGGAAAAAGGAAACCACCTATTACTGGGAGCACTACAAAGATCTCAAGAAGCCAGGAACCTGCACGGTGAACGGATTCTTCGGCACTGAGAAGGCCGTGGAGATCATCAAGACCTGTGAGGCCAGGTACATGGCGGAGATCGATCCCAAGCTCGTTGACTGAATTGGCTTGATGGTCTGAGACCTCTCACATCTCTCCCATCCTTGATGCCGCTCGCGAAACCGTGAGCGGCATTTTTTTGGTTTGATCGTTCTTAAGGTTTGATCAGCAAGGGGCCGGGGGTGGCTGGGATGTTGTACGTCACCCTCAAGTCCGCAACGGGTTGATCGGCGACCGCCCAGAAATCAAGGTCTTGAATGAGATTGACGGAGCAGGCCAAGCCTTTTTCATATCCAGCCATCGCTGCATCAGGAATGAATTGCCCCGTTTCTGGAGGGATGATGCTGTTACTCGTGCTGAAAGCCTTGCCGAGGTGGAAGTCGAGAATCACCTCCAGCAGGGATTCAAATCCGAATCCATCAGTGAACAGACCTGCCTGAAAGGCCGCCACATTCATCTCTCCAGCACTGTCTGTGTTGAATCCGCCCAGGATGTGGCAGCAGTCGTGATTCACCAGAAGCTCTGAGGTGCTTTTGTGCTCCCCTGGTAGGGCCCAGCCGCGATCGCGGTACCAGTGAAAGAACGTGTGGCCGAGGGTTCCCTCAGCAAACGTGCTGAGAGTGGCATACCGGCTGGCGATGGACGCATCCCCGATGGCCTGATGCACGGCCGTGATGACGCCACGAACGAAGCGAGAGGGAGTGTCCAGTCCTAAAAATTCACCCATGCTTCTGCGCCCATAGTCGAGCAGTAAGCGTCTGAGATGGTTGTCTCTTACCTGGTGCAGGTCTTGCAGAGTCTGGGGGGCGATGTTGAGGAATGAGGCGAAATCGTCCACAACGCCCACCATGCGTGGATCCACGTTCATGTCCACATAGGGAATGAGCACGAGGATTTGAATCAGCTGTTCTCGCTTGCTTGGATCCGTAATCAGCGCGGGGTAATCGGGTGGATGGCGAATCTCAAGGCTTTCGAGATCCACTGAGGAATGAAGAACATGGCGCTGTATGGCCTCCATCATTTCCAGCGTGATCGGCTCCAGTGGAAGCACACCTCCCGCTGTTCCAACGGTCTTGATCGCCTGCAAAAAGAGGCGCGCTTCCGCGTCTGTCCACTGAAGCTGCTTGGGCATTGATCGCGTTCCGGTGCCCGGGTCTAGCACCCAGGCCTGGGATGACGTTGTCGTTGCTTTGACCCACTGTTCGCTTTCTTCAGAAAGTCCTCCAATGGTGGACGGTTTTTGCTCTGACCAATGAATAGCTTGAGACCAGTAAGTCTTGAGTGTCTCGAGATGAAACACGTCTGTTTCGGGCGGGCAGCCTGCTCTGCTGGCGCCGTCGCTGCAGTTCTCCTCGGCGGTGCTGCTCCCGGTTTGGCCTCGATGGCGCCTGCTCCGGTCGCTGAGGACACGCATATTCATCTCGATCTGAGACAGCGTCGCATCAGCGTGATTCGCAATGGCGAGCGCATCGGGCCTTGGCCTGTGGCGATCGGAGACCCAAAGACTCCCACTCCGACCGGCGTGTTCCAGGTTGAGAACAAGCGGGTGAATCCTCAGTACCAGAGCACCAAGTCAGGTCGCGTTCATCCGGTGACTGGACCCTCCAGTCCCCTGGGCCATCGCTGGATCGGTTTTCTCCAGCATGGGCCGAATCAGTTCGGGATTCACGGAACCCCCTGGCCCCATTGGGTGAAGATCAGGGCGGCAGTCTCCAATGGCTGCGTGCGCATGCTCAACGCCCACGTGCAAAAGCTCTATGAACTGGTGGATGTGGGCACCCCGGTGAAGATCACGCGCTGAGCATCAACTGCTCGCACCATGCTGAAGAAGCACTGGAAAGCCTGCGCTTAAGCCTGTGAAAATCATCTGCACCGCGATGGAGGTGAGGAGGAGACCCATGATCTTGGTGAGCACTTGAAGCGCTGATGCACTGATCTTCGAGGAGAGCATCTCCCCCGCTTCGAAAATCAGATACACCACCAGGGTGAGCAGCAGCACAACCCCACTCAGGCCAATCTTGCCGCCCATGCTGGCTGCATTGGGGTCTGCGATCACCACGGTGAGTGTGCCCGGGCCTGCCAATAGGGGGATGCCGAGGGGCACAATCCCCTTGACCGCGGAGTTCTGATCCCGTTCGATGGACTCTGGATCATGGTGAACCTTGGATGGTTCTGAGCGCAGCATGGAGAGGCCGATCAGAACCACGATCACCCCGCCGGCCACCTGGAATGCCGGGCGTGAAATTCCGAAAAATCCAAGTAGGTCGTTGCCCAGCCAGGTGGCCAGCATCAGGCTGACCAAAAATGTGATCGCACTGCTGCGGGCGATGGCGCGATCTTTGCGCCGGTTCCCATCCGTAAACGACAGGTAGATCGGCAGATTGCCGATGGGGTTTGAGATCGTGAAGATGCCGACGGCTGTGTGCAGAAGAGACATGGTTACGCTTCGGGGCGCATTTCTGCAAAGATCTCCTGAAGGATCTCGCCTGCACCGCGGGATTTCAAGTCTGCAGCCAGGGCGCGGCCGATGGCTTCAGGATCGGTGAGGCTCCCGCGGCGCTCGTCACGGATCAAGCGTTGGCCATCCAGGCTGGCCACCATGCCGGTGAGGATCAGTTCCTGTCCATCGATGCGGCTGTTCACACCAATCGGAACCTGGCATCCGCCCTCCAGTTCGCGCAGGAAAGCCCGTTCGGCCAGGCAGCGCCCGGCTGTGGGCGCATGCTCAAGAACCTGAATGAGCTTGAGCACCTCAGGCCGGTCACAGACGCACTCAATTCCGAGAGCACCCTGCCCCACAGCATGAAGGGAGATGTGGCCAGGGATGATCTGGTGGATGCGGTCACCGAATCCCAGTCGGCTCAGGCCAGCGGCCGCGAGAATCAGGCAGTCGTATTGCCCCGCATCGAGCTTCTCGAGGCGAGTGATCACATTCCCGCGCACATCCTTGAACTGGAGATGGGGGAAGTGATGGCGTAGCTGGGCCAGTCTGCGCAGGGAGCTTGTGCCAACCACCGAGCCTTCCGGGAGGGTTTCCAGGGTGTGATCCGCGTTTTTGCTGTTGACCACAAGGGCGTCCGCGGGATCCTCTCTCTCGGTGATGCATCCCAGCATCAGCCCCTCAGGAAGGTTGGTGGGCAGATCCTTCAGGGAATGGACGGCAATCTCCGCCCTGCCCACGAGCATCTGTGCTTCGAGTTCTTTGGTGAACAGGCCCTTGTCACCGATCTTCGCCAGGGCCACATCGAGAATCTTGTCGCCCTGGGTGGCCATCGCCTCAACTGAGATCGCCAAGCCGGGATGTGCCGACTCGAGTTCTGCCTTCACCCAGTTGGTTTGAACCATGGCCAGCTGGCTGCGGCGGGATGCAATGCGCAGGTGCTCGAGAGCCATGGACATTTCAAAACGATGGGTCACCCTACGAAGCCATCGGATCCAAAACTCCTTAGGTTGAAGAGAGTGACACGGAATTCATGCGGTGGATTCCATCGCTGCCGTTGCCTCTTCGCGCGTTGCTGACCATCGGTCTGTTGACGCCGAGCCTGGTGATCCATCAGGTGCTGGCCTTCGACCTGCCTGCATTGGTTCTCCCATCATTGGCCTTGTGGCTCGGTCCTCTCGCCGCTGTGACCTGGGTAATTGTTGTGATTTGTGGGCTTTGGGTGATCTGGATCGGGGCCGATCACCCCTAGGGCCTGATTGCGCGGTGCATCCCAGGAACCTCACGAGCCGGCCTAACATCAGTTCCCATCGATTGGGTTTCATGCCAGGACCTGTCGTTAACGGTGTGAAAGTGGGACGTTCCGCATCCGGAGAGGCAGCCTCTCAAGTGGCTGAAGCCCTTCCGTTTCTGCCAGTGCTCAGTGAGGGAACCATCCGCGTGGTGCTACTCACCAGCGGACATTTGATCGTGGCGCGTCTCCGGCAGACCACCGATCCTGATGGTGATCGTGCTTATCAATTGATCCGCCCCCTGCGCCTGGTCGGCGATCTCGATGGGGATGAATGGTCCCTGCAACCGTTTCTGGCGGGGCTGACACCGCAACGCAACATCGTGATGCTGAAGGCAGCAGTGGCCGCAGTGCTTGAGCCCGAAGCCCGAATTCTTCAGGTCTATACCCGCTCAACGAATCAGGAATGCCCGCCGTCAGAAACCCCTGTAGAGCGTTTGAAAAAAGCGTTCCAGGAATTCACAGACAGCATCGAGCCTGGTTAAGAGGCTGACATCATCGAGGTTTGTGATGTCAGTCAAACTCTGATCTGATTATTTGATGTCATCTTTCTTTCCCAGTCCACGACGAAAGGCATACTCCAACATGTAGATGCCATTGACGAAGTGTTCAAGAGAAACACCTTCGAGCTTGTGTTGATCAATTACTTTGTCGGCTGCTTCGTGAAGTACAGCCACATATTCTTCTGAATAGATGCCCATTGCCCTGATGATAATGATGTAAGTCAGCGCTCTATCTGATAAAATTATTTAGTGTGGTTATATTGGCGTTATAAAGCTGAGAGCAGTGTGAAACTCCCGCTTCTCCTCTCAAGTCTGCTTCTTTCAGCATCACCTGTTGTGGCTGATAATTCCTTGCACTTACAGTGTGAGACAAATCTCGATGTGGATGTATTTCATGCAGAAACATCAAATTTTATCAAGAATGACAAGCAAGTTAAATCTATGGTTTTTAGGATAGATTTTATAGATAAAACACTTCAAGGTGTTACCCTTGGTCGTAAAGAGCCGGTGGATACTTGTGATATTGAGGTAGCCAATGATCGACTGGCCTTCTCTGGGGCTAAGGTTAACGTCCATGGCAAATCTAAGTTTCAGTGGACGATTGCTTTGCTACCTCCATTTGACGTGGCGGCCAAGGGAATATTCATTTCTTCCAAACTTCCAATAGTTCTAGACATGAAGATCCAAGGTGATTGTAAAAAGGCTGATCCTTCAGTTTTTGAGAATGCCTTGAAAGAGTCACAGAGCTGACGCAAGATGATCTTATTCAGATAATGAGTGTGAAGGGCACTTTTGAAAGTTAATATGAGGCATCTTTTAAGAAAGCTGTAAGCCAATGAAACTTCCACTTCTCCTCACAACCTTGCTTCTCACAGCAATGCCTGCTCTTGCAAGCAAGACTTATAAAGGTGGCGTATTTAAGGGGGGAGAACTATGTGATGACCTTTTATCGTTCTGACCACGCTGAAGATCTGTATTCTGTTTCAGTAGTTGAACCTAGATCTGCTAAACAGTATGGATACATAGTCCCTTCTTCCTTTTCATTTGATTGTGCGAAGGGAAAGGGGAGTGGGTTTGTTGCAATGGGGATCAATCGATCACAGGACTTTATTGTGGACGTTGTTAAATTTTACCTTTTGGAGTTCTGTACTCGTAACGGATATCAATACGAAGATCAGGTGAAGTAATAAAGCTTCTTGCTGGGCAATCCTTGTTTTACATGCTACCCATTTCACGAGCCAGTGCATAATGACAGAGTTGAGAGACTTTTAATCCAGAGGACTCAGTAAAGACTTTTAACTTGTCGTGGAACTGTGCATCTGCTTGAAACGAAATCATTTTTTTGTCTTGTTCACGAGGAATCCATGAAAATAGCCCCTGAGAACCCTTGATGTGAAAGGGAACTTAGGGGCTGATTAATGGTGTAACTGCTATTTGATGTATTCCTTGAGTACCCCATTGCGGTTGGGATGGCGCAGCTTGCGCAGAGCCTTGGCCTCGATCTGACGGATCCGTTCACGGGTCACATCGAAGATCTGTCCGATCTCTTCAAGGGTCTTCATGCGACCGTCATCGAGGCCGTAGCGAAGTCGCAATACATCCCGTTCCCGTGGGCTCAGGGTGGCGAGAACACCCTCAAGGTCTTCCCTGAGCAAGTTCTTGGCGACATCCTGTTCTGGATTCTCGATGTCGGCTTCAATGAAGTCGCCAAGACGGGAATCTTCCTCCTTGCCGATCGGTGTCTCCAAGGAAATCGGTAGCTGGGCGCTCTTGGCGATGAAACGCAGTTTTTCGATGGTCATCTCCATCGATTCAGCGATTTCTTCTTCCGTGGGCTTGCGTCCGAATTCCTGGCTCAGAACTTTGGTGGTTTTTTTGATCCGGGAAATGGTCTCGTAGAGGTGAACCGGCAGGCGGATCGTGCGGCTCTGGTCGGCAATCGCGCGCGTGATCGCCTGGCGAATCCACCACGTGGCATAGGTGGAGAATTTGTAACCCTTCTCATGATCAAATTTTTCGGCGGCTCGGATCAGACCCAGGCTGCCCTCCTGAATCAGGTCTTGGAAGCTCAGCCCCCGGTTCATGTATTTCTTGGCAATCGATACAACCAGCCTCAGGTTGGATTGCACCATCTTTTCCTTAGCTCTGCGACCCAACATCAGTCGCCGGCGGAAGCGAATGAGTGGCATTTCCACCAGAGCAGCCCACTCCTTGTTGTCGGGAAGCTTGCCGTTGTCGCTTTCAAACTGGGCTGCGAGTTCCTCGAGGTAGAGCAAATCGGCAATCTTTCGGGCCAGTTCGATCTCTTCGTCGGGACGTAGAAGCCGGATGCGACCAATTTCCTGGAGGTACACGCGAATGGAGTCTTCGGTGTAAACACCTTTTGGCCCCACCTTGATGCTGGCGAGAACCTTGGCTTTGGCGTCTGCTTTGGCTTTCTCTTCCTTGCCAGCGGTTGCAGCATCCGCAGATGCCTTGGTGGCCTCCGTACCCTTACCTGCGGCCTTGGCCAGCAGCTGGTCAGCCGCTGCATTGAGATCGTCAGCAGCGGGGGCAGCAGTCTTGCTGCGGCTGCGTGTGGTGGTTTTGGCCGCTTTGGTTGTCTTTGCGGCGGGTTTGGCTTTGCTGCTCTTGGGCGACGTCGAAGCCGCTTTGCTCTTGGGCTTGGCCTTGGCTTTAACAGTCAACTCCTTGGGTTGGCCGCTGGCATCAGCCACCATCACAATTGCTGGGGATGATTTGGCGTCAGCCTGAGCTGACTTGCTCGCAGCAGGGCTCATGGGAATCAGGCGAAGAACTTCGATGTCGAACTTGCAACTGTGGCGGCTGAGCAATGCTCAGAAACGCTTCACTGTGTTTTGATCTCCCCGTTGCTCAGGGGCAGACAACACGAGACAGTGATCAAGGTCAGGGTGATGGGTCGGGTTGATGCAGGGCTGTCAGGGGCTTTCTCAGACCGGTGAGCCGACGGGTAAACCATGGCTCGAGCTTCGTGTCTTCCCACTGGACGGAACTCTGCATTGTTCCGACAACAGCCTATGAGCTGTCCAACTTCACCATCTTAAGAAAAACATGTGATGTCGGCAACCCCTGAGGAATCCTTTCAATCGAAGGGTGTTGCCCGCCCGATGCAGGTGGTGGACGTCTGGCTCGAGGCGGGTCGGGAGGGGCGGACGTTCACCTACGCGGACCATCGCCAACTGGGAGTATCCCTCGGTGATCTTGTCGTCGTGCGTCTGCGCGGTCGGCGTCTGCAGGGGCTGGTGACAGCATCCCGTCCCTTGCGCGATGACGAGCAAGCGCGATCCCCTCACCTTCAACCCGTGGAAGCCCTGCTCCAGCGAGCTGCCGTGGACTCTGATTGGCAGGCCTGGCTCGATGCGATGGCGGCCTCCTGTCACACCAGTTCCTTCCGGATGCTCAAAGCAGCACTACCGCCAGGCTGGCTGGGGCAGCGGGCCAAGCCGCCGGCATCCGGTCGAAAACTCTGGTGGGTCGCTCTCCTGCCCGCAGGCGGTGCGCCTCCTCCGAAATCCGCGCGTCAGCAAGCCTTGCTGGAGAGCCTGAAAGCAGCTGGGGGCGGGGCTTGGCAACGCGATCTGCTGACCCAGGGATTTCACGCCGGGATGGTGCAGTCTTTACAGACCAACGGATATTTGCTTCGAGAGCAGCGACTTGCTCCGGCCTCCGGGCCTTCCTTAGAGCTCCATGGCGATCATTGCGATGAGGGCGGGCTGGAACCACCGCGGGATCTCACTGGGGAGCAGCAGGCTGCGCTCGAACGTTTTCAGGAATTGCCTGAGGGTGGCGGTCTTCTCCTATGGGGAATCACTGGCTCAGGCAAAACAGAGGTGTACCTGCAGTTGGCAGCTGCGGAGATCGCCCGGGGTCGTCATTGCCTTCTGCTCACGCCTGAAATTGGCTTGATTCCCCAGTTAACGGACCGCTGTCGCAACCGTTTCGGCCGGCGAGTGCTCGAATATCACAGCGGTTGCAGCGATGGGGAGAGGGTGCGCTGCTGGCGTCGCTGCCTCGAAGCGGAGGAGCCTCTGGTTGTGGTTGGAACTCGCTCAGCGATCTTTCTCCCCTTGCGTCCCCTCGGCCTTGTGGTGCTCGATGAAGAGCACGACAGTTCTTATAAGCAGGAATCCCCGATGCCCTGCTACCACGCCCGCAACCTCGCTCTGGATCGGATTCGCCGTCAGGGAGGACGACTTCTGCTCGGTAGTGCCACCCCCTCTCTGGAGTCTTGGAGCCGGTTGAAGCCGAAGGGCCCCCTTGAACTGGCAAGGCTTTCCTCCCGGATCTCCCGGCAACCCCTGCCCCCAGTTCGTGTCATCGACATGCGTCACGAGCTTGCGGAAGGCCATAAGCAGCTCATCAGTCGCGCTCTGATGGATCGGTTGGCGGCCCTGCCTGCTAAGGGAGAACAGGCTGTCGTTTTGGTTCCGCGCCGCGGCTACAGCACGTTTCTCAGCTGCCGCAGCTGCGGTGAGGTGGTGATGTGTCCACATTGCGATGTGGCCATGACCGTTCATGGCAGCCGTTCGCAGCAGCAGTGGCTGCGCTGTCATTGGTGTGACCATCGCGCTGCAGTGACCGATCACTGCACAGCCTGCGGCTCATCAGCTTTCAAGCCGTTCGGTGCGGGTACGCAAAGGGTGATGGAGCGCTTGTCCGAGGAGCTGGATGGGCTGCGTCTGCTCCGATTTGATCGCGATACAACAGGAGGGCGAGACGGTCATCGGCGCCTGTTGGCAAGATTCGCCGACGGTGAAGCTGATGTTTTGGTTGGAACCCAGATGCTTGCCAAGGGAATGGATCTGCCTCAGGTCACCCTGGCTGCGGTGCTCGCGGCTGATGGTCTTCTGCATCGCCCTGATCTGCGGGCTGGTGAGCACTCTCTGCAGCTCATGCTCCAACTGGCTGGAAGGGCAGGCCGCGGAGAGAAACCTGGTGAAGTGCTTGTGCAGACCTACAGCCCCGATCACCCGGTGATTCAGCATCTGATCGATGGCCGCTATGAACGGTTTCTCGAGGAGGAAGCGACTCTCAGGCAGCAGGCGGGTTTGGTTCCCTATGCCCGAGCCTGTCTGCTGCGATTGGCGGGGCGTTCCGCAGCCGCCACGGCGACTGCCGGAACTCTCCTGGCTGAGCAACTTCGCCCTCTTTGCCTCGCTGCCGGGTGGCAGCTGCTTGGACCAGCGCCAGCGCCGGTCGCCCGTGTGGCAGGGCGCAGCCGCTGGCAGCTGTTGCTTCACGGTCCGCCGGAGTCGCCCATCCCTCTGCCTGAGGGCTCGGACCTTTGGGATGGGCTGCCCAAGGATGTAACCCTCTCCGTGGACCCCGATCCCCTTCAGCTCTGACGTCAGGAAGGGAGCTGCGGGTATCCAAAGCCGAGGGATTGCCGGATCGCCTGCAACAGGGTGCTGACCAGCAGGAGCCCCAGGATTGCGAGGCCGCCGAGGCCGAGGCGGCTCCATTGCCATCGGTGCAATTCCAGATGGTTCACCTCTCCTTGAGCCAGGGGCCAAAGGATGCGTTGCTCCTCGAGACGCGCCGGGATCGGCACGCTGCTCACGTGACGCAGGTCGGTGCTTGGGCCGATGGTCACCGACAGGGAATCGTTGGGTAGGGAGACGATCTCCGTCAGATCCAGGTTCAGAGTCAGGTTCTGCTGCACGCCGATCAACCAGTTCCGTTCGTGCATGCTGAGATCGGGTGGTGGCAGCGACAGGCCTGCGGAGCGCCCCGCGCGTTCAACGGTGTCGGCCATCAACCTTGCGGCCGTTTCAGCGTTCAGAGGCCGACTGGTGAGATTGAGTTCTCCATCTCGCAGGAAGGTTTGAGTCCAGTTCGGCTCCTGATCGCGCACCGCTGCTTGGAAATTGCTCTGCCAGGGAAGTGTGCGGCCGCTCAGGCTGTTGATGTGCCAAGACATCTCAAGGCGGTCGGGGCCCACCAGATCCAGGTCCGCCCGGATCTGCATGCAGCCTCCCAGAAGAAGGGTGAGACCCACGAGCACCACGAGCACCACCGCGGCAAATCCTGCTGATGGGCCTTGCGTTGGTCCTGTTGGTGGTGGTGGCGGCGGTGTCGGTTGCCGACGACGTCGGCTGATGCGTGGACGCTGGCCCATGCGCGGCGTCATCTCGAGGCTGGGGAGCTGCATCGACCAGCGCGCAGGTCGCTCCAGGCTTGGTGCTTCCAGCACATTCAGAAGCTGTTTCGCCCGGTTGCGTAGGTCTGGGTCTTTGCAGCGAGTGAGAAGCCTGCAGGTGCTGATCGCGCGTCGTTCTTCTCCTTGCCCCATCCAGGCTGTGACCATCAGCATGCGGATCATCGCCCCTTCGGGTTCGCTGATGGGGTGAGTGGATGCCAACGGGTCTAGAAGACGAAGGCACCGGCCATAGTCACCCCGATCCAGTGCCTGCTGCGCTTCTGCCAGGCCGATGGTCATGGTTCAGCTGCGTCCCAGCACCATGGTGCCGATTCCAGCATCGGTGAACACCTCCAGGAGCAACGCATGGGGGACCCTGCCATCCAAGATGTGAGCGGCGGAGACACCCTGGGCGAGTGCACGGATGCAGCATTCGGTTTTCGGGGTCATGCCACCGGCCACGATGCCGTCGTCGATCAGCTGCCGGGCCTCCGAAAGCTTGAGCTGCCGGATCAGCGACTCCGGTGACTCCCGATCTCTGAGAATGCCTGGGGTATCGGTGAGCAGGATCAGCTTCTCGGCCTCCAATGCCGCTGCTAGCTCGCCAGCGACGGTGTCAGCGTTGATGTTGTGCGCGACCCCCTCATGATTGGCGGCAACACTGGAGATCACCGGGACGTAGCCACGATCTAAAAGGGGCTCGAGCACATCCGGGTTGACGCGGGCGACATCGCCGACCAGTCCGTGGCTGCCGTCTCCCCAGGAGCGGGCTTCCACCAGGCTGCCATCGCTTCCACTCAGGCCGACCGCCTTGGCCCCGAGGCGATTCAGTCCATTCACAATTTGTTTGTTGACCCGGCCCACTAAAACCATTTCCACCACATCCATCGTCGATGGATCAGTGACCCGCAAGCCCTCGCGGAATTCAGGTGCAATGTCGAGCCGCTTCAGCCAATGGTTGATCTCAGGTCCTCCGCCGTGAACAACCACCGGTTGCACACCCACGCTGCGCAAGAGGGCGAGATCCCTGAACACAGCGGTTTGGAGTTCGGCATGGGCCATGGCCGCGCCGCCGTACTTCACCACAATCCGTCGCCCGGCAAATCGCTGGATATACGGAAGGGCTTCGCTCAGGACGGAAACCCTGAGAGCGTCATCCATCGGTTCGTGATCAGGACTCACCATGCTCGCCTGCCGAGGAGGCGCCAGCCGGCAGAAGGGTGAGATCGAGGCTGTCCCCGTCGAGTGGCGTGATGGTTGCAGTGAGCCCTTTGGCGAAGAATCGACCAAGACGTTCCCGGCGCTCTTGCCAGCGCTCGAGCGGGACCGCCTCGCAGGCGAAGCGCATGCGCAGGCCATAACCGCACGCACCGTGGAGTTCCTCGATCTCGAGTAGCTGAGGCGGTCGATCCTCGTCCCAGAGTTTCAATGCCTCAAGGGAGCTCTCCAGATGGGCTTTTTGACCGTATCTCCAGCGCGTCACATCGCCGAGCAGTTTGCCGAGTTCAGGGGCTGCAGCCTCCCTTTCCTGCTGAAGATGGTTCTTGGGAACAACGCGTCTTGCGGGAGGCAGTTCCGATGACTTCAGGGCCAAGCCTCCGAGCAGGATCGGGATTCCGTAGAAAATTGTGGGGAGGCTGAGGTTGGCGTTGCCTGTGCTGTAAGCCACTGCACCGACCACCGTGAGCACGCCTCCGGCAACAGTGACCAAACTTCCCGGTGAAAGCAGATCCTTCATTCGCTCACGACAGTGGCGACATTCTGCCGGCGTGGGGGCCAGGATGGGCTGATCACGGATCACTCCGATGGAGAGCACGACAACGCCGGACACCTCTTCGCAGCCCGGGGAGGGTGCGTCGGAGCTCATCCAACAGTTGGAACAAGACAGAGCCTGGCTGCTTGAGCAGATCGATCGTGGGCGCTGGTCAGACTTCCGGTTGGACCTGGCCGCCTTGGAACGGGAACTCGGTCAGCTGCTCCGCAGAGCCGCGGAGCAGCGACCGGCCGATCGCTAATCAGAAGGGAATGTCGTCGGTATCAGGCACCAGCGGAGCGCTGTTCCACTGCGCGGCGGGTTCTGCAGCAGGAGGTTGGGAAGCTGCTGGACGGGGCGTTGCCGGTTGAGAGGCTTGCTTGGCCTGCGGGGCGGAGGGAGCTGCCTGCAGTCCAGACGGCGTTTCGCCAACTGCATGCAGGCGCGACAAGGTGAACTCAGCCTTTTTCTCTTTAGTGCCGTCCTGCCTGGGAACAGTGTTCATCCGGAGTCGGCCTTCGATCACCAGCCGTTGCCCAACCTGCACGCGGTTCTGGAGGTCTTGGGCAAGGTTGCCCCACCCCACAACTTTCAGTTGCCCCCTGGGATCATCCGGTCGAAGAGCATCGAAGCCCACGTCCATTTCGGCGATCGGAGTTTGATTGTCCTGGGTGTAACGAAGGGTGGGAGCCTGGAGCACATCCACTTCCAGAACGCAGTGATTCATCCTCGATCGATGCGGTGAGCGCCATCCTGATGCACCGACGTACGAATCGCCAGATCCACGTTCTTGTGTTCGCAGGCACCGGCGAGGGCCCTGCGCTGGTTGCGGCCCTTGCCCATGCAGGCCGGGGCGTCAGCGTCAGCGTCGTCACGGAATCCGCGGCAGACGCCTATCGATTCGCAGACCTTAAAAATTTGCATGTGGGTTCGTTCCGCTCATTCGAGGATCTCGGCGCCCACTGTCTGACCCACGCCGCTGATGCGGTAGTGGATGCGACCCATCCCTTCGCGCTCACAATCAGCGCTCAGCTGCATCAGGTGTGCATGGTCCATGGTTTACCCCTGGTGCGGTTTGAACGTCCGGGGTGGAGCACAGACCGGGCGTCCTTGCTCAGCGGGGTGCACGAGCTCGCCCATCAGCCTCTGCAGGGTCACAGGGTGTTACTGGCTTTGGGCGCCAGACATCTGGCAGCGGCCAAGCAAGCCGGGCAGGCTGCTGGCGCGATCGTGAAGGCTCGCGTGCTGCCGACGCCAGCCGCGATCCGGCTTGCGGGAGCCGCGGGTTTCTCCGGAGACGATCTGGCGGTGCTGCGACCGCTGAGGGGAATTCGCCCAGGGGCTGTTGAGGCCGCTCTCTGCCGCCGCTGGGCCATTACCGACGTGCTCTGCAGACAGTCAGGAGGTGCGGCTGATGCGCTTTGGAGCGCTCTCGCCGAGTCCGTCGGATTCCATCTGTGGAAATTGAAGCGTCCTTCCCCCCCAGACACTGTCCCTGTCGTTCAGAGCACGCAAGAGCTCCTTACGTGTCTGGATGGTCTGTCGGTTTAGCTCAGGTGCTGGGCGACCAAGTCCTTCAGCGATACCTGGGAACGTGGCCCGAGCTGGGTCACCACCTGTCCGGCACAGATAGAGCCGATCTGTCCACAGGTTTCCAACGCAAGTCCCTGGGTGTACCCGTGCAGAAAGCCGCCGGCGTAGAGATCGCCAGCACCTGTGGTGTCAATCAAATCTCCTAGTGCATAGGAAGGGATGTCCCAGCGCTGGTCACCACTGAGCACCACAGACCCCTGCTCGCTGCGGGTGAGTGCGGCCACACTGCAGCAGCCTTTCACCTGTGCGAGTGCGGAGTCGAAATCATCCGTGCTGTAGAGCGATGTGATTTCACTCTCATTGGCGAACAGCACATCCACATGGCCGTTCACCAGTTCGAGAAAACTGTCGCGGTGTCGGTCGACGCAGAAGCCATCGGACAGGGAGAGTGCGACCTGGCCACCTTCTCCCTTGCAGGCTTCAGCTGCAGCGATGAAGGCTCGTTTCGCTGCCGGACTGTCCCAGAGGTATCCCTCGAGGTAAAGCACTTTTGTTTGTTTCACCATCGACAGATCCAAGTCATCCGGCTCGAGCTGCGTGGATGCACCGAGAAACGTGCACATGGTGCGTTCGGCATCTGGGGTGACGTAGATCAGGCAGCGTGCGGTCGTGGAGCCGCTGGTGGCCGCTGGTGTGTCAAATCGGGCTCCCACGGCGCGGATGTCGTGGCTGAAGATCGATCCGAGCTGGTCATCCCGCACCCGTCCGATGAAACCGACTTGGCCGCCGAGTTGGGCGATGCCCACCATCGTGTTGGCCACAGAGCCACCGGAGGTCTCCAATCCTGGACCGCTGGCGCTGTAGAGCGCCTCTGCCTGCTGCTCATCAATCAGGGCCATGCCGCCTTTCTGCAGGCCCTGCTGCTCGAGAAATGCGTCATCGGTCTGCACGAGCACATCAACGATGGCGTTGCCGATCCCCACCACGTCAAACGTGGTGGAGGAGTTGGCGAATCGTGATGTGCTCATGGGGGCTGGATGGGTGAATTGGGGCAGTCTCGCTGTTCGTGGCCCCCTCGTTACGGCACGCCCTGGTTGATCAAGCGCTCAGTAGTGCCCGTTTCGGTCCGTGAATCGGATCCTCCACAACGATGGTCTGATCGCGGCTGGCACCGAGGGACACGATGGCGATGGGAACTTCCATCAGGTCGGCGAGAAAGCGCAGATAGGCCATGGCTTTCTCAGGCAGATCCTCCAAGCGGCGACAGTCCGCAGTGGAACATTGCCACCCCGGCAGCGTTTCGTAGATCGGCTTGCAGCGGGCGAATGCCTCAGAACAGCTGGGGAAGTGATCGATGCGTTCGCCATCGAGTTCGTAGGCCACGCAGACCTGAAGGGCATCGATCTCATCGAGCACATCCAGTTTGGTGACCGCGAGGCAATCGAGACCGTTGACCTCGACGGCATAGCGTCCAATAACGCCATCAAACCAGCCACAGCGGCGACGGCGCCCAGTGGTGGTGCCAAATTCACCCCCGCGGTCGCAGAGGTGGTCGTTGAGGCTGCCGTCGAGTTCGGTGGGGAAGGGCCCTTCCCCCACGCGGGTGGTGTAGGCCTTGGCGACGCCGATCACGCGGTCGATCAGAGTTGGTCCAACCCCTGCACCGATGCAAGCTCCTCCGGATACGGGGTTGGAGGAGGTGACGTAGGGATAGGTGCCGTGATCCAGATCCAGGAGTGTTCCCTGAGCACCTTCGAAAAGGATGTTTTTCCTGTTACGGGCAGCTCCGTGGATGGCTCGGGAGCAATCCACAACATGGGGTGCCAATCGCTGGCCGTAGTCCAGATACTCGGCGATCACCTCGTCGGCGTTGAGGGGATCCATGCCATAGATGGTTTGTAGGAGCTGATTCTTCTCCTGCAGCGGTCCCTCAAGGCGATCCCTCAGCCGTTGTTCATCGAGCAGATCGATCACTCGAATGCCGCTTCTCTGCGATTTATCGGCGTAGGTCGGACCAATCCCCCTGCCGGTGGTCCCGATTCTGCGGTCGCCCCGTTGTCGTTCCATCGCCTGATCCAGCAGGCGGTGATACGGCATCGTGACGTGGGCTGTCGATGCGAGCTGCAGGCCTGAGATGTCGATGCCGTTTTTGATGAGCATGTCGAGCTCACCGAGCATCACCCGCGGATCCACCACGGTTCCCGATCCGATCAGACAGATCGTGTCTGGATAGAGGATCCCGGAGGGAATCAGGTGGAGCTTCAGGACCTGGCCATCAACAACGATGGTGTGCCCGGCGTTGACGCCGCCCTGATAACGCACCACCACATCCGCGGAACGACTCAGAAGGTCGGTGATCTTTCCTTTTCCCTCGTCACCCCACTGAGCACCGATGACGACAACGTTGGCCAAAGACTCGGCGGCCCGAAGCCGCGGTTCTGCACAATCCGTAAGTCTCTCAGACTTACCCGCCGCGGGTCAAAGAGACTTCGGATTCTGTGATGGAGACCGATCGGTCGTTGTGTCAGGTTCCGCGAAGAGCCGCTTTTTCCGCCTTGGTGAGCTCTTTCTCAACGCGGGTCTTCAGAGCATCCGGCACAGGACGATTGGTGTACGTGTTGTAGTGACCCTGCAGTGAATTGAGCGCTGTCTGCATCGTTGTGAATGAGCTCAATCCGTTCACCTGAGGCCTGGGACGGTACCGAGACATGTAGTCATTAATAAGATCGTGGGCTTCATGTTCGGAGTTCTGCAGCCCCTCAGCGTCGGAAGGCAGCGCCAGAGTGTTCTGAAGCATGTGGACCACCGCCACGGTGTCTTCGACGTAATCCCCGGAAAGCAAGGAGGTTGTGCTGTCACCACAGGCGGTGAGCAGAAGAGAGAGTCCGAGGCAGAGCGACAGGGTGAGGCTGGTGAGATGTCGGCCCAGACGGGTCAGCGCGGCGTGCATGGCTTGAAGGATTTGGGGAACTTTAATGGGGGTCAGATCCCTGGTCGCAGGGGATGCAGGATCGAATCATGCACCTGTCGGAAGGCCTCTTGATGGTCCATCGATGTGGAACTGCGTGCAGATCGCTCAACCACCTCAACCTTCCCATCGCCAGCATCCCTTCCCACCACAATTCTCCAGGGAATGCCAATGAGGTCAGCATCCTTGAACTTCACGCCGGCCCGTTCATCTCGGTCATCTAGCAGGGCATCGATGCCGGCATCGAGAAACGACTGATACAGACCTTCTCCCAGGGCGGCCTGGGTTGAATCTTGGATCTTGGCAATGACCACGATCACTTGAAATGGGGCAATACCCACAGGCCAGCAGATGCCGGCATCATCGTGGTGCTGTTCCACAGCAGCCTGGGCAAGCCTGGAGATGCCGATGCCGTAGCAGCCCATCAGCAGCGCTTCCTGCTGGCCGTCACTGTTGGTGAACCGAGCATCCAGGGCTTCTGAATATTTCCTCCCGAGTTGAAAGATGTGCCCCACTTCAATTCCCCGGCATTCCGAAAGGGTCTGGGCAGGATCGTGAACACATCGCTCTCCGGCATGAGCTGTCCTTAGGTCAGCTCTGATCTGCGCCGGTATCTCCTCCCAGGTGCGGCCCCAGCTGTGTTGATCCCTGCGATTGGCTCCACAGACGAATCGAGGTAGATCGAGTGCTGTTGCATCGGCCAGTCGCAGAAAATGGCTCTGCCAGGAGCGGCATCCTTTCAATGCGGTGTCGCTGAGATCGGGGCCAATGGATCCAAAAGGAAGCTCTGCAAGCCCTTGCTGGCGAAGCTGATTTTCGGAGATTGGACTGATCTCAAGAACGGTGGCATCAAGCGATCGACCGACCGCATTCGCCAGCTTCACATCATTGAGAACCTGATCTCCCCGCAGGCTGACCAGGGTCGGCTGCTCCCGTCCATCGTCGAGGCGGGCGAGCAGTACGAGTACTTTTACGGTCTGGGTAGGGTCCAAACCATTGGCGGCACACAGCTGTTCGATGGAGACCTGATCAGGTGTGTCGATCGTTCGCTCTGCGCCGTCCTCGAGGGGTTGGGCCACGGCAGGCAGCGACATTGCTTTCTCCTGATTTGCCGCGTACAGGCCGTCGCTGCTAGTGAGAATCAGATCCTCGCCAGCTTCGGCGGTCACCATGTATTCCTGAGATGCCGCGCCGCCAATGGCGCCGCTGTCGGCGTCCACGGCCACGGCCTCAAGTCCACACCTCTTGAAGATCCGTGCATAGGCCGCAGCCATCGCCTGATAGGTGCTTTCGAGGTCGTCCTGGTTGGCGTGGAACGAATAGGCATCTTTCATGATGAATTCCCTCCCGCGCATTAAGCCGAAGCGGGGACGGATCTCATCTCTGAATTTGGTCTGGATCTGATAGAGCGTGACCGGCAGCTGTCGATAGGAGCGGAGCAGATCGCCCGCCAGTTCGGTGATGACCTCTTCATGGGTTGGGCCGAGGCCAAGTTGACGGTTCTGTCGATCCTCAAGGTGGAACATGATTCCCTCCCCAGCGGTGTAGCCCTGCCAACGGCCGCTTCTTTCCCAGAGATCAGAAGGCTGGAGCTGGGGGAGCAAAGTCTCGAGAGCCCCAAGGCTGTTCAGCTCATCGCGCACAATCGCATTGATCTTGCGAAGCACCCTCCACATCATCGGCAAATAGGCATAGATCCCAGAGCCGATTCGACGGATGTATCCCCCCCGCACAAGTAATTGATGGGAGGGGATTTCTGCGTCAGCAGGGACGTCCCTCAGCGTCACCAGCATCAGGCGGGAGACGCGCATGACATCCAAACAAAAGAACCCGGGAAAGTTATCACCGCTGATAAAACGGTCGATCCGAGAAGTGTCCCTTTGGCTGTGATCGTTGCTGGCATCACGAGTCTCAGCTGCTAGGGTCAGCCAATTCCAAGCCGTCCCAGAGCCGTCTCATGTTTCCTCGTCCGCTTGATGGTTCAGTAACTTCTGCGGCCGATTCAGCTGGATTGAATGGAGATATTGGGGCAGTCCTTTCTCAGTCGGATTCATTGGTGGGAATCGATGATGTGCAGAAGTCGCTGAACCGCTCACGAGCTTCTGTGTACCGCTACACAAATACTGACCCTCGTAATCTCAATCCTCCCTTTAACCCCAGAAAGCTCAACCCTGAATATCGCAGCGATCAAAAAGATCCTTTGCTGTTTCACCCCAACGAGGTTGCACGCTTCGCCAAGGATGTGCTCCGGATCAAAGAGGTCACCGTTGAGGTGTTGAATTCACCCTCAACGGCAACCCAACAGGTTCTCGCTGCAATTCTCGAGGAGCTGCGTCTCATTCGGTCTCAGCTGGATGGCATTCCTGCCGCTCCATCGGACCTGGCTTCCAGGCGAGACCGTCAGGATCGACCCGCTGCATAGGTCGTCTGAAAGTGCCACAATGATCGTGGCAATGCGATGTTTTGCCATTCCCGGTCGAAGACTCCGCTCTTCGATTCAGCCTTTCGGCTGAAGCCGGGTGTCCCTGTATCCCCCTGAATGGATCCCGAGCCTGTCTTCGAGAGCACCCCAGCGTCTGGTCCGCTGGTGGCCATCCCTTTGCTTGTTCTTTTGGGATTCATGTTGGCTGTCACAGGGCTAGGTATTCCGATGGCAGCGGTTTTGAGCGACCGACCATCACCAAAGTCTTCCCTTGTCACGAAGAGCAATGGATCTCAGGGCTCTTTCCCCATCTCCCTCTCCAGGACTGGTCAATCTTCTCGTGGAGATTCCAGCGGGAAGTCGCAATAAATACGAATATTTTGAAGCCTGTGGGGTGATGGCCCTTGATCGGGTTCTCCACTCTTCAGTCCGTTACCCCTTCGACTACGGATTCATCCCCAACACACTGGCTGAGGATGGATCTCCTCTCGATGCCATGGTGATCATGGAAGAGCCCACATTTGCGGGATGTCTGATTCAGGCACGACCGATTGGGGTCCTCGATATGCACGACATGGGGCATTACGACGGGAAAATCTTGTGTGTGCCGGTGGCAGATCCCCGCCAAGCGAAGATCCACAGCATTCATCAAATCGCTCCCAATCAGTTGGAGGACGTGGCTGAGTTCTTTCGCACTTACAAAAACATGGAAGGACGGGTCACGGAAATCGGTGGTTGGAGAGATTCGGAGGCTGTGCAGCCCTTGCTTCAGGCCTGCATCAAGGCTGCAGGGTGCTGAATTGAAGGTGACGTTCGAGCAAAGTTTGGCTCCTGGCTCCCGAGAAGTCCCCTGCTGCTTGTAAGTTGGTTCGCGCCAAGCCTGTGATCGACCGTGCCCACCATCCGTTTTGAGCAGGAAGGCCAGCAGGTCGGTTGTATTGAGGGTGCCAATCTGCGCAAGGCGGCCCTCGATGCAGGGATCAACCCCTACAAAGGGCTCAATAATCTGAACAACTGCGGTGGCGTGGGGCAGTGCGGCACCTGTGTCGTTGAAGTGCTGGAGGGATCCCAGAACCTCTCACCCCGCAGCGATGTCGAAGAGGTTTATCTCTCCGACCGTCCGGCCAACTACCGCCTGAGCTGCCGTACGAGTGTCAATGGAGATGTCACGATCCGCACCCGTCCGGATGATGGAGTCGGTAAAGGCTCCAACAGCCTTCTTGGCGCCGTGAAGAGTCTCCTTGGTCGCTGATCAGGGCCATGGCGCTCCTGAAGGTTTACAGCTACTCCCGCTGTTCAACATGCCGAAAAGCTTTGGCATGGCTTGAGTCCCACGGAATCGATGCTGATGTCGTCGACATCACCGTCACGCCTCCTGACCGGAAGACCCTCCTTGATGCTCTTCAGCAATTCGGGGAGGTGAAGCCTTTGTTCAATACGAGCGGTCAGAGTTACAGGGCCCTTGGCGCTGCTGTCGTTAAGGCCATGACAGCCGATGAAGCCATCGATGCACTTGCTGCTGATGGAAAGCTGATCAAGCGCCCCTTCGTGTGTGGCGCTGATGGATCCTTCCTTGTTGGATTCAAGCCTGAGGTTTGGGCGGAAGCGCTTCGGAGCTGAAGTTCAGACCATCCAGCTCCGTGATCAGCTCATCAACGTCTTTCTGAAGACGCAGCTGGCTCATGCTCGATCTCTTGAGATCCTCAAGGAAAACGGCGATGAGCTCTTGACTGCGTTCGAGTACTGCGCCGGTCTCAAGTTTGTGGGCCAGCTCTTCCCAGAAGCGATCTGCTGTCTCCACCCCAAGACTTTCAAGGACTGGGTCTTTCTGGCCGAGCCGATCTCCGGCATTGCGCGACAGATTCAAAAGCGAGTCGACCAGACCGGCGGACAGTGTTTGGCTCAATTTCTGTTCGGCACTGTCAACTCCCGGAAGTGTTCTTAGGGCTCCTGGAATCGCTGCCTCCTCCAGATTGCGGCGCAAAACATGGCCGACGAGGGCAACCAGCTGGGGGCGAAGTGCAGGACCCACTTGGATGAGAATGAGTGGGAGCCAGAGCCTGAGAAGTTCGGCAAGTTCCGGTTCCCCCTCCTCGACAACACTCTGATGGGTGCACAACCTTCGAATCTTTTCAGGCAAGCGGGGTGATCTCACCACATCCTGCACGGTGTCCAGGATTCGGAGGGTGATGACTTCGAAGAGCTCGATGGCGAGAACAGCCACCACGCCGCGACTGATCACAGCCCGCAATGGCTCCAGTTGGATCAGTCCGGCATTGGACAGACGCTCGGTGACTGGAATGATGCGCAGCAATCTCCAGAAAGGAATCAAAAGCGGCAGATCAATCCAGCGGCGGAGCAGTGCGTCACGCCATGTGATTCCCGGGTAACGCCGTTTCAGTCGGAAGCTGCGGATCAGGATGTCGAGAAGGAACAGGATCTGGAAGGGGGTATCGATCTGCCAGGAGCGATCGATCGCCTGTCCGTTCTCATCGGTTCCGCGCCAGTAATTGGTCGCGGCCAGTGGAAGGATGCTCTTGTTCCAGAAGCGCCTTTCCTCCTCCCAATTCTGTTCCGAGAGGTGGTCGTCTCCCAGGAGATGGGCGGCAGCCTGTTTTGCCGAATCCATGCCTGCTCTGGAGCGGAGGCGGTTCTTGAGCTTTTCGAGTGTGCTCGCCTTCCCCGAGCTCACGAAGGGATTTTCGTCGATCAGTTGGCTGTTGCGAACCACCATCTCGAGGCGGAGCTGTCGGACCTCTTGGCTGTCGATTCCTTGTGTGGCCGCGGCCGTTTCCAAGCGCCGGAAATGGTCGATGTAACTCTGCGTGTCCCTTTGGGGTTCGATTCCCTTGACCTTGTCGTACGCAGGCGTGATGTCTGGCAGCCATGGCAGAGGAATCGCCAGGTTGATCGATGGCAGCGGAAATAGGGTTCGCTGCAGCCAGAAATTCCGCAGCGGAACGTAGGTCACATCAAAGAGGACCCAGGCGAGATTGAGCGCAGCGATTGTTGCGATAACTCTGTCCCAGCCCAGCCAGAAGCGCCTGGCCGCGCTGGGCCGCACGCCTTGCCAGCGGGGTCTGACCATGGCTCCTCCATCGTGAAATGAGGCTAGGAGCTCATCGTTCCACGCCTATCTTGGATTCCTTCAGGCCATAGGTTCCCGTTGCCCAACGTGCAGCACGACCCATCGTCATCGGGTCCCGATCCCTCAGCACCCTCCCGTTCCCATCCCTTCTGGGATTTCTGGGGCCCTGTTCTGTTCACCCTGGCCCTCTATTTCGGAATCCGTCACTTCGTTGCTGAAGCACGCTTCATTCCTTCAGGATCCATGCTCCCCGGCCTGCAGATTCAGGACCGGTTGTTGGTGGAAAAACTCACCTATGGCGGACGGAGCCCCCAGCGCGGCGAGATTGTGGTGTTCAACTCGCCCCATGCGTTCGACCCCGCTCTCAAATCAGCTGGGTCCCCCTCTGCGTTGCGCTGTGCATTGGTGAGTTTTCCATTGGTCGGCCTGATTCCAGGGCTGGGGCATCCCGCCTGCGACGCTTACATCAAACGTGTGGTCGCCGTTGGTGGGGATCGGGTTGTGGTCAATCCCCGCGGCGAGGTCTCTGTCAACGGCAAGGCGTTGAACGAGCCCTATGTCACAAAGTTCTGCCCCTTGGATGACCAGGGCATGAGTCTCTGCCGCACCCTCAACGTGACGGTTCCCGAGGGACATGTGCTGGCACTCGGGGATAACCGCAGTAACAGCTGGGATGGTCGTTACTGGCCAGGAGGTCCTTTCCTGCCGGAGGACCAGATCATCGGCAGAGCGTTCTGGCGTTTCTGGCCCCTCAACAGGCTCGGCTCGCTGGGGTCCTAAGCCCGCAATGCGTCACCCGGCCACGCAGCGCCTTGCCCTGCAGAGGCAGATTGGCGGCGCGGGGACCCATTGGGTCGGAACGTAAGGGCGTCCACGAGAGCTCCGGATCAAACAGCAGCCAGCGGTTGCTGCCCACTGCCAGGCATTCTTCCCCTAACCCCAGCAAGCGGGATGGTCCGAAGCTGACGACCTGCCAAAGCTGCTCAGGGGTCCAACCTTCATCCACGACCAGGGTCTGCCAAAGGGTCGGCAGCACCAAGTGATGTCCCGAGACCCCTCGAGAGCGCTGATCGGGCGGCAAGAGGCATTCCTCGTCGTCCAGTGGCGTGGCCTGAACGGCGACGGCCTGAATCAGGTTATCCGCCAGTCCCCTGATCAAAGCTTTGCGATCCGATTGTGACCCCAGCGATGGGTCCACAAACCATGTGGATGCGGTGGCGCTGCTGTCAAAGGAATCAGCCACCACATGCCACCAGTTCACGGTGGCTTTCGGGCGTAATGGCATCTGTTGCAGCAGCTCCACAGCGCCGGCGGTGGAGAGTGCCATCAGGACCAGCCGGCGGTCGGGGTGACACTGCTGGAGTTGCCCAAGCTGGCTGAGGGGCAAAGTCTCACTGCTCACTGGGTCCGAAGGCCATCCGGCCCTCAAGGCGTTCACTCCCTCCCGCAGGAGTCCCTCGCCCCGCAGCGCCAAATCCAGCGCTGGGATCAGCACCGGCGATGCGTTCATGTCTCCAAGCGTCAGAGCGCGATCCAGAAGAGCAATCGGTGGCATGGATCTGCCGTCAGTCAGGCCAATAGCCCCTGCTTCCAGCAGGTCGGCATGGGCTGTTAACTCCACCCCGGAGCTACCGCTGCTGAAACCTCCCCAGAGGTGAACGTTGACGTCGCAGTCGCTCTGCTGAAATCCCTGCAGCTGATCCGGCTGCTCCCGTGGGCCATGCAATGTTCCAGGGAGCAGCGCGAGCTGGCCGAAGCCTGCCGATCCAGCAGTTCGCAGCAAACTCGCCAAGGTTTCTCCTTTGCCGTGGAACGGTTCTGGGAGTTCAGAGTGACAATCCACCAGGCAAGGAGCCAGAAGCTGATGGCCGGCGTCCTGTGGCTCCAATGCCTCGGACCGGCCCATTCGGCGGGCCTCGTCCCCAAAGGCTTCAAGGCGCCGGTTTCTGATCAGAACGGCCGATTGTTTCTCGACAGCCTGACCCGGTCCGCCCAGGACCTGGACCGGATCCAGCAGCATTGATGCATCCATCAGGTTCAGAGTGCTCCAGCAGCTGTTCTGTCCAGAACCCCTCCGAGATGGGAGGTGAGGTTCAGGCAAGCAACAACCGCAGGCTGCCCTGCTTCTGTGGGCATGTCGACCACGGTGACACCTCCATTACCCTGTTTGACAGCCCAGATGTCACCAGGACTGAGGCCGAGGAGCGAACAGAGAATGGTCTTGTTTACCGCATCGTGAGCGACCACGAGAGCGGTTTCAGACCGATCCAGGGATTCCGCAATCGTGTTCCAGCTGCGGACTGAGCGTTCCCAAACATCCTGGATGGTCTCTCCCTCTGGCATCTGCACCGTTTCAGGCGTGCGTTTCCATTCATCAAGAAGTTCAGACCATTCGGCCCTGATCTCTGATTCCAGCTTCCCTTCCCAGAGTCCATGGCCGATCTCAACCAGTCCGCGTGTCACCGTCAGCGGCACTCCAGGGTGAGAGCGCAGGATTCCTTCGGCGGTCTCTCGCGGCCTGGACATCGCGCTGCTGTAAGCACGCTGAATCGACACGCTTTCCAGAAACGCCCGTGCTGCTTCGGCTTGAGCGTGACCATTGCTGTTGAGGGGGATGTCGATCTGTCCCTGAAAGCGCCCATCACGGTTCCAGTTGGTTTCCCCGTGCCGCACCAAAATCATCCTTGCGCCGGCTCCTTTGGGAGGGAGCGGTGGGTTGAGATGCGCCGTGCTGTTCAGGCACTCGATCTGCACCTGGTGGCCACTCCCTTGAGGAATGAGATTGAAAACAGACAAAGAGGCGTTGTCGAGCCGCAACCGGCGGAAGCCTCCCGCAGGGTTGCCCAGCAATGTTGTGATCAGGCAGCGCAGGATGGCGTTGTGCCCAACCAGCAGCACTGTGTCGTTGCCGTCCACGGGATGTCGGGCCAGCAGTGCGTCCAGAAACTGGCTGGCCTGTTGCATCAGTTCCTGCAGGGGCCGGTAGCGGGTGCCGTCGTGACGGGACAGTTCCAGCTGCTCGGGATGGCTCCTCCAGGCTGCGTACTCCTCTGGAAAACGCTCAGCACGCTCGGCTGCCGTTAGGCCGCTCCAGGGTTCCAGATCGATCTCAAGCAGGCCTTCCTCGAAACACGGCTCAAGCGCATCGCTCCGGGCTGCCAGAACCCCTGCCGTGGTTGATGCAGCCCGTTGGAGCGGTGAGCTGTAGACAGCTGTGATCGGTACGTCCGCAAGGGCCGTGCCGGTGCGGCGTGCCTGGTCTTCGCCTGTTTCAGTCAGCGTAGAGAGGTCATCCCGCCCCTGGATTCTGCGCTCCACATTGAAGCTGCTGAGTCCGTGGCGAACGAGGAGAAGACGCAGGGTCACGGCTTCGTGCGTGCAGGGCGCCGCCATCGTATGAGTGAGCCCCGGTTTGCTCTGGCTTCGCCCGCTGCACCCGTCACCCACCAGAATCGCATCGAGTTGCCTGCGGCGTGTTGACCAGCCCACCTGCCGGACGTCCATCGGCTGACCGGTTCTTGAAGGTGTTTCTGGCCTTCGTCTCACTGGTTCTGGCCACCTTGGTGTGGATCCTGGGATTGGTGGACAGCTTTGGAAAGCCATCCGTTGCTCCGGCTTTGTCGTTGGAGCAGCAAGAGCTGTCCCTTTTGGCTCAGCCGAAGGTTCCAGAATCGCTTCAACCGCTGGTGGTCGGCGATGACCCTGCTGCGGCCCTGCTGCGCACCCTGCGCGATACCCCGCTGGACCGATTGGATGATCGCCAGATTCTTTTGTTCACGGCCCTGGAACAAGAGGAGGACTACAAGCAAAGCCTTCGCCGGGTGACCGTTGGCCAACCGGAACTCATCCCGCTTCAGCAGGCGCTGAATGGGAACAACGCTCCTGGGCTGGAACGATCAGAATTATTGGCTCTGGCGCCGGATCCCTTGATCCGAACCGTGGCATGCAGTGCCTTGGGAGGCCCACCCGCTGACTGCGTGGATCCAGCTCCGGCCTCCGCCGCAGCACGTCGGCTGATCTTCAGCGAAGTGTTCCCACTCGCGGCCCTGATCCTTGGAGGCCTGCTTTTGCTCAGGCACGGGTGGCAGCTGCTGGGTCGCAGGTTGCCGCCCTGGCCGCCGCTCGTGTCAGCCCCCCTCGGCCCCCTCGACATGATTCTGCTGGTGGCCGGTGGCTTCGTTGTCTTAGGCGAGGTGCTGGTCCCACTGCTTATTGCTCCATTCACAGGCTGGCTGAGCCGTGACATGTCTCCTGCACTGATGCAGGGAGTGACCGTCCTCTTCGGTTATGCCGCCCTGGCGATTCCGCCTCTGCTCATCCTTCGCCAGCAGTTATCGCAGTGCGATCAAGAGGCGCTTCCTCCGGGTGGGTGGCTGCAATGGCAGGCGCGTCCCATCCCTCTGGCTTTTCTCCAGGGTGCGAGGGGATGGCTGATGGTGATGCCCCCGGTGGTCATGAGCGGCTGGCTCGTGAGTCGATGGATCGGGGATCAGGGGGGGAGCAATCCCCTGCTTGAGATTGTGCTGAACAGCCGAGACCCATTGGCCTTGTCCCTGCTGGCCATCACCGCTGTTGTGCTGGCACCGCTGTTTGAGGAAACGATCTTCCGAGGGGTCTTGCTGCCGGTTTTGGGGCGGTCCCTCGGGCGTTCCGGCAGTGTGATGGTCAGCGCACTCGTGTTCGCGATTGCTCACCTGAGCATCGGTGAACTTCCTCCATTGCTGGTTCTCGGCCTCGGATTGGCATTGCTCAGGCTGAGTACTGGGCGCCTGTTCCCATGCGTGGTGATGCATGCACTCTGGAATGGCGTGACATTTCTCAATCTCTTGCTGCTTGGGGGTTGAGCAAAGCCCCAGTGTTGATCAAGGTTTCAGCCTTGCGGCTCCCCTCTCCAGGTGGTTCACTGGCGCATTGCAGAACCTCAGCCGTGGTCGCGGTTCCCCAACCCCAGCCGGTGTCCCCGCAGCGGTCGTCCAGTGCCGGAACCTTTGAGGTCATCCAAGGCTCACTGTCGGCCCGTCGTGCTGCCCGCCATTCCCCTCTGCTGGCCGGACTTCATCGCGCTGCCGACGGAGGACTTCTCGGGGTTTTCGCCGCCGTTCTCGTGCTCAGTGGCCTCACGCTGCACTGGCAGCACCGCTGGACGATGGCGTTTCGGCAGCTCGAATTGACCCGAACGCTCTCCCATCGGCTCACAGAGTCGACGGCGATGCTCGAAAGGCACTTGTTGGAACGCTCCAAGGTCCCCGGGCGAATGGTGCCCACCACCGTGGCCAATCTTCTGTATCTCGATCGACCCGGAACGGTTTCGTCGCAAGACCAACCCGACCACCTGGCCATGCTGGGCTCCCTCATGGAGCGTCCGATCAAGAACGGTTATTAATTCATGGGTCGCTCGCCTGCCGCAGGACGGCCGAACAAGATCTCTGCCCGTCGGCGCGTTGTGCCCTTGGAACAGATTCCCGCCACACGGATGCGCTGGGTGTTCGCTCTGTTGTGTGTCGGGCTGGTTGGCCTAATGGGCCGGATGGCCTGGCTGCAGATGTTCCAGGCTTCAGAGCTTGAAGCACGCGCTCGATCCGTTCAGACCCAGCGCACCCAGCCGCTGGGGACGCGTCGGCCGATCATCGATCGCACGGGACGGCTCATCGCGCTCGACGAGGAGCGCTATCGCCTGTGGCTGCACCCCCGTTATTTCAATCTCCCAGGCGATGATCCGGCCCTGATTCGGCCATCAGCCGATGTCGCTGAGCGTTTGGCGCCGCTCCTGTCCTTGAGCTCGGCCGAGATTCTCAAGCGGATTGGCAACCGGCCCTCCGGTATCAAGCTTTTGGAAGGGCTTGACCCGGAAACGGCGGCTGCTGTTCGAGGGGCTGGAATCAGTGGTGTCGATCTGGAGTCTTACCCCCATCGGGTGTATCCCCAGGGTGATCTGTTCGCCAATGTGGTGGGATTTCTCAATCAGGAGCGTGTCCCCCAGGCCGGCCTGGAACAGAGCCGCCACGACGACCTTCAGCGTCATGAGCAGGCCCGCAGCCTGCGGCGTGGTGCTGATGGCACCCCATTGCCAGACAACCTTGATGCTGGCGTTTTCTTTGGAGATGACCTCCGGCTTCAGCTCACTCTTGATGCGCGCCTGCAGGCTCTGGCTGCAAAGGCTCTGGCCTCACAGGTGAAGCAATGGAAGGCGAAGAAAGGGGTTGCCATCGTGATGGATGTCACCAACGGCGAGTTGCTGGCTCTCGCTTCAGCTCCCACCTACGACCCAAACCGTTATTGGGACTTTTCTGCGAGTCGATTCAGGGAATGGTCTGTGCAAGACCTTTATGAGCCCGGCTCCACTTTCAAGCCCATCAATTTGGCTCTCGCGCTTCAAGAGGGTGCGATCAAGGCTGATGGACAGGTGCATGACAACGGCACCCTCACGATTGGTGGATGGCCGATCAACAATCACGATCGCCGGGCGAATGGAGTCATCGATTACGCCACGGTGCTGCAGGTTTCTAGCAATGTGGGGATGGTGCAGGCGATGCGTCGTCTACCGGCCGATCGCTACTGGGACTTGCTCAGTCGGTTGCGTCTCGATGCCCGTCCCGATACCGATCTGCCAGGGGCTGTGGCTGGTCAGCTCAAGTCGAAAGAACAATTCACCAGCCAACCGATTGAGCCTGCCACCGCATCCTTTGGCCAGGGATTTTCACTAACGCCACTCAAGCTTGTGCAATTGCATGCGCTGCTGGCAAACGGAGGCCGGCTTGTTAGTCCCCATATCACCAGGGGATTGCGCACCGGTGATGCCCTTGCGCCTGCAGGAACGCGCCAAGGCCAGCAACTGCTCAGGCCTGAGGTGACTCGCACGGTGCTCGCATGGATGGAGTCTGTGGTGGAGAAGGGCAGCGGCAAGGGAGCGCGAACTCCGGGATATCGGATCGGAGGCAAGACAGGAACTGCGCAGAAAGCGCTCAATGGTGTGTATGTCCCTGGCGCCCTGATTTGCAGTTTTGTTGCCACGCTTCCTATCGACGACCCGCGTTACGTCGTGCTGGTTGTCGTGGATGAGCCTCAAGGTGGCAATGCCTACGGTTCAACGGTGGCACTGCCTGTGGCGAAATCCATCATCGACGGTCTTCTTGTGATCGAGAAGATCCCTCCGAGTACGGCCCAATCCCAGGATTTGAGTCGTCAGGGCTGATTCCTTTCATCACGGCCTGTGCAGAGGAATACCTCCATGGATGCCACTCTTAAAAACGTGGCTACGTTGCGCACATCAAGACTTTCAGCGCTATGGCCAGTCTGCTCGAGCAGCTCTCTGCGATGACCGTTGTGGTCGCAGACACAGGGGATCTAGAGGCAATCCGCAAGTTCACGCCGAGGGATGCCACGACTAACCCTTCCTTGATCCTGGCGGCAGCCCAGATTCCCGCGTATCAGAATCTGATCGATGAATCTCTGCGCTCCTCTCGGCGACTGATTGGCGACAACGCACCGGTGGAACAGGTTGTGCGAGAAGCGCTGGATGAAATCAGCGTGATCTTCGGCAAAGAAATTCTCAAGATCGTTCCCCGGCGTGTCTCCACCGAGGTCGATGCCCGTCTCAGCTTTGACACCGACGCCACGATCGAAAAAGGTCGCAAGCTGATTCGCCTTTACAACGATGCGGGCATCAGCAATGACCGTGTGCTGATCAAGATTGCCTCCACTTGGGAAGGTATCAAAGCTGCCGAAGTTCTCGAGCAAGAGGGGATTCACTGCAATCTCACGCTTCTGTTCGGTTTCGGTCAGGCCGTTGCTTGTGCCGAGGCTGGTGTGACCCTGATTTCACCTTTCGTCGGTCGCATCCTTGACTGGTATAAAGCGGACACCGGTCGCGATTCCTACCCCGGCCCTGAGGATCCCGGCGTGCTGTCTGTGACCCGGATCTTCAATTACTTCAAAACCTACGGCTACAAAACCGAGGTGATGGGGGCCAGCTTCCGAAACATCGACGAAATCACAGAGCTCGCTGGCTGCGATCTGTTGACGATTTCACCCAAACTGCTCGATCAGCTGCGTGAGAGCCAGGCCACTCTCTCCCGCAAGCTCGACGGTGAGAATCCCTCCAGTAGCGAGGCTCAGATCCATGTGGATCGTGAGCAGTTCGACGCCATGATGAAGACTGACCGTATGGCCTCCGACAAACTCGCTGAGGGCATCAAGGGATTCAGCAAAGCGATCGAAACGCTCGAGAGCATGCTGGCCCACCGATTGGCTGAACTTGAGGGTGGTCAGGCTTTTGGCCACGCCGTTCAGGAAATCTTTCTGCTCAATGACATGAACGGTGATGGCTGCATCACCCGTGATGAGTGGCTTGGTAGCGATGCAGTGTTCGACGCATTGGATCTCGACCACGATGGTCGTCTCACCCCTGAAGATGTGCGCCGGGGATTTGGTGCTGCCCTGTCGCTCACAACAGCCTGAATCAGGGATTCCATTACCGGCTCTTGATCTGCGCCAATCACAATCCAATTAGTTCCATCAGTTGACGTGAACGCTCTCGACACCATGCGTGCCCTCGCTCAGAAGAGCGAGGTGCACACGTTCAATACCGGAGACATTATTTTCAAAGCTGACGATCCCGGATCTTCGATGTTTGGGGTCCTCGAAGGATCAGTGCGCCTGTCTTGGCGGAACGACCACGGTCACGAGGGATACGAGCTCATTCAAGCCGGCAACGTGTTTGGAGCTGGAGCTCTGGTGATGGATGGGCACCGTCGCCTCGGGACTGCCCAGGCGGAAGGCCCCTGCCGTCTCATTGAGATGAACAGGGAGAAGTTCCTGTTTGCCGTTCAAGAAGCGCCGATGTTCGCCATCGAGCTGCTGGCTTCTGTGGATTCCCGTCTTCGCGATCTGAAAATTACGTCTGTCAGCTGATCGGTTTTTCTAAGGTCTGCAGATTGAAGCCGGCTTTGGCCGTGATCCATGACCCTTCAGTTGGTCTGGTTCAAACGTGATCTCAGACTGGTGGATCATCAGCCCCTGGCCAGAGCTCTGGCCAGGGGCCCTGTTTTGCCTCTCTACATCCTTGAACCTGAACTCTGGTCTCAACCGGATTGTTCAGCCAGGCAATGGGCGTTCTGCCGAGAATCCCTTCAGGATCTCCAGGAGGCCTGTGCCTCTCTTGGCCAGCCGCTGATCATCCGGAGCGGCGATGCCGTGGATGTGCTGGAACGCGCCTGGCGTCAACTCGGCGTATCGGCACTTTGGAGCCATGAGGAAACAGGCAATGCCTGGACCTATGCCCGTGACCGTCGGGTGGCTTCATGGGCGAGGGAACGGGGCATCCCTTGGCATGAACTGCCCCAATTCGGAGTGGTTCGTCGGTTGGGCACGCGCAGGGGGTGGGCCCGCCGCTGGGAAGCGCGGATGGGGGAGGCCATGACCCCGGCACCCACAGGCTTGACGCCCCTGCCGGGCATCGCTCCCGGTGATCTGCCAACCAGCGAAGCGCTGGCTCTGCGCTCTGATCCTTGCCCATACCGGCAGCTTGGCGGCAGGCGGTTGGCCCTTCAGGAGCTTGATGATTTCCTTGCGCACCGGGTGCAGCGCTACTGCCGTTCCATCTCCAGTCCGAATCTGGCTTTCAACGGCTGCTCAAGGCTTTCCGCTTACATCACCTGGGGCTGCCTCTCCATGCGTGAGGTGCTGCAACGCAGTCGTGAACTTCAAGGCCGTGGGGTGAGCAGCTTCAGCTCGAGGCTGCACTGGCATTGCCACTTCATCCAGAAACTGGAAGATCAACCGCCGATCGAATGGGAGGACTTTCACCCCTTCATGCGCGGCATCCGCTCTCTGGATCACGAGCGCTTTGCGGCCTGGGCCGAGGGTCAAACAGGCGTTCCCTTCGTGGATGCTTGCATGCGGGCTCTGCGAGCCCATGGCTGGATCAACTTCCGCATGCGGGCCATGTTGATGTCGTTCGCCAGCTACAACCTCTGGCTTCCCTGGCGTGAGACAGGTCTGCATCTGGCCAGACAGTTTGTGGATTACGAGCCGGGCATTCATTGGAGTCAGTGCCAGATGCAGTCGGGCAGCACCTCCATCAACACAATCCGCATCTACAACCCGATCAAGCAGGGGCTTGATCACGACCCTGATGGGACCTTTATCCGCCGCTGGTGTCCGGAACTCGAGGATGTTCCTGCTGTGCATTTGCATGAGCCCTGGTCTCTCGGCGGTGCCAGGCCGATGCCAATTGTTGATTGCGCTCTTTCAGCGCGTGAAGCCAAAGAGAGAATTTTCGAGATTCGTCGTTCCGCAGGATTTGATCGCCATGCGGATGCCATCCAGCAGCGCCATGGCTCCCGACGTTCAGGTCTGCCCGCAACCCGGCGGAGACGATCGAGGCAGCAGACCACTGACCCTGGTGTTGAACAACTGGCGCTGGATCTTTAGCCCCGCTGCAGCAGAAGGCGACGGATCACTCGTTGGGCGATGTCCCCGTAGCCCATCTCCCCGGAGAGAATCTGAGCAATCCGCCGTGGTGCAGTGGGCCGCTTGATCCCCAGCTGATACCCCACACCGGGGAAGCGATAGAACACCTGGGCAATGCGCCGACCCCAGGCCATGGAGTCGCCCCAGCGGCGACGCATCACCGTGGAGTAGTCCTCAAGGGTCGTCACCTCATTGTTGAGCCAGCGGTCGAGACATGTCGCTGCCTCACATCCGCTCAACAGTGCCGGTCGCAATCCCTCCGCCAGAAAGGGATCACACAGTGATGCCGCATCGCCGACAGCCACCATCCCATTGCCGTGCAGCGGACTGTGGCCATTCCAGACTCTCAGTGCCGCCTGTTGGCGGAGCCCTGAATCAGCAGGGAAACCAAGATCAGGAAGCAAGGCGTTGAGAATAGTGTCTGCATCCATCGGATTCCGGCCGATGAATGTGCCCACTCCCACATTGATGCCTCCATTCAGGGGGAAAGCCCAGGCGAAACCGTGGTGGACAAGACCGAATTCGAAGCGGGCGACACCAGGGTTGAGTGTTCCAAGCCCCTCCAGACGGACGGAGAGTGTGCTGGCGAGATGGAGATCTCGGGGCCCAAGCCCAAACTGAGCCGACCAGGGCGACGCTGAACCATCTGCAATCACCACCGCTTTGCTCTTCAACGTGATGCCGCAGTCGCTGCGGATCATCCATTGACCATCCTCACGGCCGATCGTCTGCACCAGAAAGGGGCAGTGGAGCGTGGCTCCGACTTCCTGGGCCTTCTCCAGTAGCAATCCATCGAGACGTTCGCGTCTCACAATCCAGAACGGTGCCTCTCCTGGAAGCTCAGCAACAACCGGATCGTCCAGGCACCAGCTGAAGTCCACCTGGCGGATCACATCGTCGACCGCTGGGCTGAGATCGAAGGGGAACCATTGCTGAACTGATGACGCCATGCCGCCACCGCAGGGTTTGACGCGTGGCCCATCGACAGCTTCCAGAACGGACACGCGATGCCCGGCCTTAGCGAGATGAAAAGCTGCTGCGGAGCCGGCGGCCCCGGCTCCGATCACGGCGACGTCGTAGACGCTCACACCTTCAGGATGTCGGCTTCCTTGTTGGCGAGATGCTTTTCCAGTTCGGCGATGAACTGATCGGTCAACTTCTGGATCTCATCCTGTTGATCACGGCTCTGGTCTTCGGAGAACTCGCCCTCCTTTTCCTGCTTCTTGATCTTGTCGATCGCGTCGCGGCGCAGGTTGCGCAGGGCCACCTTGCCTTCTTCGGCGTACTTGGAGGCCAGCTTGCAGAACTCCTTGCGACGCTCCTCAGTCAGCGGGGGAACGTTGATGCGGATCACCTTGCCATCGTTGTTCGGGGTGAAACCCAGTTCACTCATGGCGATCGCTTTTTCGATCAATGCCAGAGCACTGATGTCAAACGGCTGAATCTGAATCGTCTGAGAATCCGGTGTGGAGAGGGTGGCCAGCGACTTCAGCGGTGTTTCGGCGCCGTAGTACTCCACGCTGATCCGATCCAGCAGGGAGGAGTTCGCCCTTCCGGTGCGGATGGTGTTGAAGTTGCGCTGGGTGGCTTCCACCGACTTGCGCATGCTGGATTCGAGATCGGATTGAGACATGACGATGATTAGTTGCTGATGCGAGAACCGATGGGCTCACCTGCCACGGCACGGCCGATATTGCCGGCTTCGAACAGATTGAAGACCACGATGGGGATGTTGTTGTCTTTGCAGAGGGCGATGGCCGTGCTGTCCATCACCGCCAATTCACCACTGAGAACCTGCTGGAAGGTCAGTGCGTCGTAGCGCACTGCATCAGCATGAATGTGGGGGTCTTTGTCGTAGACCCCATCCACCTTGGTGGCCTTGAAAACCACATCCGCTCCGATCTCTGCAGCCCTTAAGGCTGCGGTGGTATCGGTGGTGAAGAAGGGGTTCCCACACCCTGCGCCGAAGACCACCACACGCCCTTTCTCGAGGTGTCGGATGGCTCGCCTGCGGATGTAGGGCTCAGCAACTTCTTGCATTTCGATGGCTGTCTGCACCCTGGTGGGGATGCCAGCCCGCTCGAGGCCATCTTGCAAGGTGATGGCATTCATCACAGTGGCGAGCATCCCCACGTAATCCGCCGTGGCCCGATCCATCCCCGCGGCTGACCCCTTCAGCCCTCGGAAAATGTTGCCACCACCTACAACGATTGCCAGCTGGGTGCCGCTGGCGACAACACCGGCCACGTCACGGGCGATGGCCTGAACAATGGCTGGATCGATCCCGTAGCCCTGGTCTCCCATCAGCGCTTCCCCGCTGAGTTTCAGGAGTGCGCGCGCGTAGGCCATTCATCCACCTGATCCTGCTGACAGTAGCAAGCGAGATCGGACAGCCCCATCACTGGCGCCACAGGGCCTTAGCCGCTTGGATGGGGAAACGACAGGGATTCCATGGCTGAGGAGAACGGCGCACGCAGTTCGGTGATGGCCCGTCTGACCCTTTCGGCCCTTGATCGGGCCAGCCAGGACCCTTCCTGCTGGCGTGACCCACTGGTTCACCGTGCACTCCTGGTGAGTGGATTGTCAGTGCTGACAGCAGCGATGGGGCTGTTGCGCAGCGATCTCGACCGACAGTGATCTCTAAAACTCAATGCCAGGCTGCGCTTTGACGCCCTGCTCGCGGAACGGGTGGTGAATCAGGGTCATTTCTGTGACCAGATCGGCTGCGTCCACAAGCTCTGTAGGCGCGCCGCGCCCCGTCACGGCCACGTGGGTCAGCGCGGGCCGTTCCCTCAACCCGTTAATCACGGTGTTTGCATCGATGTAGCCCAGCTTCAGAGCCACGTTCAATTCATCGAGCAGCACCAGCTTCACTGCTGCATCACGCAGATACTCCAGGGCTGTCTGCCAGGCCGTTTCCACCAGCTGCTGATCCCGTTCCCGGTCTTGGGTCTCCCAAGTGAAGCCCTCGCCTAGGGCATGCCAGCGCACCTGGTCGCCGAACGCTTTCAGCGCCCGTGCTTCTCCTGGTTCCCAGCCGCCCTTAATGAACTGCACGATGGCCACTCGCTCACCATGACCGAGCGTGCGCAAGACGAGACCCAGTCCTGCCGTTGTTTTCCCTTTGCCCTGGCCTGTGAACACGAGAATCAGGCCCTTTTCCTTGTTGCGTTCTTCCACCCGCTGTTTTTGGACCTGCTGACGTCGCTCCATCCGTTTGCGATAACCGGCATCGTCTGATTCAGGGGCAAGCTTTCCGCCCATGCCCAGCTCCGCTGCCGATTGGTCGAGATCCTTCGTGCTCATGGCTGTTCGGTTTGGATGGGACGCATCGCGGTGATCCGCTGCAGTGCCTGCCCTGCGAGAAGCTCCTGCTTCACAGATGTGAAACCAAGCTCTTGAAGTTCGGAGGGCAGATCGTCCTCCAGCATGGCGGTCGCGGTGTCCGTTTCAAACAGCTCACAGAAGATCTGCTGAGGCAGTCGCAGCCAGGGGCCGGCCGGGTGCAGGTCCACCAGCACGAGCCAACCGCCGGGTTGGAGCAGGCGGAGAGCACTGGCCAACACCATTGCCCTCTCACGGCGGGGAAATTCATGCAGGGCGACGCTCAGTTGGATGGCGGTGAAACTCTCGGAACGGAGTGGGGGCTCTTCGGCAAGGCCCTCCACGCGTTGCAGCATCGGGTGGCGAGTTGCGGCCAGCTGCAAGGCACGAGGGGAGACATCGAGACCCGTTACGGCAAAGCCCGCTGCGAGCCAGGGGGCGGCTGCTTCGCCGCTGCCACAACAGAGATCCAGCACGGCAGCTCCAGTTGGCAGATGCGGTTGCAGGGCTTCAAGGCCTAAGCCTCGGAGCTTCTCCACACCGCCCACGCTCAGGGATGACACTGCCGTGACCGCGTCGTAAATCCAGCGATAGCGATAGGCCAGGGGGCGCAGGAATGACGACATCAGGGAAGGGGAGTCAGGCTCGATGACGGGCCAAGGCCGCATCCACCGCCTGCTGCTGATCACGGCGGGTGATCCAGTGGTGATAGGTGCGCGTGTGAATCGCCACCGAGTGGCCCATCATCCTGGCGGCAACGGTGTCCGGTAGGCCGATATGAATGGTGCGCACGGCCCAGGCATGACGCAGGTCGTAAGGGGTGATCGGCAGTGCGTAGCGGCGGAACTGCTCGCTCACCCGCCGCCCCACTTGCTGCAGGGTGGTCTTGCGCAGGTCGGTGCGGATTGCCGGCAGCGCTTTGGGGTTGTCGGCCAGCTCTTGAAGGCCGAAGCGCTCGACCCACTCGGGATGGAACGGCCAGCTCTGGTGCTCGCCTGTTTTTGTGGTGGGCAGGACTCTCAGCACGCGATCTCCGCCCTCGGCTAAGGCGGAACAATCGCAAAAGAACACTTCATGGTTGCGAAGTCCGTAGGTGGCCATCAGGCCATAGGCCAAGCGCCAGCTTGGATTCGGGATGGTGAGTGCGGCTTCGAGGATTTGACGGTCTGTGGGTAGCTGGCGGAACCGGGCTCGGTGCAAGCCATAACCGCCGGCCTCTTCACGCCAGTCGTCAGGGAGCGGAATCTCCAGGAAGCGGGCCAGGGCCGCAAGCGCTGTGGCGCATTGCTGGCGACTGCGGCTGCCGTCTTCGTAGCTCATGAGAGTCTGCAGCAGCAGATCGGCGCTGATGGTGCCGCCATCGGACTGATGCGAGAGACGACGTAGGTAAGGAAGGTAGGCACCGCTCCAGGTTGTGCGACTGCCAGATGGAGAACGGCGACGCCTGGGATCATTGAAAAAGGCTTTTTCGAAGCGCTTCAAGGCGGCGTCGACCGCCTGGGTGGGCTCCAGTGCGTTGGCGTCGCTTCGGCGGGATGACCAGGCTGACCAGTCAAAGCATCCCTGATCGATCTGCAGTCGAACCAGGGATGCGGCATTGAGGGCATGGTCGAGCCCAGCGGGGTCGGCCATGACGCCGAGGCTGATGCGCTGGAGCTTTGTCTGGTCTGGATTCAAACGCAACGGCAGCACGCCGCGCAGGTTCAAGCGGGAGCCGCGTTGCTCGATTCGCAGTTTCGATCCCTGCGCCGCCAAACGGGTATTGGCGGAATTCAGCGCCTTCTCGAACTCCATAAATGTGTCGCCGACGCCAAGGATCGCGTTAATGGCCGCTACGCTCAACCCCCTGAACCCGGTGTGATTGCTATGTCCCGCGTCGGCGTCGTACTGCTGAATCTTGGTGGACCCGAGCGCATTCAGGACGTAGGCCCCTTCCTGTTCAACCTCTTCGCTGACCCGGAGATCATCCGGTTGCCCATCCCCGCGCTGCAGAAGCCCTTGGCTTGGTTGATCAGCACCCTGCGTAGCGGCAAGTCTCAGGAGGCCTACCGCTCGATTGGCGGAGGGTCACCGCTGCGGCGAATCACAGAGCAGCAGGCCAGAGAACTTCAGAGTGTGCTGCGTCAGCGCGGAATTGATGCCACCAGCTACGTGGCCATGCGCTACTGGCATCCCTTCACTGAATCCGCCGTTGCCGACATCAAAGCGGATGGCATGGACGAGGTGGTGGTTCTGCCCCTTTATCCACATTTTTCCATCAGCACAAGTGGCTCCAGCTTTCGCGAGCTTCAAAGGCTGAGGCAGGGAGACGCGGCCTTCGAAAAGCTACCGATCCGATGCATCCGCAGTTGGTTTGATCATCCGGGTTATGTGCGGGCGATGGCCGAGTTGATCGCCGAGGACGTGCGTCAGAGCGATGACCCCACCAAGGCGCATGTGTTTTTTAGCGCCCATGGTGTTCCCAAGAGTTACGTCGAGGAGGCCGGCGATCCTTACCAGAAGGAGATCGAAGCCTGCACGGATTTGATCATGAAGGCGTTAGGCGAGCTGATGGGTCATGAGAATCCTTTCACCCTCGCCTATCAAAGCCGGGTTGGCCCGGTGGAATGGCTCAAGCCTTACACCGAGGAGGCGCTCGAGGAACTTGGCAAAGCCAAGATCAACGACCTGGTTGTGGTGCCGATCAGCTTTGTTAGTGAGCACATCGAAACCCTGGAGGAGATCGATATTGAGTACCGAGAGTTGGCTACTGAAGCTGGCGTGGTGAATTTCCGGCGTGTCCGCGCTCTGGATACCTATCCGCCGTTTATTGAAGGGTTGGCGGATCTCGTTACGACCAGTTTGGAAGGTCCTGAAGTCAGTCTTGACGCTGCAGCAGAGCTGCCCACAAAGGTCAAGCTGTATCCCCAGGAGAAATGGGAATGGGGCTGGAACAACAGCTCTGAAGTTTGGAATGGTCGCCTGGCAATGCTCGGATTCTCCGCGTTCCTGTTCGAGCTGATCAGCGGCCACGGACCGTTGCATGCTCTCGGTCTTCTCTAAGGCTTGCCACAGAGCACTTCCTCCATTGGGCAGGAAGGTCGGTTGAACCTTAATCTTGAAGATCAGTATGTCGTGATGCCGCTGTGACGCTGACCTCCGCTCCCAAGGTCGATGCAGCGTCCGGACATGGGGATGGCTGCCGGATGACCGGTGCCCATGCCCTGATGGATGCGTTGCGTCGCCATGGAGTCGACACAATCTTCGGCTATCCAGGCGGGGCCATCCTCCCCATCTATGACGCTCTTCATGTGGCGGAAAGCGAAGGGTGGCTGCGCCACGTGCTTGTTCGGCATGAGCAGGGTGGAACCCATGCCGCCGATGCCTACGCGCGGGCAACCGGTCGTGTCGGCGTTTGTTTCGGTACCTCAGGACCGGGAGCTACCAACCTCGTCACCGGCATCGCCACGGCGCAGATGGACTCCGTTCCGATGGTGGTGATCACCGGGCAGGTCCCCCGAACGGCGATCGGTACCGACGCCTTTCAAGAAACCGACATCTTCGGAATCACCCTGCCGATCGTGAAGCATTCCTGGGTGGTTCGCGATCCTGCGGATCTTGCTTCGGTGGTCGCTCAGGCCTTTCACATCGCCGCCTCAGGGCGCCCAGGTCCAGTGCTGATCGATATTCCTAAGGATGTCGGACAGGAGGAGTTCGACTACCTGCCCGTCGAGCCGGGGACGGTCATTCCTGCTGGTTTTAGAGCCACACCCCCTCCGGATCTTGCTGCTGTTGCTGACGCACTTGCGTTGATCAAAACGGCCAACCGTCCCTTGTTGTACGTGGGTGGTGGGGCCGTCGCCGCTTCAGCCCACGACAGTCTGAGGGTGCTCGCTGAGCGCTATCAGCTCCCCGTGACCACAACACTCATGGGCAAGGGGGCCTTTGATGAGAATCATCCCCTGGCGCTGGGCATGCTCGGCATGCACGGCACCGCTTACGCCAATTTCGCCGTCACCGATTGTGACCTGCTGATCGCGGTGGGAGCGCGTTTCGATGACCGCGTGACCGGCAAACTCGACACCTTCGCCCCCCGGGCACGGGTGATCCACTTTGAGATCGACCCTGCTGAAATCGGCAAGAACAGGCGAGCGGATGTGGCGGTTCTCGGGGACGTTGGCGCCAGCCTGGCGGCACTCGTTGAACTCAGCCTGCAACAGAGTCCTGAACTGCGCACCGCAGCCTGGCTGGAAAGGATCAAGGACTGGAAACAGCGCTACCCCTTGACCATTCCCCCTTCTGAAGGACCGATCTACCCCCAAGAGGTGCTTCTGGCGGTCAGAGATCTGGCGTCCGATGCCATCGTCACCACCGACGTAGGACAGCATCAGATGTGGGCTGCCCAGTACCTGCGTAACGGGCCTCGAGGTTGGATCAGCAGCGCTGGGCTGGGAACGATGGGATTTGGCATGCCTGCGGCACTGGGTGCCCAGGTGGCTTGTCCCGATCGGAGAGTCGTGTGCATCGCAGGAGATGCCAGTGTTCTGATGAACATTCAGGAACTTGGGACCCTCGCGCAGTACGACCTGCCGGTGAAGGTGGTGATCGTGAACAATCACTGGCAGGGCATGGTCCGCCAGTGGCAGGAAAGCTTCTATGAGGAGCGGTATTCAGCCTCAGACATGCTGAAAGGAATGCCGGATTTCGAGATGCTGGCGCGCTCCTTTGGCGTTGAGGGAATGAAGATTGTGGACCGTGCCGAGCTCAAGTCGGGACTGGCTGCAGCCCTTGCCTCGCCTCACCCCACCCTTGTGGATGTGCATGTCCGACGTGGAGAAAACTGTTATCCGATGGTGCCACCGGGTTGCAGCAATGCTCAGATGGTGGGTCTTCCTTCGCACCCTGAACTGGCCATGGATCCCAAACGCAACTGCCCGGCCTGCGGTGCCGTCACCTCCAGTGATCACCGCTTTTGCCCTTCTTGTGGCAGCGCTCTGTGATGGGGCGTCAAGTTTTGGGGGTTGCACTGGCGCTGATGCTGCTTGTGGTTCAACCCTTGCTGACCCAGGCTGCTGAGGTCCTTCAGGTTCGAGAAGCCACACTGCTTCAGGTTGGTGATCGCAACCGCAACTACAGCGTTCGTCTGGCCTGTATTGAGGTGTTGCCGGAGGACCAGCAACAGGCCGTCGATTGGTTGCGCCAGACCCTTCCCCGTCGCCGTCGCGTCAATCTTCGTCCGGAGGGAAGCGCCGATGGTCTCCTCCTTGCGCGCGTGACGCCGATCGGTGCTGACCAGGATCTGGGTGCTGCTCTGGTGAATGAGGGTCTGGCCCATACAACCTGTCCCCCCGCTTGAGATGGCACAAAACCGAATCGCCTCAGGCATCGTGATGGTCCCGTGCTTCCTGCTCGGCTCTGCATTCTTCAGTACGGCGATCTGGGGTGACGCCGCCTCCGGCAATCGACCGCTTGCGGTGGGTATGGGAGCTCTGCTGGTTCTGGCAGGTGGTCTCGCTCTGCTGATTCAGGGGGATCCTCCAGAGACGCAGCAGGATCCTGTGACAAAACCCGACGACCCAGGCTGAAATCTCTAGCTTCAGATCCTGGGGGCGTTTGGCCATGACCCATTCTTCTGAAGCACCTTCAAAGGTCCCTGCATCGGATGAACCTCTTGCGGTGTCTCGACTTAAGGAGGGTATGGCTGGTCAGTCTCGTGTCCTCCGCTCTCTGCAATCCGGATTTGTTCTGCTTGCCACGCTGATCGGTTGCCAGTCTCTGTCTGCCAGTGCCTCGTCGCGATCCACCGTGGTTGCCATTGCCCACGGTGACGGGGCCGGCGTGAGTGCTGAATTCATGGGCGGGTTTGCTCTTGGTCTGGATCAGGTCAGAGCTTGTGGCGTTGAACCTGCCTCTGTGGACTGGTTGTCCATTGCTCCAGGAGATGACCCATCGGCTCTTCTTGGTCAGCAGGTGTCTGTTTTGGTGGCTCCTTTTTCTGCTGATCTGGCCATCTATTCCCAGCTCGCCAGCCAGCGCAAACTTGGGGTTCTCCTCCCCTATCAGCGTGGAGAATCCCTCGAGAGCCTCGCTGAACTCGATCCTGAAGGACGTCTCCATCCGGTTGTTCCGCCTTATCAGCAGGATCTGAATCAACTGGCCGATGACCTTCTCGACCAAGGCATTCGACGGGTGATGCTGGTGGCCGATCCAACGGATCGGAGTGCCGATCAAGCTGAGCATTTTGTTTCCGCCTTTCAGGGGAAAGGCGGAATCGTGGACTCTTACGAACCATCCCTGGTACAGACGGTGAACCCAGGTGATACAGCTGCTCTGGAACAGTTGGTCAACGATGTGGCCTGGAAGGGACCTCAGGCCATCGTTTTGGCCGCAGCCCATGACAGTGCCTTGGCCGAGCAACTTGATCAGGCTCAGTCTTCAGGCCGTTTCGGACAAACACCCGAGGCCCTGCTTCGGGTCTGGTTGCTGCCCCATCACCGCGTTCAGGATCTTTCCGAACGGTCTTGGCCGCAGTTGATTCTCGATCAGCCGGCCCATGGTCCTGGTTGGGTTGACTTCGCTTCCATCTATCGCCGTTCACGTGGAGAGCAGCCCACACTGCTGGCGGCGTCTGGATTTGATACGGCTCGGTTGATGGCCCTGTCCTCTCTGACACCCCCACCGGTCTCGACGGAGGGAACGAGGGATCCACTGGGTTGGCTGGACCCCGATCAAGAGCCGAAACCCCTTTGCCAAGCCATTGAGGATCGTCTAAGCGGAAAACCTGTGCGTCTGATCGGCGCAGCGAGCGATCTGATGCAGCGTCCGGGCCAACCACCTTCTGGGCAGGCCACGACCCGTCGGATCCCCGGTCGGTAGGTTTTCAAGGGGGACGACCCGGGAGAGCGGACTTGTGCTGAGGCTGAGCGAGCTTCGTTTGGAGCTTGATCACACGGAGGAGGATCTGGAACGGGCCGTTCTTCGCTGCCTGAAAATTCCACGGGATCGCCTGCTCGAGCGCCATCTGGTGAAACGCAGCATCGATGCGCGTCGACGCGATCGGATTCGCCTGATCTACAGCGTGGACGTGCAGGTGCGTGGAGAGGATGCTCTGCTGCGTCGGTGTGCCCAGGACCGTCGGGTTCGTCGCAGTCCCGATGAGCGCTATCACTACGTCACTCAGGCTCCACCTTCCCAAGAAACCAGTGGGCAGCATCGACCTGTAGTGATCGGAGCTGGCCCATGCGGCTATTTCGCGGCCCTTCTGCTGGCTCAGATGGGCTTTCGGCCTCTGCTGCTGGAGCGGGGGCAGCCAGTGAAGCAGCGCAGTGCCGATACATTCGGATTCTGGCGAAGGACCTCGGCGTTCCAGCCGGAATCCAACGCGCAGTTCGGCGAAGGAGGGGCTGGAACTTTCTCCGACGGAAAGCTTTACAGCCAGGTGAGTGATCCTGCCCATTACGGCAGGAAGGTGCTGGAGGAACTCGTCGCCTGTGGTGCCAACCGTGAGATCCTCACGCTGCACCGACCCCATGTCGGTACTTTCAAGCTCGCCACAGTGGTGAGGGGATTGCGAGCGCGGATCGAAGCCCTGGGTGGTGAAGTGCGCTTCGGAAGCAGGGTGGATGCACTGGAGATCGAACCAGGATCACCCTCGGCAGAGAAACCGTTGAAGCTCTCCGGTGTGAGACTGTCTGATGGCACGCATCTGGCATGCGACCAATTGGTATTGGCGCCGGGACATTCGGCCAGAGACACCTTCGAGATGCTGGAGGGGGTTGGTGTTGCATTGGAACGCAAACCCTTTGCCATCGGCGTACGCATCGAACACCCTCAGGCACTGATCGATCGTGCTCGCTGGGGTGATTGTGCTGGTCATCCCCTGCTCGGTGCCGCCGAGTACAAGCTGGTGCATCACGCCGGTAACGGCCGCTGCGTCTACAGCTTCTGCATGTGCCCCGGCGGATTTGTGGTGGGAGCAACCTCTGAGCCAGGCCGTGTTGTGACGAACGGCATGAGCCAACATTCCCGCAATGAGCGCAACGCCAACAGTGGGCTCGTCATCCCGGTCTCGGATGATGACCTGGCTCCCCATGAACGTTTCCATGGGGATCCTCTGGCAGGCATGGCATTTCAACGCGCGCTTGAAGGTCGGGCCTTCGAGCTGGGAGGAGGTGATTACAGCGCCCCCATCCAGCGTTTGCAGGATCTGCTCGAGGGCCGTGCATCAACGGGAGTGGGCTCTGTTGCACCGTCGTACCAGCCAGGTGTGCGTCCTGCCGACCTCGCTGACCTGCTGCCAGCGTCGATGATTGCTGCGCTTAGGGAGGCCCTGCCGGCCTTTGCGAAGCAACTCCCTGGATACGACCACCCCGATGCGGTGCTCACGGCTATCGAAACGCGAACATCGTCTCCACTGCGCATTCCGCGCGATCAAGCGTTGGAGTCGATCAACGTTCAGGGTTTGACTCCCGCCGGTGAAGGGGCTGGGTTCGCAGGGGGGATCCTGTCAGCTGCCATTGACGGAATTCGGGCGGCTGAAGCTGTGGCCTTGCGCCTCTCGGAGCGACCCTCGGAATGATGGTGCCGGAATCAGGCCGCGGCTTGAGCGACGATGCCACTCCACTGCACCGCCTTCACCTGATCCCGTCGCCAGGAGTGAAACAGGTCGGGTTCGCTGACTGTGCAGAGCGGGCACAGGCTGATCTTGTCAGCTTGTAGGCCGCAGTCCACCAGTTGGGAGAAGGCGGCCTTGCGGATATCGAGGCGACAGCGACCGTCCTCGGGATCCTCACGAATGATTCCGCTCTGTTCCAGGACCTGGAAGGATGCCTGCCGACTCCCTAACGAGGCTCCAATCTTCTCAGCCACAGTCTCTTCAACCTGATAAAGCTCTCCGCTTACGGCAGGGCCCATCGCAACCAGGAGGCGATCCCTTCGGGCACCCAGGGCTTCCAGTTGAGAGACCGCTCCCGGAAGAATCCGGCTGGCCACCCCTCGCCACCCGGCGTGACAGGCCGAGACGTGACCGCTGTCCGGATCGGCAATCAGTACAGGCGTGCAGTCAGCACCGCAGACCCAGAGACTTTGCCCGCCTTGATCGCTCACCAGCCCATCGGCCTCAGGCCAGGGGGATTCAGTTGCTTTCGATGCTGGCAGAACGACGTTGCCATGCACTTGCTGAGGACGATGCACACTGGCGCCTGCCGAGAGGTAACCGGCGAGCTCGTCAGGTCCCCGGCCTTGCCAGCGACGGGTGAAAAAACCATGCTCAAACCCCGCTGCGTGCAGGAGGTCAGAGGTGAGGTAGTACCCCCCATAACAGCCGACCCAGGTCCACTGCTCGAGAGCATTGAAGCAGCGGTCGTTGCTTTGGGTTGGATCCACGCTTAGGCCTCGGGTTGATCCCTGAGCATCCAGAACCCGTCAAACCGCTGGCTGTCGGGAGTGGTCTGCACGGAGATGAACTGCAGGCCGCGGGACCTGCTGACGGAGTCCATCAGGGCATCACGGCACTGATCGGCCTCACCTTGGCCTAGATCGCTAACAAGCCAACTGTCATCCTGCCCGGCGTCAAGGATCAGTTGCTGGGCGTTCACGCGCAGCCGGACGGGCTCCAAGCCTCCCACCCAGCCGGCCAGAGCAAGGGCGCGGGTTTGGCTGAAGAGGCGCAAGCCTGGGACCGGCAGCTCAGGATCCATCGCCTCTGGAATCGGTAGAAGACCGTTGAATCCCATGGGCCATTCGCCGGCTTCACGCAGACTTCCCAGCGGCAGGGCTGCCCAACCCCAGGCGTCTCCCCGGACGGCCTCAGGCAAGGGCAATGGAGGCGTGGCGATCGGAGCGGGAGGTGGAGCGAGCGGGCCAGCCATGAATCCCTCATCGAGGGGATAGAGATCCCGTTCCCGTTCCTCCAACCAGTCGAGGAGTGCGTAGGTTCTTCGGCTTGGAATCATTTCCAGGCCGAGCTCGCTGGCAGCGCGTTGCACCATCGTGCGCATCGCGCTGCGCCATGTGCGCAAACGTCTTGGCGGCATCCACCCTTGTTCGTTGGCGGTGCCCAAGGCTTCGCGCAGAGCTGCAGCCAACCAGGTGGAGTTCACATCACCAGCTGGACAGCGTTTTTCAAACCGAAAACAGTCCGGAGCTGAAGGGGTGGGAGTGCTTGTGACCAGGAGTTCCCATCGCTTTTTGCCATCGGCTTCAAGAATGGGTCTCGAGTAGAAGTCGAGTTCCCAGTCAGCCTGTTTCGGCGCCGAGGATCGTTCTCCGTTATTACCGACTGTCTGTGGAGGGGTGATCATCCAGCTGACTGTTCCTGCTGCCTGAGGACGTTACGAGCCCTGTTGGCACGTTCGGCAGCTTCGGCCATCACGGTGTCGCGATTGATCAAAAGCTCTCCGGGCTGCCCTTCCAGCATGGCGGTGTTGAGGGCAATCCGTCCCCGTCCAGGGTCGAGCTCGGTGATGAGCGCTTTGACGCTGTCGCCTTGGTCGAAGACCTCCCGAAGTGATCGCAGGCTGCCGCCGGTGATCATCGACTGGTGGAGAAGTCCGCTGATGCCTCCGAGATCGATGAACAGTCCGTAGGGCTTAACAGCAGCCACATGGCCCTCCACCAGCTGGCCGACTTCCAGTTCGGCGAAACGGGCCGCCGTTGCGGCTTTTTTCTCCGAGAGCACAAGCTTTCGGGTTTCGGAATTGACCTCAAGGAAGGCAACACCAAGAGTCTTGCCAACGAGAGCTTCGTGGTTCTCGCCCTCTTGGAGCTGAGATCGGGGAATGAAGCCACGCAGGCCCTCGAGATCACAGGTGACGCCTCCGCGGTTGAAGCCACTCACCTTCACCTGCACCACCTTGCCCTCCTTCTCAAGCTGCTTCACCTTGTCCCAGCTTTTACGCAGTGCCAGGGCTCTGCAGCTGATGGTGACCATGCCGTCGGCATTTTGTTCCCGTGTCACCAGGACTTCGATCTCTAAGCCTTTGGGAAAACGCTCCTTGAGGTTCGTGATCACGCCAAGGCCGCACTCACTTTTGGGCATGAAGCCAGGTGCTTTGCCGCCGATGTCGACATACACGCCATCGCTTTCCATCCCGATCACCGTTCCCGTAACCACATCGCCCGTGGTGCCGACGGGCTCGTTCTCGTCAAGGGCAGCCAGGAAGGCATCCTCATCAAAATCGAAATCATCCACACTGCGCTGAAGTCCTCCGGAGGCCTGCTGCATCTCTGCAGGCTTCCGACGCGACTCCGATCCACCCATGAGATCGGCCATGGTCATCCCGCCGAAATCGTCATGGTCGGGGGATCGGCGCACCTCCGGCTCTGCGGCGCGGGGAGCCGCTGGAGCGGCGGCCTGGGGCGGAGGTGCAAGGGATGTGCCTGCCTCGAGGGCCGCCTGTTCGAGTTGTTCTGCCCTCGCTGCCGCAGCATCTGCCGCGGCTCTTGCTTCTTCGGCATCACGGCGCAGACGGTCCTGCTCCTCTCGCTTACTGATATGCATGACCTGCAAGGGCTTTTTCGGCGGCTGCGCCGAGGGAGTCGCTGCCTTGCGGGGTTCTGAAGATGAATTCTGACGTTCTGTGCCGGCCATGGGACCCGTCGTCCTTGATCGGTCAGTTTGACAGGAGATGGTGAAGAGTCGATGGAGTGCTCAGACTCCCGCAGATCGCGACGCTTGGATCACCTGCATTGGCCTGATGCAGCGTCGCGGCTGCGCGACCCACGTTCAACGCTGGTCTGGCCATTCGGAGCGCTGGAACAGCACGGCCCTCAGCTGCCTCTCGCGACGGATGCTCTCTTCGCGGAGCGGATCCTTTCCCGTGTCTTGGAGACGCTCCCGGACGCGTGGCCGATCTGGGCGCTCCCCCCTCAGTCGATTGGTCTCTCTCCTGAACACCGAGGATTTCCTGGCACCTTGAGCCTGAGTGCCGATCTGTTGATTCGCCTTGTTGTTGAGGTGGGGGAGCAGCTGGCAGACCAGGGGGTGAAGCGACTAGTTCTTTTCAATGCCCATGGCGGGCAGATTGGATTGCTGCAGACCGCAGCCAGGGAGCTGGCGGCCCGAGCTCCATCGATGGCTGTGTTGCCCTGCTTTCTCTGGAGTGGTGTCGCGGGGCTCGAGGCCCTGATCCCCAGCCAGGAGCTACAGAACGGATTGCACGCAGGGCTGGCAGAAACCAGTCTGATGCTGGCCCTCGCCCCCGAACTTGTCGGACCGGAGCGTCCCTGCGACGGTCTCCAATCCGCCGTACCCCCGCCGGATGGGTGGAGCCTCGAGGGTGCTGCCCCTTATGCCTGGTTCACAGCCGACATCAGCAACAGCGGAGTTGTCGGAGACAGTCGCAAAGCCGACGCCTCGCTCGGGCACCGTCTGAACACCGCCCTCATAGACCATTGGAGCAGCCTTTTCAGCAGTTTGATGGTCTCTGATTGGCCCCCTACCGCCGATGCCAGGCGTGTGCGAGGACCATCAACCTTGCATCCATAACGGGTGGCTCTGGTTACAGTCGGTCGCATTGATTAATTCGGAAAGATCCATGCCGACCCCTGTCACCTCCGAGGTCGCCGTTCTGGACGAGCAGGCTGGATCCACCCAGGCGCTCCCCGACTTCTCCAGCGAGGCCTACAAGGACGCGTATAGCCGTATCAACGCGATCGTGATCGAAGGCGAGCAAGAGGCGCATGACAACTACATCTCCCTCGGCACGCTGATCCCCGATCAGGCCGATGAACTGGCGCGACTGGCCAGGATGGAGATGAAGCATATGAAGGGCTTCATGTCTTGCGGTCGCAACCTTGGCGTAGAGGCGGATATGCCCTTCGCGAAGGACTTTTTCGCGCCCCTTCACGGCAATTTTCAGACTGCTTTGAAAGAGGGAAAGGTGGTGACCTGTCTGCTGATTCAGGCGTTACTCATCGAGGCCTTTGCTATCTCCGCCTATCACATCTATATCCCTGTCGCTGACCCCTTTGCGCGCAAGATCACTGAGGGTGTGGTGAAAGATGAATACACCCATCTCAACTACGGACAGGAGTGGCTCAAAGCCAACCTCGAAGCGAGCCGCGAAGAATTGATGGAAGCCAACAAGGTCAATCTGCCCTTGATTCGCTCAATGCTCGAGCAAGTGGCAGCCGATGCCGCAGTTCTCAAGATGGAAAAGGAAGATCTCATCGAGGATTTCCTGATCGCTTATCAAGAGGCACTGGAACAGATTGGTTTCACTTCCAGGGACATTGCTCGGATGGCTGCTGCTGCCCTCGCGGTCTGAAGCAAGACCCCTTGATCCGGTCCGGTTCGCTCACAGGCACGTTGTGCAGAACACGTGCCAACGTGGGACGATGATCGATCAGCGCACCGTCGGGTGCGGTTCTGTTCAATGCGTTTACACACGATCGTCGGCGGCACATGTTTGGTCTGATCGGACATTCCACAAGTTTTGAAGCTGCCAGGCGGAAGGCTTCCGAACTTGGGTTCGATCACATCGCTGAGGGTGACCTCGATGTGTGGTGCAGCGCCCCGCCTCAGCTTGTGGAGCACGTCGAGGTCACCAGCGCCACAGGTCGGACCATTCAGGGTGCCTACATCGACTCCTGCTTCGTGCCGGAAATGTTGAGTCGTTTCAAAACGGCACGCCGCAAGGTGCTCAATGCCATGGAGCTCGCCCAGAAAAAGGGGATTGACATCACTGCGCTTGGCGGATTCACCTCGATCATCTTCGAGAACTTCAACCTGCTGCAGCACCAGCACGTGCGCAGCACAACCCTGGCCTGGGAGCGCTTCACCACCGGCAATACCCATACGGCTTGGGTGATCTGCCGCCAAGTTGAAAACAATGCTCCCTCTCTGGGCATCGATCTCAAAAAGGCCACTGTGGCTGTGGTCGGAGCAACCGGGGATATCGGCAGTGCCGTTTGCCGCTGGCTCTCCTCCCGGACCGGGGTGGCTGAACTGTTGCTCGTGGCTCGGCAACAGAAACCGCTTGAAGATCTCCAGGAAGAGCTCGGCGGAGGTCGGATTCTTAGTCTCGAAGATGCGCTACCGGAAGCTGATGTCGTCGTTTGGGTCGCCAGCATGCCTCGCACCCTTGAGATCGACACGTCCAGGCTGAAAACTCCTTGTTTGATGATCGATGGCGGCTACCCCAAAAACCTTGATACCCATGTGGCTGCCAAAGGGATTCACGTCTTGAAGGGCGGGATTGTTGAATTTTTCACAGACATCGGATGGTCGATGATGGAAATCGCCGAGATGGAAAAACCTCAGCGTCAAATGTTTGCCTGCTTCGCCGAAGCGATGCTTCTCGAGTTTGAGTCGCATCACACCAACTTCAGCTGGGGACGGAACAACATCACGCTGGAGAAAATGGATTTCATTGGTGGGGCCTCCGTCCGCCATGGGTTCACCACCCTCAATCTGCAGGGCCTTCCTCAGGCTGCAGCTGCCTGACCTCACTCTCTTGATTCGCCATGCCACGCCGTCCGCTTCTCGAGTTTGAGAAACCCCTGGTCGAACTCGAGCAGCAGATTGAACAGATCCGCCAGCGCGCGCGCGACTCAGAGGTTGACGTCAGCCCTCAGCTCCACCAGCTCGAAACGCTGGCTGCACGCCGCCGTGAGGAGATTTTCAAATCGCTGACGCCAGCTCAAAAAATACAAGTGGCGCGTCATCCCCATCGCCCCAGCACTCTGGACTACATCCAGATGCTCTGCGATGACTGGGTCGAGCTTCATGGTGACCGGCGGGGCAGTGACGATCAGGCCCTGATCGGAGGTATTGGCCGCTTGGGCGATCGCGCCGTGATGCTGATCGGACATCAGAAGGGACGGGACACGAAAGAGAACGTGGCGCGGAACTTCGGGATGGCCACCCCGGGCGGCTATCGAAAGGCTCTTCGTCTGATGGATCATGCCAATCGTTTTGAACTTCCGATCCTTTCGTTCATTGACACTCCTGGTGCCTACGCCGGTCTGCTGGCCGAAGAGCAGGGGCAGGGGGAAGCGATCGCGGTGAATCTGCGTGAGATGTTCCGATTCAGGGTGCCCATCATTGCCACTGTGATTGGAGAAGGTGGCTCCGGCGGTGCTTTGGGAATCGGCGTCGCCGACAGGCTGCTGATGTTTGAGCACAGCGTTTACACAGTGGCGAGTCCCGAGGCCTGCGCATCCATCCTCTGGCGTGATGCAGGCAAAGCCTCCGAAGCGGCTTCGGCTCTCAAGATCACGGGCCCGGACCTGCTCAGCCTCGGTGTGGTGGATGAGGTGCTCCCTGAGCCAGTCGGCGGAAATAACTGGGCTCCACTGGAGGCTGGCGAGATCTTGAAGGAGGCTCTAACCCGCAATCTTGAGGTTCTTCTGAGGCTCTCCCAGGAGGATCTCAAAGAGCAGCGCTACGGCAAGTTCCGGGCCATGGGGCAATTTCTCGATGGCCTATCACCGGAAGCCCTTGCAGCTGAGTAGGGTACCTCGGCTCGCACGGATTCATTGCCTTCCGTACTGATTACAGGTGCATCCCGCGGGATTGGTCAAGCTGCTGCCAAGGCCTTTGCATCAGCTGGATGGGATCTTCTGCTTGTTTCTCGAAGTGAGGCAGCGCTTCAGTCCCTCAAGGCTGAGCTGTCGGCCAGCGGTTCCCGAGTTGTCTATCGAGCCATCGACCTCACCGATCCTTCCGTGATCGCTCCAGGTCTCGAGGAGCTCCTCAACCAGGGTCTTCGCCCGTCGGTTTTGATCAACAATGCGGGTGCTGCCTGGACGGGAGACTTGCTCGCCATGCCGCTTGATCGCTGGGAGTGGTTGATGCAGCTCAACCTCACCAGCGTTTTTCAGGTCTGTGCTGCAGTTGTTCCAGCCATGCGTCCCGCTGGCGGACTGGTCATCAATGTGAGCAGTCACGCGGCGCGAAACGCTTTTCCTGGTTGGGGGGCCTACTGCACGGTTAAAGCTGCTCTTGCCAGCTTCACCCGCTGCTTGGCTGAGGAGGAGCGAGGAAATGGGATCCGCGCCTGCACGCTCACGCTCGGAGCTGTGAATACGTCACTGTGGGACTCTCCTACGGTCGACAGCACTTTCGACCGCCGTGCCATGCTTCCCGTAAATCAGGCAGCTGCCGCACTCCTGCATCTTGCTCAGCAACCTGCCACTCAGGTCGTCGAAGACCTCACTCTGATGCCGGCCACCGGCGCTTTCTGATCACTGCTCGATATGACTTCCACCCTTCCTGTCTCCACCAACGGCAACGGATCTGTATCTCAGAACGGAAAGCTCTCTGCGCTGGAGTCCCGAGTTTCTGAGCGTATCCGTGCGCGACTAAGGGAACGGGATGTGTCGTTCCTTGCCAATGACAATGTGGCAGATCATCTGCTTCCCGGGGAACTCGATGCATTGCAGGTTGAGGTGGCGGACCGCGTCCGAGATCTTCTCAATGCTCTTGTGATCGACATCGAGAACGATCACAACACGGCTGAAACAGCTGAGCGGGTGGCGAAGATGTATCTACACGAAGTCTTCAAAGGCCGTTATCACCAGCAGCCCAAAGTGGCCAGCTTCCCCAATGTGAAAAAGCTGGATGAAATTTATACGGTTGGACCTATCACTGTGCGTTCGGCTTGTTCACACCACTTGGTGCCCATCATGGGCAACTGCTGGATTGGTATCAAGCCTGGAGAGAGGGTGATTGGTCTTTCTAAGTTCACCCGTGTTGCTGACTGGGTGTTTTCAAGACCTCATATCCAGGAAGAGGCAGTGATGATTCTTGCTGATGAAATTGAGCGACTTTGTAAGCCACAGGGGTTGGGAATCATCATCAAAGCCCAGCACTACTGCATGAAATGGCGGGGTGTGAAAGAACCGCAGACCAGCATGGTGAATTCAGTCGTCCGGGGCGATTTTCGTCATGATCCCAGCCTCAAGCAAGAGTTCTTCGAGCTCGTGCGACAGCAGGAAGCGCTCCTCAGTACTTGAGAAACGCGTTGTAGCAACAGGCTTTCTTGGTTTAGTTGCTGACCGGTCCGAGCACATTGCTCGATATCCGTTGCACCTTCCCATCGGAGGTACGTACAACGAGAACGGCCATTAACTGCTCTCCACGATCACTGGGACCTACGCGATAGGTGCTCTCGGTGACGTTATCGACCAACTGCCAATTGCCCTGGTTGTTTCGCCGATACCAATGGATGTGGACTTCCTCGAAGCCTCCACCTTGAAGCATCAACTCAGCCTTGATCAACTGACCTTCTTTGGCTTCGCCGATCAGTTCGAAGCGTTTGAGTCCTTCAATGGCCTGCTCCAGGTGGCCTTCGGTCTGCACATCACGGTTGATCTGGCCTTCCAAAACCTGGATCTGCTGCTGGGGATCGGCGGTGAGTCCAGGAACGCACTGAAGGCTGCCGTTTTCGAGACGGCAACCAGGAAGCAGTCCCTGCGCTGACGTTCCCGCCGGTAGTCCTGCCATCAAGACCAAGAGCAGGGGTGACAGCCGAATCATGAAGCTGCAGTGAAGAGAGATTCAAGCTATCCGAGCCTGAGAGTTCTGTCTTCAAGAGATTGCACAAGTGCTTGCACACGTTCGAGATCTTTCACTCCAGGGCTGATTTCCAACCGACTGGACGCATCAAGGCCGAAGGGATGAATCCTGTCGAGCTTCGGCACCCATTCCGCACAGATTCCGCCAGCAAGCCACCAGGGAGCTCCCCCCGTGAGGTGCGTTTGCACGCGATCAAGCCAGATCGGGTTCAGCTGGTGCCCTGTTCCCCCTAGCTGATTGGAGCTCCAAGCATCAATGAGTAGCGCATCCACCTGATGGGAGTAGCAGTGAATCGCCTCGAGATCCGCATCATCACGGAGGCGCAGGGCCTTCCACCAGCGGATGCTCGGATGTTTGGCGCGGAGTTCCGCGCAGCGTGCTGCCGATTCCTGGCCATGGAGCTGAACCACCGACGGCGTGCCCTGGCCGCTCAATACGTCATCAAGTTCATTGTCGGCGGGGTCAGCCGCCACCCAGACGCGCTCAACATCTGATTGCGAAGTCAGCTTGGCGTAAATCTCCCTGCGCTTCTCGGGAGCAACGCAGCGAGGGGTTCCCTCCACGCCGATCACGCCGATGGCCTGCACTCCCATCGAAGCGATGGCGCAAGCTTGCGTGCTGTCGGTCAGACCGCAGATCTTGAGGTGCAGGGCCTGGCCCACCATGGCGAAAAGCGACGATCGCAATCCTTTCTAGGATCATGGAATTGATGGCGACCGGCTTTGCCGGCGAATCTCTTGGGTGATGGCTGGCAACTGATGCGTATCGGTGGCATCCCACTGCGGGTCCATCCCAGCTGGTTCATCATTTTGGTTCTGTTCACCCTGGCCTTCCAGAGTGAAGTGGCTCAGCTTCCTGAAGCGCAAGGGCTTGTTTGGGCCAGCTGGTTGACGGGTTTCCTGACCGCTCTTCTGCTGTTTGTTTCCGTTCTGTTGCATGAGCTGGGACATTCGGTGATGGCGATCCGCGAGGGCGTCAAGGTCAGCAGCATCACCCTGTTCCTGCTCGGGGGTGTGGCCAGAGTTGAAAAGGAATGTCCCACGCCGATGGGAGCCTTGCGGGTCGCTGCGGCAGGTCCGGCTGTGAGTCTGCTTCTTGCTGCAGCTCTGCTGGCCAGCATGCAGGCAGCCGTACAGGTGAACCCGCTGCTGGGAAATCTGGTCGCAAAGCTCGGTTGGCTCAACCTGATCCTTGCTCTGTTCAACCTTCTGCCTGGTTTGCCTCTTGATGGTGGCTTGATCCTTAAGGCCCTTGTTTGGCAGTGGACCGGCAGTCAACGCAGAGGCATCCAGGTGGCAACGGCCAGCGGACGTTTCCTGTCGCTGTTGGCGATGGTGATTGGGTTTTGGTTGATCTTTAAAGGCGCCGTTTGGCCAGGCCTCTGGTTGGTGATGCTCGGCTGGTTTGGCATGGGTGCCTCCCGCAGCCAAACCCAAACCCTCGCTTTGCAGCAGGTTCTTCAAAACGAGACTGTCGGCAAGACGGCCTCCCGTCGTTTTCGTGTTGTTGAAGCCGATCAGCCCCTTCGCACGCTCAGTCAGATGAGGCTTGGGGCTGTGGAATCAGATGATCCCCGCCTTTCCGACTGGGTTCTGGTCTGCAGGAACGGTCGATGGGTCGGCTTCATCACCGATCAACCCCTGAGGGACCTCCCCGTACAGCAATGGGATCGTCAGACGATCAGCGATCATCTCCAGCCTTTGGAGCTCTTGCCGTCCATCCAACAGTCATCGCCTCTTTGGAAGGCGGTCCTCGCTTTGGAGCAGAGTGATCAGGGGCGTTTGCTTGTGCTTGGCCCTGCAGGACTCCCTGATGGCACCCTTGATCGCAGTGAGCTTGGTGAGGCCGTGCTTCGTGGATTGGCCGTGAAGCTTCCTGATGCCATGTTGGAAAGCTCGAGGCGCAATAACACCTACCCCCTTGGTCTGCCCCTGCTGCAAGTGGTCAACAGCATGCAGGCGTCAGGACTTCTCAAACGTCAGGCCTGATCTGGTTCAAGGCGGTAATCGGTTGTGAGCTTGTCCATCCGATGAATCTCGTCTGGGGATAGTCCCTCGTCGCGCCAATTCAGACCTGGGTTGAGCTTTTGGAACGCCTGGTTCAGAGCGAGCTCAAGGCTTGCTGCCGAGGGTGCCGAGGGCGACCAACAGGGGGGAGAGGTCGCAAAAACAGCCTCCCAGAGGCCTTGAGGCGGATTCAGGGGGATTTCCCCGTGCTGCAGCAGGTGACCCCGTTTCCAGAATTGGGCACTACCGATGCGTTTGCTGCCAAAGGGGTCGACCAGATCGGCTGTTGTGGACTGGGCGAAACAGTCAGCAACGATCCTTTCTGACGGATCTATCCCTGGTTGGAGATCGAGGCCCAGGGCCTGCAATCCCTCTTGAAGGCAGTGGTTCACCTGGGTATAAGCCTGCCGGCGTTGACGGGGAGGATCGGCCCAGACCAGGGCATAGGTGAGTCCGCCTGCATGCAGGACGGCGCCACCTCCGCTTGGGCGCCGTACCAAATCCAAGTCACCGGAGGCGGCAAGCTGTCGCCACTGGTCGGTTGGGGGACCCTGGTGGCGTCCTAAGGAGAGGGTGGGGCGACTCCATTGATAGAAACGCAGAATCAGGGCATCAGCAGCGCCGCTGCAGCTCTGCTCGAGAAGCAGGGTGTCGAGGGCCATCTGTTCAGCACCGCTGCGGATCTGGGTCGGCACAAGCCTGGCTGGGCGGCGTCCGCCGGACGGGCAAGATGCAGACAGCGTCATGGCAGCGATGACATTGGCAGAAGGTCTAGTGGTTCTGCCGATGGGACTGCTCGCGGGAGCCCTGGCAGGCCTCCTGGGCATCGGCGGAGGCCTGATTTTCGCTCCTTTGCTGCTTTGGATGGGCCTCACTCCGCATCAGGCCCTGGCCACGAGCACCTTCGCCATTGTTCCCACCGCCATCGGCGGAAGTTTCACCCACTGGCGGAGCCGTTCCTTGCCGCTGAAGCCTGGCTTGGTGATTGGCTTGACGGCCTTCGCGACAGCGCTGATCTTCAGTCGTCTGGGGGGTGGGGTGGCCGGCTGGCACCTTTTGGCCCTGCAGGCTTTGTTGTATCTGGTGCTGGCCGGCTCCATCCGAGCCGATCGTGAGGAGGCTCCGCCGAGTGATGGTCAGGATCTATCTCTCTGGGGGTTGTCCGCAGTCGGTTCTGTGGCGGGTTTGGCCGGAGGACTGCTTGGTCTGGGGGGAGGGCTGTTGATGGTGCCCCTGATGGTGAGTGGACTGTCGATGCCCATCCGCCAAGCCATTCGACTGAGCACCTTGGCCGTGGCCTGTTCGGCCAGTGCAGCGTCGCTCCAGTTTCTGCAAGAGGGGCGAGGACTGGCTTCGATGGGGTTGCTGCTGGGAGGGGTCGCTGCTGTTTCGGCCCAGTGGACCGCATCCCGCTTGGATCGGGTCAGGCCAGGAACACTGGCCTGGCTTTTACGGCTTCTGGCCTTGGTGCTGGCCATCGACAGTGGCCGGCGAGCTATCGCCCTCGCGCTGCCTCTGAACTGAACTCAGCCCGCAGTCCATGCGATCAGTGGCTGCAGGCCAAGGGCGATGACCAGGCTGACAATCACGCCGATGAATGCTTTCCAGAGATCACTGCCGATGATCTTTCCGAGATTGCCTCCGGACCGATTGGTGAAGACGTATTCGAATTCCTGCTCTTTGATGCGCAGGGCGATCTCCCGACCACCCAGTAAACCCAGGAACACCCACGTTGTGCTCAACGGGAAGGTGCTGAGAAACGCTTTATACAGCAGGCAAAGTCCGAACATGAAGTCGATCACCGTGGCCGAACGCAGATCGGCGGTGTTGGTTTTGCTGCGCAGCACACCCTGAATCGGACCACCTCCGATGGCGACGAGCACACAAAGTCCGATGCAGAGGATGGCGGTGCAGACCAACATCGGAAATAACTCGAGCTTGCGGGGAAGGAAGACGAAGATGTTGGCGAGATCCTGCACCATCCACATGCTCCAGAGGAAGCCGGTGGAGAACCACTGCAGGCCGTACCACACCTTGTTGAAATCCTTGCCTTCCTGAGTACGCCGGAACACCCAACGCTCCAGCAGCCACATGCCAAGACCCCAGGCAGCCAAACCGAGACAGAACGCTAGGAAGTAACCAGACAGAGAACTTTCGAGAAGTTTGGGGATGTTCTTGGGAACAAATGCGGAAAGCACCAGGAAAGATGTGCTGACAGGTGCGCCCCAGGCGGTAAGGCCCAGCACCGCAAGTGGCGGAATGATGTAAACCCAAGTGAAGGTTTCAGGAATCGGAAATTTTTCCAGCCTTCCCCAGGCCGGTTCGCCGCCGTTGATGGACCAGCCGAGCATCAACACGAAGATCGTGACGGAGCAGATGAAGATCATCTGCACCACTTTTGGGGTGCGTTTTTTGTTCGAAGAAATGTATGTGCCAAGCGTCTGCAGCGAGTCGTTGGCCACTACTGAATAGGCTGCCAACAGGAAGCCGATGATCATCCAGATATTGGTGTCCATTGATCCAAGGAATTCCATCCGGTTTTAGAGACCGTCCTGCAGTGTTGGTGTGATGCTTACAACACATGGAATGTTTCCACGCTGCTTGCTGTCTTCTTTGGAGGGTTAATTCAACACAGTGAGTGTCTGGATCTGGACCGTTTTGGCCCAGTTCGCAAGGGCCTCTAAGGAGGCGCGATCCGGGAGACAGACGCAGCCACTGCCGGGGTTGCAACCATGAATACCCAATCCGGAGCGGGTCGTGTCGAAGCGCGGCGTCAGGGTGAACCAGATGTCGTCTCCCCAGGCTTCAGGCAGCCCCAGGGTGTACAGGCCTGGGGGCAGGGGAGCTCCGTTGCCTGGAGACCAGCGGCGATCGAGGGATTGGCTGGTGGTGAATCCGCTCACGGCCTCCCAGCGGGCCAGGAGTCGTTCGTCTTGATGAAGCTCCAGTGTCCAGAGGCGTTCTCCATCAAGACGTTTGCGCTCTGTGCGCTGAGCCGACAGGGACAGGGGCGCTGCGCTCAGACTGGCGAGGAGCTCTGGGTTTGGACCAAGTTGCCCCGGTGGCAGAGGTGTCTGCGGTTGGGTGTCTAAGGGACTATCCAGGCTGGTGGCTGCCGCCGATGCGGGGGATGTGAGGGCTTGCTCCGGTAGCGACTGCCTGAAGCAGCCCTGGAGAAGAACTGCTGCCAGCACGAGCCAGCACCAGGGAGTGTTGGTTGTTCTCAGGGTCATCGCGTCTGGTCCAGAAGTTCCCAGAAGCCCGCGTCGAGCTCGAAGCCGAGGCTTGCAGCCATTAGCGAGAGATTGCCGCGTTGATGTCCGGGAACCCCTGCGTCTGCCCCCAGCTGATCCAGAACCATCAACCGGTGCGTGATCCAGAGCTCGAGGGCTTGAGGATCGAAGCGGATTCCTTCGCTCGGGCGGAAATCATGGGGAACGAGCATGGCCACATGCTGAATGAGGCATCCCTTCGAGCGATTCAACAGAAGGGGAAGCCAGGGATAGCGAGCGTCAGCTCTTAACGCCCAAAGTCTGGGTTCAGCGCATTCACTCAGTTCCCGAGGATCCTCCGCTGCTCGAGGCCACTCATAGTTCAGTTCAAGAACAGCTCCGTCGTTCAACAGCTTGGTTAGAGGCTGCTCCATCCAAGGAATGAGGGCCTTCAGATCCAGTCGCTGGATCGCTTCTGCGGTAATGGTCAGCGAAGACTGGTGGCATCCGGCTTCCATAAAGGTGTGACAGGCCTTTGCGAATGATGGCGTTTGGAGGGGGCTAGGCGGAAGAATGCAATGGTTTCGAGGTCCGACATGGTCAGCTCCATCACCCAGACCGAAATCTTCATCGCTCTCGTGGTCGCTGCCCACGCAGGGGTGCTTGCGGTGCGTCTGTGCGTCAGCCTCTACCGCGCTTGATCGGCATCAGGGTCTGAGCGGTCGTCCCCTTGGCAAGGAGTGTTCCCTGCGTTACAAGCGGGCATGCAAAACGCCGTCACCAAGCCAGCTGACGCAGCATCTCTTGCTGCGCTTCTCCAGCATCAAAACGATCGCAGGGAGTTGTTGTGCAGCACGCTTGCGCTGACAGTGAAGCTCGGTCTCACCTTTCTTGGTGTCGTGAGTTTGGTTCGTCTGTCGATGGCCTATCAGGAACGACTCGATCGCCATGGTGAGATGGCCGCTGTTGTCGAGGTCGAAACATCCAAACTTCAGACTCTGCAACAGCGTTTCGACACGTTGTTCACCCTTGGTGGTGATGAGCGTCTGATGGATGAGCAAGATCAATGGATTGCTCCGAACCGTCTGAGAGTGATTTGGCGCTGAGTTTCGTGATCCTGCGGTGAGCGCTGCAGCACTGAGGGGCAGACTGGCTTCCTTTCAAGGGTTTTGAGATGTCCATGCCCGGCACCGTTCTGATTACTGGCACCACATCGGGTGTGGGCCTGAATGCCACACGTGCATTAGTGAGTCGAGGCTGGACGGTGATCACAGCCAACCGCAGCCCACAGCGGGCTGCGGCGGCTGCAGACGAACTGGACCTTCCCAAAGAGCGGCTGCAACACGTGTTGATGGATCTTGGCGATCTCGAGAGTGTGCGCCAAGCGGTTGATGCTCTGCCCGAGACGTTGGACGCTGTGGTTTGTAATGCAGCGGTTTACAAACCCAAGTTGAAGCAACCGGAGCGTTCGCCTCAGGGCTATGAAATTTCAATGGCCACCAACCACTTCGGCCATTTCCTGCTGGTGCAGCTGCTGCTGGGTCGCCTGCAGAACTCCAGCCATCCCTCCAAGCGGGTGGTGATTCTGGGAACCGTCACTGCGAACTCCAAAGAACTGGGTGGAAAGATTCCAATCCCGGCCCCTGCTGATCTTGGTGACCTGTCTGGCTTCGAGGCCGGCTTCAAAGACCCCATTGCGATGGCCAGTGGCAAGCCCTTCAAGCCTGGCAAGGCCTACAAAGACAGCAAGCTTTGCAACATGATCACCACCCAGGAGTTGCATCGCCGCTTGCACGCGGACACAGGAATCACCTTCACTTCGCTCTATCCAGGTTGCGTCGCAGACACACCGCTGTTCCGCAACACCCCCAAGGCCTTTCAGACGATCTTTCCCTGGTTCCAGAAGAACATCACTGGCGGTTACGTCTCTCAAGCACTAGCGGGTGAACGGGTTGCAGACGTTGTCGCCAATCCCGATTTCGCCGAATCGGGCGTGCACTGGAGCTGGGGCAACCGGCAAAAGAAGGATGGTCAGCAATTCAGCCAGGAGCTGTCTGACAAGGCCACCGACCCAGACACCGCCCGACGGGTCTGGGAACTATCGATGCAGCTGGTGGGACTCTGATCAGTCGAAGCCGAGGAGGTCGAAGATCTCCCGGTCTTTCAGCGATGTGGCTTCGAGGGGCTCGACCTTGTCGAGCATGTTCTGCGCCAGGCGCAGATATTCCTCACGGACGGCTTGAACCGCCTCGTCGTCATCATCCATTTCGAAGATCGTGCACTTCTTGAGCCGTGATCGACGGATCGCATCCACATCCTTGAAATGGGCCATGGTGCGCAGGCCCGTGCGCGCATTAAATTTGTCGATCTGATCGGTGTCAGCCGAGCGGTTGGCCACGACCCCCCCGAGCCGCACCTTGTAGTTCTTGGCTTTGGCTTGAATCGCCTGAACGATCCGGTTCATCGCGAAGATCGAATCGAAATCGTTGGCCGTCACGATCAGGCAGTAGTTGGCGTGCTGCAGGGGCGCAGCAAAGCCACCGCAGACCACGTCGCCCAACACGTCAAAGATCACCACGTCGGTGTCTTCCAGCAGGTGATGTTCCTTCAGCAACTTCACGGTCTGGCCGGTGACATAACCACCACAACCGGTCCCTGCCGGTGGGCCGCCGCTTTCGACGCACTGCACACCGTTGAAGCCGGTGAAGACGAAGTCTTCTGGACGCAGCTCTTCGCTGTGGAAGTCGACTTCCTCAAGGATGTCGATCACCGTCGGCACCATCTTGTGGGTGAGGGTGAAGGTGCTGTCGTGCTTGGGGTCACAGCCGATCTGCAGCACCCGCTTGCCCAATTTGGAGAATGCAGCGGAGAGGTTGGAGGAGGTGGTGGATTTGCCGATGCCCCCCTTGCCGTAAACGGCAATGACCAGGGTTTCCTCTTCGATGTTTACTGAGGGGTCCTGATGGACCTGAACACTGCCGTCGCCGTCAACAGGACGCTTCAGGGTCGTGGTCATGCAGCGACCTTCGCACAATGGATCATTGTCATTCAACAGCAGTGGATGTGTTCTGTCTGTGATTCACCGGGAAATGAAAGATCTGCTTTCAGAAGCTTTAGCTTGGCTGTTGATTATTGGTTGATTGGCTTAAATAATTGAGTGAAAATGCTCATGCCTTGTAGTGGGCTTTGGCGTCATAGAGCGTTTCGCTGTTGATTTCCTTACAGCCCACCTCTCGGGCATACGACTCGGCATTGCGTCGAACTTTTCCACGCACGAAGAATGGGATCTTCTTCAGTTCTGCTTCGCCATCGACGGTCCAGACCAGCTGGCCTGATGGGGCCTCCTGCAGGGAGCCAGATTCATGCAGTCCCTCGTTGCCGTTGCCGGCACCCGCTCCCCCCGTATGACCCAGATGACTCTGGTGTCCATCCACAAACTCGAAGTCATGGCGGAACATGCCGATCAGGTGCTCCTCAAGGCCCATCATCAATGGGTGGACCCAGGAGTCGAAGATCACATTCGCGCCTTCCCAGCCCATCTGAGGGCTATGGCGGGCCGGAACATCCTGAACATGCATCGGCGTACTGATCACAGCGCAGGGAACCCCCAGTCGTTTGGCGCTGTGCCGCTCCATCTGCGTTCCCAGGACCAGTTCGGGAGCTGCCTCGGCCATGGCTGCTTCGACCGCTAGGTAGTCATCACAGATGAGGGCCTCAAGCCCCAGTTGTTTGGCTGCGGCGCGAACGGGTCTGGCCATTTCCCTGCTGTAAGACCCCAGCCCCACCACGGTGAATCCCAGCTCTTCGCTGCAGATCCTTGCTGCTGCAATGGCGTGGGTGCCATCCCCGAAGATGAACACCCGCTTGCCCGTGAGGTAGGTGGAATCCACGGATTCGGAATACCAGGGCATGCGGGATCGCTGGTATCCCTCTGCGGCTTCTGGAGGGGACATCCCCAGCAGATCATGCACTTCCACAAGAAAATCGTGGGTAGCCCCCATTCCAATTGGCACCGTCTTGCTGAACGGGATGCCGAAGTTGCGTTCCAGCCAGCTGCAGCTGGATTCAGCCACTTCTGGATAAAGGCATACGTTCAAGTCCGCCTGGGGCAGCCGAAGGATGTCTTCCACACCCGCACCAAGCGGTGCGACAACGCCAACGTCGATGCCATGAAGTGACAGCAATCGCTGCACTTCAAGGACATCGTCTCGACAACGGAACCCCAACAGGGACGGTCCGAGCAGATTCACTCTTGGCCGACGACCTTCGTGCTTCCAAGCCTTCACATCGTGGTCCGGCTGTTGCGGCACGGTCTGTTTCAGCAGTCCACGCATCAGTTGGTAGAAGGTCTCTGCTGCTCCCCAGTTCTCCTTCTTGCTGTAGGCGGGTAGCTCCAGGGTGACGACGGGCATGGTTAGTCCCATACCCTGCGCCAGTGCACCGGGCTGATCCTGGATCAATTCGGCCGTGCAGCTCTCTCCCACAAGCAGAGCATCGGGTTGAAAGCGATCCGCTGCTTCTTGCACATGCCGCTTGACCAGTTCTGCGGTGTCGCCTCCCAGATCTCTGGCCTGAAAGGTGGTGTAAGTCACCGGTGGTCGCTGCCCGCGGCGTTCGATCATCGTGAACAGAAGATCGGCATAGGTGTCGCCCTGGGGTGCATGAAGCACGTAGTGAACCCCATGCATTGAGGCGGCGATGCGCATGGCTCCCACATGGGGGGGGCCTTCGTAAGTCCAGAGCGTTAGTTCCATCGATTCAGGCGTGAACGGGGTGGTTGGAGGGTTTCGGATGCAGAGCCGGGTGGATCAGTTGGCGTCTGTGCAGTGGACGTGAGAACAATTCGGCAAGATCGCCTGCCTGGTCGATGCCGTGGATCGGACTAAACACCAGTTCGATTGACCATTTGGTTGTGATCCCCTCCGCTTCCAGGGGATTGGCAAGTCCCATCCCACACACCACTAGATCTGGGTGGCCAGCGCGGACCCGATCCAACTGCCGTTCCACGTGCTGCCCCTCCACCACTGTTGTGCCATCCGGCAGCAAGGCCAGTTCCTCGCCCATCTGCTCGCGGTTGAGATAAGGAACCCCCACTTCCACCAGCTCCATGCCGCACTCTCGGTGCAAAAAGCGGGCCAGGGGGAGTTCAAGTTGGGATTCCGGCAGCAAAAAGATGCGCTTGCCTTCCAGCACTTCCCGGTGGGGAGCGATGGCGATCCGGGCCCGTGCTTCAAGAGGATCGAGCACGTCGCGGACTTTGGCTGCCGGACATTGGAAGTTGTCTGCGGCAGCTTCCATCCAGCGCCGGCTGCCCTCGGTGCCGAGGGGGAACGGTGCCTTGAGCACCGTGGCGCCTCGGTCACGTAGCAACCGTGCGGTTTCGGTCAGGAAGGGCTGCGTTAGCAGCACCGTGGTCCCGGGCCCCACCGCTGGCAGTTCGGAAGACTGGCGCGGCGGCAGACTGCGCACGGTCTCGATGCCGAGTTTCGAGAAGAGGTGGATCAGGCGATCCTCCACGGCATCAGCCAATGTGCCCACCAGGAGAAGCTGACGGGCGTCGCTGGCCGGAAGCAGAGGCACGAGTGCAGCCAGTGCTCCGTCTTCCCCCTGGGTGAAGGTGGTTTCGATACCGCTTCCGGAATAATTCACAACCCGGACTCGCCCCTGGAGCTCCTCATTGAGACGTTCGGCGGCTCGGGCGAGATCCAGCTTGATGACCTCGCTCGGGCAGGATCCCACCAAGAAAAGGGTGCGGATTTCAGGGCGCCGCACCAAGAGTTCTCGGGCAACCCGGTCGAGCTCATCGTGGGCATCAGCCAGACCCGCAAGATCACGCTCGCTGAGAATGGCGGTGCCGAATCGAGGCTCGGCAAAGATCATGACGCCGGCGGCGCTCTGAATCAGGTGGGCGCAGGTGCGGGATCCCACCACGAGAAAGAAAGCATCGGGCATGCGGCGGTGCAGCCACACGATCGACGTCAGGCCGCAGAACACCTCCCGAGGCCCTGACTCCTTGAGAAGATTGGCGCTCATTTCGCCTTCGTCCACAGATCCTGTTCTCACCATGGCGCTGGAATCCCAAAAGGGGCCAACTGCCTGAAACTCTTTGGGATCGTGACGGTCCGAATCTGGAAATCTGACTACATTTCGACCGTCGATCGGACGATTCCATGTCCTCACTGCGTGCCCTCCCTGCTGCCCTGGCCCTCGGCTTGGCACTTGCTGCTTGCCAGTCCGCTGAGAAGAAAGCGGTAACGGATGAAGTGAAAGTGGCGAAAGGCGTAGAGGCGGTTTGTGCCGCTCAAGCGGATGTCGATGCCGCCGTGTTCGCGGTCAACGCGCTCACACCGGAATCCACAGTGGCTGATGCCGAGAAAGCAGGAGAAAAGCTCAACAATGCACTCTCCTCACTGAACAAAGCTGAAGATCAGTTAACGAAGGCGGAAGTGAAGGAATACCGCGATCAAGTGGAGATTTTCCGTCAAGCGGTCGATGAAGTCAGCAAGAACAAAAATCTCACCCTTGCCGAAGCCGCTGAACAGCTGAAAGGCAAGGCTGCACCTGTGGTGGCCGCTCGCGAGCAGCTGGCTGCGACCACCGTTTGCGTTGCCGTGGAAGACGACGCAATGAAGGACGATTCCATGAAGGATGACTCCATGAAAGACGGTGGCGATCAGGATCCCTCCTAAGCGCTGCCAGTTGTTCAGAGGCGCCGGCGGAAGCGCTCATCTGCAAAGCTTCCGCCCGATCTCCCCTCAGAATCATCGATCTTGGTGAGACGCCAGACATTGCGGCTTACACGCTTGGCGGAGAGCCCGCCGCGCTCAACCTGCTCTGTTCCAGGCCTTGCGCCAAGAAGAAAACCCACTTCGGCAGTGCTCAGCGGTGCACCCGTCTCGAGAGCCAGTGCTGTGAGCTCCAGCCGTTGCCTTAGCTGATGCAGATTCTGGGATTTGTCTTCGTTTTGGGATGGCAACCAAGGCAGTTCGACATGTCCCTCTCCAGCCAAGCGCTGCATCAGGCCGTAGCTCACCAGTCCCAGTGCCTGTTCAGCATTCAGTTCAGTGGCTGAATTTCCTTCGTTTAGGCGGGGCTCCTGTGTCGAGGTCATCGGTCCTGATGCATGTGAGCTGAAGGTATCGGCTGGCTTCAGTGACGCAAGCGCACGGCCCTTGCGCACCATCGGCTTCCGGTAAGATCCGCGCCATGAATCGTTTCGCCGGCTTCGATGCCAGGGAGCGGCGCGTTGGCGGCAGCGCCCTCGTCACCGGTACGGAGGTTCAGTCCTCCGCCAGCGGAGCCAGCTGTGTCGTTACCACTGACTCGGAATCGTCGCGCTTCACCCGGCGAAACAGCCATGTGCAGTCGATCGAACTGCGCACGCACGTGTTCATCGACTCTCTTCAGCCCCAGCTTGCGGCCTACATGGGGTCTGTCAGTCAGGGGTTTCTTCCGATTCCAGGGGATGCCTGTCTCTGGATGGAAGTGTCTCCTGGAATGGCCGTGCACCGTGTCACTGATATCGCCTTGAAGGCCAGCAATGTGCGGCTCGGCCAGATGGTGGTGGAGCGGGCATTCGGCTCCATGGCTCTCTACCACCGTGATCAGAGCACAGTGCTCCACTCGGGAGATGTGGTTCTCGAAGCGATCGGCAGTTCGATCGACCAGCGCAGCCCGGCCGAGGTGAGTTGGACTGAGGTGATCCGCGCGATCACACCTGACCATGCGGTGCTGATCAATCGACAGAACCGGCGGGGTTCGATGATCGAGGCGGGAATGAGCATGTTCATCCTCGAGACAGAACCGGCTGGTTATGTGCTGATTGCTGCAAACGAAGCCGAGAAGGCCTCCAACATCACATTGGTGGATGTGAAAGCGGTTGGTGCCTTCGGACGTCTCACCCTTGCCGGAAAAGAAGGTGATGTTGAAGAGGCCGCCGCCGCCGCCATGCGCGCCATCGATTTGGTGAATCGGCGTTCAACCCTGCGCTGATTCAGTCCAGTTGAAGGCGTCGTCGCAGTCCTGGGGCCAAACTGCGTGCTGCTTTCCCGCGACTGCCCAGCCTCGAGAGCTGGGACGCGTTGAGTTGGCCATAACTGCAGCCTGCCTCACGCACCCAGAACAGGGATTCAATCCCTCCACCCGGATAGGCAGGAGCATGAAGCAGTTCACCCCAGCAGAACCCTTCGGACTCCTCGTCACAGTTCCCCTCAGGCGAGCAGAGCACCATGGCGCTGCGAAAGCATGCGCTGCGGTAGGGAATGTCGGCCATGGCAGCTTGAAGGCGTTCCAACTTGTCGTGGTCTGATGCGGCGAATCGTGCAGTGAAGAGCCCTGGAGCACCATCAAGAGCGTCAACTTCCAGGCCTGAGTCATCAGCAAGGGCCCAGCACCCTGTTCGTTGGGCTGCAGCCACGGCTTTCAGTCGAGCGTTCTCGAGGTAGGTGCTGCCTGTTTCCTCCACATCGAGATCTGAAGGCTGGCGACAGACGTCCACATCGATCGGACCGAGCATGGCTTCAATCTCAGCAACCTTGTGTGGATTGCCGCTGGCGATGATCAGCCTGCGCAAGGCACCTCCCCGGAAGGGCTCCATTGTGTGGGATCAACGGCGCTGCCAACCAGCGGCGAGGGCATGTCTTTTTGTAAACAAAGGCTTTGGCCGGCGTTGGCAACCCAATGTGTTCGGGTGCTCACCGCAGGGCAAGCAGTTGATCACATCAGTCGTGGACAGGCTCATCAGCTGAGCTTATGAAGTTCAGTATGGACAGTGATCTCGAGAGTTCTCTGGATCGCTTGACGGCCAGGCCTTCGCCAGAGCAATGTCAGCGGCGAACATCCTCCCCCTTTCCCGGTAGGCAATGGCTAACGAAACCATGGGCATCGCTCTCGGCATGATCGAGACCCGCGGCCTCGTCCCCGCGATCGAAGCTGCTGACGCCATGACCAAGGCTGCCGAAGTGCGCCTTATTGGTCGTGAGTTCGTCGGTGGCGGTTATGTCACCGTTCTGGTGCGCGGCGAGACCGGTGCAGTGAACGCTGCAGTGCGCGCTGGCGCTGATGCCTGCGAGCGCGTCGGCGACGGCCTCGTTGCCGCTCACATCATTGCCCGCCCCCACCGCGAAGTGGAGCCTGCACTCGGCAATGGCAACTTCCTTGGTCAGAAGGACTGAGATCAGCTGAGCCTCTGAAATGAGAGGTTCGACTGTTCATCACCCCCTTTACCGACTTAACGGAGTTTTCTCATGAGCAAGAAGTACGACGCCGGGGTCAAGGAGTACAGAGACACTTACTGGACTCCTGATTACGTTCCCCTCGATACCGACCTGCTGGCCTGCTTCAAGTGCACTGGTCAGGACGGTGTGCCCAAGGAAGAAGTTGCCGCTGCTGTGGCTGCTGAATCCTCCACCGGCACCTGGTCCACTGTGTGGTCCGAGCTCCTTACCGACCTCGACTTCTACAAGGGCCGTTGCTACCGCATCGAAGACGTCCCTGGTGACAAGGAGTCGTTCTATGCCTTCATCGCTTACCCCCTCGATCTGTTCGAAGAGGGTTCGATCACCAACGTTCTGACCTCCCTGGTTGGCAACGTGTTCGGCTTCAAGGCCCTGCGCCATCTGCGTCTGGAAGACATCCGCTTCCCGATGGCGTTCATCAAGAGCTGCTATGGCCCGCCGAATGGCATCCAGGTCGAGCGTGACCGGATGAACAAGTACGGCCGTCCCCTGCTGGGTTGCACCATCAAGCCGAAGCTCGGCCTGAGCGGCAAGAACTACGGCCGTGTTGTCTATGAGTGCCTGCGTGGTGGTCTGGACTTCACCAAGGACGACGAGAACATCAACTCCCAGCCTTTCCAGCGTTGGCAGAACCGCTTCGAGTTCGTTGCGGAAGCCATCAAGCTGTCTGAGCAGGAGACCGGCGAGCGCAAGGGTCACTACCTCAACGTGACCGCCAACACTCCCGAAGAGATGTACGAGCGCGCTGAGTTCGCCAAAGAACTCGGCATGCCGATCATCATGCACGACTTCATTACCGGTGGCTTCACCGCTAACACCGGTCTGTCGAAGTGGTGCCGCAAGAACGGCATGCTCCTGCACATCCACCGCGCCATGCACGCGGTGATCGACCGTCACCCCAAGCACGGCATCCACTTCCGCGTTCTCGCCAAGTGTCTGCGACTGTCCGGTGGTGACCAGCTCCACACCGGCACCGTGGTCGGAAAGCTGGAAGGTGATCGTCAGACCACCCTCGGCTACATCGACCAGCTGCGCGAATCCTTCGTGCCTGAAGACCGCAGCCGCGGCAACTTCTTTGATCAGGACTGGGGTTCCATGCCTGGCGTGTTCGCCGTCGCTTCCGGCGGTATCCACGTGTGGCACATGCCTGCCCTGGTCACCATCTTCGGCGACGACTCCGTCCTGCAGTTCGGTGGTGGTACCCACGGTCACCCCTGGGGTTCCGCTGCAGGTGCTGCGGCCAACCGCGTGGCCCTCGAGGCCTGCGTCAAGGCTCGCAACGCCGGCCGTCATCTCGAGAAAGAGAGCCGCGACATCCTCATGGAAGCCGGCAAGCACAGCCCTGAGCTGGCCATCGCCCTCGAGACCTGGAAGGAGATCAAGTTCGAGTTCGACACCGTCGACAAGCTCGACGTTCAGAACTGATCGTCTCTTTGGCCGGTTGATGCAACCGGCCCAACATTTTTCTAACTACCAGGATCCCCATGCCTTTCCAGAGCACAGTGGGTGACTATCAAACAGTCGCCACCCTGGAGACCTTCGGCTTTCTTCCGCCGATGACCCAGGACGAGATCTACGACCAGATCGCGTACATCATTGCCCAGGGTTGGAGCCCGCTCGTCGAGCACGTCCATCCCAGCAATTCCATGGCCACGTATTGGTCCTATTGGAAGCTTCCCTTCTTTGGAGAGAAGGACCTCAACGTTGTTGTGAGTGAGCTCGAGGCCTGCCATCGCGCCTACCCCGACCACCACGTGCGCATCGTCGGTTACGACGCTTACACCCAGAGCCAGGGTGCCTGCTTCGTGGTTTTCGAAGGACGCTGATCCTTCGGACCCTTGGTTCCGAGCCCTGACCCGTTCAGGGCTCCAGCTTTTTCCGGAGGGGCAGGTGCCCCTTCACTTCACGACGACACCCTCGGGCGGACATGGCAAGACTTTCCAGTCGCGAACTCGCACTCGAGCGCCGCAAGGCGCTGACCACCTCCGGTAAGAAGTCCTCTGTGGCTGCAGGAGATGGTGCCAATCGCGTGCGCACCGCCGCCGACGCACGTCCAACCCGCACGGATGCTGCCGCCGCTGTTGAGCCCACTGCTCCAGCCGTTGCTGCTCCGGTGAAACCCGCGGTGTCGTTCACACCAGCTTCCCCATCCCGCAGTTCTCAGGTGAAGCCCCAACGTCATCCCAGCCGTGATCTGGTGCTGGCTCGCCGCGATGCACTGTCCCGCCGCGGCAAGATTGCTGATACCAGCCGCGATCGGAACCGCGCCGACGTTGCCCGTCAATCCCAGGTTTCGGCGCCAGCTGTTGAACAGACAAAGACCTGTGGCTGTGGTGGTCAGCGTGCTGCTGAACAAGCGCCGCTGAGTGCCCCTCCCACAACTTTGAAGCCTCGCTCTGACCGCCGCAGTGCGACGCCCAAGCGTCGCGCCCTCGAGAATCCGAGCCGTGCCCTTGTGTTGGCTCGTCGCGATGCTATGTCGAAGCATGGCAAGACTGCCGGTAAGCAACCCACTAGCGCCGCCGCTGTGGCGCGACAGGCGAACCCAGATCTCACGAGCCGTGAGCTGGCTCAGCAAGTGCGTGAGCTCCGGGCGAAAGCCGGTGCCCGCAACAAGCAGAGCGCAGGTGTGACCCGTCCCTCCGGCCCTAATCGCCACGGCGCCAAGCAGGCTGCAGCAGCAGATGCCCATTGGAAGGTGGGTGAAAGCACGACCACTTCCGGCCAAACGGTCACGGGCACGCAAGCCAATCGTTCGGTGAAGACCACCGGCAACGAGGCCAGCACCTGCCGCTCCATCACCGGCACTGAATATCTAGGCGCTGAGGTGTTTCAGACGTTCTGCCAGCAGGCACCTGAGCCCACAACCCCCGCCAAAGTGCGCGTGTCCGCTACGAGCCATGGCAACCGGGTCACCGGCAACGAGGTTGGTCGCTCCGACAAGGTCACGGGTGATGAGCCCGGTACTTGCAAAAACGTAACGGGTACTGAATACATCTCTGCCAACCAGTCCGCTGCCTATTGCGGTGGTGGCCAGGTCTCCCCACGCAAGGTTGGTCACAGCCTGACTCAGCAGGGTCGCCCCGTCAGTGGCGTGATGGTTGGCCGTTCGTCAAGCGTCACCGGAGATGAAGCCGGTGCTGGCCGCAGTCTCACTGGTGATCAATACCTTGGTTCTGATCCCCTGCCCGAAGGTCGTCCTGCCCCCAAAGTCGGACTCTCGGGAACCCTCTCCGGCACGGGTGTCACCGGCACCATGGTGGGCCGGTCCTCCCAGGTGACAGGCGATGAGTTCGGCTCATGTCATCGCGTCACCGGCGATCAATACATCAGTGCGGAACAGGTGAATTCCTTCTGCGGGGCCAAGCCCGAGCCCGAAGCTGCCAAAGTCGGCTTCAGCGTCACCAATCGCAACCAGGTGGTGAGCGGAACTCGCACTGGTCGCTCGGAGCGTGTCACCGGCGACGAGCCCGGCAGTTGTCAGGCCGTGACCGGTACGCCGTATGCAGGACTCGAGCAGGCCGGTCAGCACTGCGGTACTTCTGCTGTGCAGGCCATCCGCGAGCGCACCCCCGTGCGTCCTGGCACTCCTTCCGCTGCCATGACTGGAATCCAACCCGGCGTCGGCGGTGTGATGACCGGAGATCAGCGCGGTGCTTGCGAAGCGATCACTGGTACTCCTTATATGGGGGCAGATCAGCTCGCTCAGGCCTGCGGCAAGGATGCGCCAGCTGGTACCGACACCCATGGCCAAACCCCTGAAGGTGCGGCCTGGACACGGTTCAGTGTGATGTCTCCAGCGCGTGCCGCTCAGCAGCAGCGTGATGCCCAGGGTTCTGTCACTGGTACTTCCTATGAAGAGGGCAACCGCATCACCGGCCCTTTTGATATGGCCGGTGGCAAGGTCACCGGCACAGAGCAGTTCCGTTTCGATAACCGCGAATTCCAGCGTCGTCATTTTCAGGCCACACCCCCTGTGGCTGATGCACCGGTCACCATGGATGAAGATCAACATCCTGTTTCCCGTGTGACCGGCGAAGGTTCGGCCAGAAAAGTCACCGGTGACGACTGGGATCGTGGTGAGCACGTCACCGGTACAGAGGGTGCTTCGGCCCGTCGGCGCAATCCAAGTCGTACTGGACCGATGAGTGCCATGTCTCCCTTCGAGCGCAAGCGAAATGATGCAATCGAATGGCCTGTTAGCCGCGTGACCGGTTCCAGCGGCAACACCGAGAAGGGTTCATTGATCACCGTCTCCGGCGGCGCGCGGGGCTGATGGCCTGATGGTTCGCTCCATGCCTTTTCGTGGCGGGCGACCTCAGGCGCCCACGGCTCCTACCCGGCGTCAGCTGTCCGCCCAGAACGGTCAACCGTCGACGTCCACCGGGGCTTCAATTCCATTAACCCGATCTGCCACACGATCTTCGGCGCTTCAACGCCGCCAAGCGTTGACAACTGCAGGCAAAGCGGCGGTTGTGAATTCTGGATCCGTTACCGCCGGACGTGTTCGTACCCAGCAAGATCGTCCTCGTCGGTCGAACCAACAGCCTGGATGGGTTAAGAAGTCTTCTCAGCCATCGAAGTCGACTGTCAATCTCAGCCGCTCCTCTCTCCCTTGGGCTGTTGATCTCCATCCCCTCACGGATCAACAACAAAACACTCATCTCCAGGCTTACGAAAGCGAGGTGAAAGGCCGGTTTGATCGAATCGTTCCTGTCCTTAAGCAAGTGTCGGTCTTGCAGCATGAGCCCGATTTCATTGCGCAGGCGCAACGTCTGGCTCGGGCGGAACTGGGATTCGACTTGCCGGATCACATCCTCGAACAGTCCTGGGTTCGTCCCTTGGACATGCGAGCACTGTTTGCGTGGTGCGTTTTTCAATCCCATCAAAAGTTCAGTGATCACTTCTTCCAGGAGGATCCGCTTCAAGGTGCAAACGGGGGTGCAGGTTCAGAGGCCTTTGAGGCTTTTCTTCTGGAGTGCGGATTCCATTTGCTGGATGTCACGCCTTGTGCTGACGGTCGATTGGCTCACACCATTGCCTACGCGTTGCGTATCCCTTTCAGTGCTGTTCGCCGTCGTTCCCATGCTGGCGCGATGTTTGATGTTGAAAACACGGTCAATCGCTGGGTGAAGACCGAACATCGACGGTTTCGTGAGCAGATTCCCAATGAAGCTCACGCCGCTACCCGTTATCTGAAAGTGGTGGCCTACCACTTCAGTTCAGTTGATCCTCTGCATCAAGGATGTGCAGCCCATGGAAGCGACGATTGTCTGGCGGCATCCTCCGGACTGCGTCGCTTGCTTGATTTCAAGGAGGCCGTTGAAAACAGCTTTTGTTGCGGTGCGTCTGTTGATCTGCTTTTGATCGGTCTTGATACTGATACGGATGCCATTCGTGTTCATGTTCCCGATCAGAAGGGAGATATCCGTCTTGATCAATGGCTGTGTGGCAAAGCTCTGTACGACAGCACGGTGTCTCTGACACCACAGCAGGCGCACGAAGCGGTTGAAGCTGCTGTGAGTACTCATGTTGCATCGCCTCCCGACTCTGGGATGGTGCGCTTTATTTCTCGTTTGCTGATGAATAACTTCTCCCAGCAGGACTATGTCCTTTCCCAGCATCGAGGACCTTACCCCGATGCTGGGCATGCCGAACGATTTATTGGTGTTGGTATTGGATTTAAGGAAGTACACCTCCGCAATCTCACGTATTTCGCCCATCTCGACACGGTTGAGCAGGGAGCTCCAGATCTGGATGTGGGAGTGAAAATCTTCAAGGGCCTGAATGTATCCCGCGATCTTCCGATCCCCGTTGTGGTGCGTTTCGACTACTCAGGAAAAGTTCCCGGTGCCCGTGACCGCGCGATTGCTGATTGCCATCGCATCCAGTTGGCGATCAACGATCGTTATGCCCCTTTGGTGAGTGAGGGGCTTCTTCATACGCTGCTCACCATTCGCGACCGCGACCAGCCCCATTCCGCTGTTGTCGTTGGTTCAACCCTTGATCCAGTTCAACAGGAGGCTCACTGATCATGTTGATCGTCAAGGTCATCAAGCCGCTCGTTTCCACCAACCGGATTCCTGATTTCGAGCACAAACATCTTCAGGTTGTGCAAGACGGCAGCACGAAGAAGGTTGCGGTGGATGCTGTGGGCGCCAAACCAGGCGACTGGGTGATCTGCGTCAGCAGTTCGGCCGCTCGCGAAGCGGCAGGGAGCAAGTCTTATCCCAGTGATCTCACGATTGTGGGAATCATTGACCACTGGGAACCTGACCCTCCCAAGCCTCCGGCACCACCGTCTGCGCCGGCACCACCGTCTGCAGCTGCACCAACATCAACTCCACCAGCGAATCCTTCGGGAGGCGCGAGCTCCTAATGGAGATCATGCAGGTCATGGGAACCCTGGTATGCACCTTCCGCGTGGCCGGATTGGATCACATGCACTTGCGCGTCTTGCGCAATTCCAAGGGCAAACAATTGGTGGCAGTGGATCCTGTGGGTGCCCGTGAGGGCAACTGGGTGTTCACTGCCAGTGGCTCCGCTGCCCGACATGCCTGCCCGGACAACAAGGTCCTCACTGATCTCACGATCGGCGGCATCATCGATTTCTGGAATCCGGACGGATAGGGAGTTTTCCCCTCTCTCCTCCGTTTCCGTTCCGCTTCCAAACTGTTAACTCCATGGCCACCTCTTCTTCTTCCCCTCGTCGCCGCACCACCCGCAGCAGTGCTGCAGCGAACAAGACTGTTGATGTGAAGCCTGTGGCGACTCCCGCTTCCACCTCTCCAGTTCCCGCTTCCACCTCTCCAGTTCCCGCTTCTAGCTCTCCAGCCCCGGCGGCCAGCTCCTCCCCAGCGGCATCGACTGGTTCGACAGCTGCCAGCTCAACCTCCACGCGTTCCAGCGCCAGTCGATCCACGTCGGGGACGACCCGTCGCTCCACGACCCGTCGAAGTGCAGCCACAGGTTCCGGAGGGAGAGGGAGCGTGGCAAAGCCCGCCCCGACATCCCCTGCACCTGCTGCTCAGCCCATTCAGGGGATCGCTCTGGGCATGATTGAGACCCGGGGCATGGTGCCTGCGATCGAGGCTGCTGATGCCATGACCAAGGCAGCAGAGGTTTGTCTGATTAGTCGTGAGTACGTCGGTGGCGGTTACGTGACCGTGATGGTGCGCGGAGAGACTGGCGCTGTGAATGCTGCGGTGCGTGCCGGGGCTGACGCCTGCGAGAGGGTTGGAGACGGCCTCGTTGCGGCTCACATCATCGCCAGGCCGCACCAGGAAGTGGAACCGGCCCTTATCGCGACCAATGTGCGACGACGTAGTTGATCGCGGATGCCAACTCTCGACTTTTCAGAGTAGATTCCCCGGCCAACACGCCATACGAAGACCCGGGTCTCGTTTCCTTTGACTTCAGCACTGACGCTGCCACTTCAGACCGCCTGGCTCATTCCCATCTACGGATTGGCCGGGATGATTGTGTCTCTTCCCTGGGCTTTTGGCTGGTTTCGTCGGGATGCCCATAAGCCCCCCGCCTATCTCAACATTCTTCTGACCCTGCTGGCGGTGGTGCACGGCAGCCTGGTGCTCAGAGACGTGATGCTCACCGGACCAGCGCTGATCCGAGTGCCCTGGCTCTCTGTGGCCGATCTCAACCTCGAAATCAGTTTCAGCCTCTCGCTCACAAATGTCTCCGCCCTTGAGCTGATCACTGGGTTGAGCCTTTTGTCCCAGATTTACTCCCTTGGGTACATGGACAAGGAATGGGCGCTTGCTCGGTTCTTTGCCCTATTGGGATTTTTTGAAGGGGCTATGTCAGGTGTTGTTCTGAGTGACTCACTGTTCCAGAGTTACTTCCTTCTGGAGATGCTGACCTTGTCGACCTATCTCTTGGTCGGCTTTTGGTATGCCCAGCCACTCGTTGTGACTGCAGCCCGAGATGCATTTTTGACCAAGCGGGTTGGCGATGTCTTGCTGCTGATGAGTGTTGTGGCAGTCACGGCATGGTCGGGTGTCACGAGCTTTGAAGATCTGTACAGCTGGTCTGCTCAGAAAACACTCCTCCCCCTTGCTGCAACACTTCTCGGGCTTGGATTAATTGCTGGTCCCACAGGAAAGTGTGCCCAATTTCCCATGCACCTCTGGTTGGATGAAGCGATGGAAGGACCCAATCCAGCCTCGATTCTCCGCAATTCCGTGGTGGTCACTTGCGGTGCCATCGTGTTGTTGAAAGTGATGCCTCTCCTTCAAAACGCTCCGGTCACCTTGGTCGTTCTTCAAGTGATTGGTTCGATCAGTGCGATCGGCGGTTCATTGGTGTCGATCGCCCAGGTGGATATCAAGAGGACGCTTTCCTATTCAACAACGGCATATTTGGGTTTGGTCTTCATTGCGATCTCCCTTCAGGTTCCTGTGTTGGCCTTGCTTCTTCTTTATGCTCACGCGGTGTCGAAAGCGCTCCTCTCGATGAGCGTTGGAGGAGTCATTGCTTCAACCAATTGCCAAGACATTACCGAGCTAGGTGGCTTGGCCAGTCGCATGCCGGCGACAACAGGCTCTTTCCTGATTGGTGGTGCTGGACTTGTCGGCCTGTTGCCCTTGGGTGGCTTCCTTTGCCTCGCTCAGGCAGTTGAACTGATTGGTGCTCGTGAGGCGATTTTTGTTCCTGTTTTCTTGGTGACCAACGTTCTAACGGCTCTGAATCTCACCCGTGTCTTCAGGCAGGTGTTCCTTGGTGAGTCCCTCGCGAAGACCAGGCGAGCTGCTGAGGTGAACTGGTTGATGGCACTGCCGATGGTGGCCCTCTCGGTGATCGTGCTCCTGACACCCCTTCTGCTGATTCGGCTTGAATCTCTTGATGGCTTGCTGGCTTTCCCTCTTTGGGCAGCAGCGCTTGTCGTCATCAGTGGAATGATCGGTCTCTTGATCGGTGCTTTGATTCCGCTGAATAAGGCCTGGTCTCGATCTCTCAATCCTCTGTTGCGTTGGTGTCAGGATCTGTTTGAGAACGACTTCTACACCGAACGTTTTTACAGGGTTACGATTGTGAATGTTGTGGCGAGTTTTGCGCGATTAGCGGGTTGGTTTGATCGCAATGTCGTCGATGGGGTGCTTCATGGTCTGGCTCGACTTTCTCTTCAGTCTGCGGAAGGTCTCAAGCTCAGTATTAGTGGACAGACTCAGTCTTATGTGCTCACGGTCATTGCTGCGATTGTGATCCTTCTTTCCTCACTGAGTTGGGTTTTGAACTGAGGTTGCCATGCTTACGATTCTTCTTTTAATTCCCTTCCTCGGAGCACTGATGATCAGTGTTTTGCCTCCGGATGATTCCGGCAGGAATCGATCACTTGCCCTGGTCGTTCTTGCTGCTCAGTGTATTTACAGCTTTGCATTGTTAATCCCTTTCCGGTCATTAGATGCTGGACAGCAGCTTGTTGATAGTGTGCCTTGGCTTCCAGTTGTCGGCCTTGATTTCAGTCTCGGTGTGGACGGTTTGTCCCTTCCGCTTGTGCTGATGAATGCCGTCCTCTGTTTGGTTGCTGCTTTCGCCTCGCGTTCTGTTGATAATCGTTCCCGGCTTTACTTTTCACTGATCTTGGTGATCAGTGGGGCGGTAAATGGTGCTTTTCTGGCTCAGAACTTACTTCTATTTTTCATATTTTACGAGCTGGAGCTGATTCCCTTGTGGCTGCTGATCGCGATTTGGGGAGGCGCAAATCGAGCCTATGCGTCAACAAAGTTTTTGGTTATAACTGCAGTCTCGGGAATCCTTATTCTTGCTGCATTCCTAGGCATTGCTCTGATTACCGGTTCTGCAGATTTTGGGATTCGTCCAATTCTTGCTGGGCAGATGAGCTTACTAACCCAGTTGATTTTGATGGGCGCTCTCCTCGTTGGATTCGGCATCAAAATTCCTTTGTTTCCATTCCATACCTGGTTGCCTGACGCCCATACAGAGGCTTCAACACCGGTCTCTGTGTTGCTTGCAGGTGTTCTCCTCAAGCTGGGTACTTATGGTCTGCTGCGTTTCTGCCTGGGGCTCTTCCCCGAGGCTTGGTCTGTTGCCGCGCCATGGCTGGCTGGATGGGCGGCGATTTCGGTGTTGTATGGATCTCTCGCTGCCATCGCGCAATCAGACATGAAGCGCATGGTTGCCTACAGCTCGGTTGGGCATATGGGATATGTGTTGCTCGCGGCAGCTGCTGCAACGCCTTTGGCGATTATGGGTGCTCTCTTTCAGATGGTGAGCCATGGCCTGATCTCTGCAGTGCTGTTTCTGGCGGTTGGGGTCGTCTATGAACGAACGGGAACACGCGATCTCAATGTTCTCCGAGGATTGTTGAATCCTCAGCGAGGATTGCCTCTCACTGGGACACTCATGATTATTGGCGTGATGGCCAGTGCGGGTATTCCAGGGATGGCGGGCTTCATCTCCGAGTTCTTGATCTTCAAGGGGAGTTTCGAGCCCTTTCCCCTTGCCACCCTGTTTTCGATGATTGGTTCTGGTCTGACGGCGGTGTATTTCCTTTTGCTGGTTAATCGTGCCTTTTTTGGTCGGCTTGCAACGGTCTCAGGCGCCACTCCCAATCCGTCAATTCTCGGTAGGGTTCCGTTGGGTCAGCAGATTCCAGCATTGTCCATGTCTCTGCTGATCCTCATCCTTGGCTTGGCTCCCCACCTTTTGGTCGGACTCAGTCAGGCAGCTACGACACAGCTGAGTGAACTTGCCGCGCTGGTTCCAACAGGAGGTTTCGCATGATCACCACACCTCAACCGCTGCTCCAAAACCCAGCACAGGGTCTGCCTGATCAGGATGAACTCATTCGGCGTCTGCTGTCCGATACTCCCCTCCTGGCTGATACCGCTGATCACCTGTTGCAGGTTGTCAATGTTCTTGAAAGCTATGGTCTCGTTCTCGATGCCTATAGTCGAAATCTGATTCATCAAGGTAAAACTCAACTTCTCAATCCTTTCCCCGCATTCCGGTTTTTCCACGAAGGTTTTTCCATTGAACGTCTTTGGAATCATCTTCTTGGTGATCGTATCAATTTTGAATACGCTGAATACTGTCAGAAGGCGATGTTTTGGCATGGTACCGGCGGTATGGATGCGTATTTCGATTCGGATGAATTCCAAACTGCCTGTCAGCAGGTGATTGGTTTGCGAAGCCGTCGTGATCCATTGCTGCGGCTTGTCAATGCTCTTTATCCAGGATTCGCTCCGGAAGCGATCCGCTCGATGACCACGATTTACGCCCTTGGCCTGTTTTGGCGGGTGATGAGTGATGTGTTTATTGATCTTGCTCGTCGCTATCGAATCGGTGAAGTGGCTTGTGTTCTCGATGTCGTGCATCACATCCGTGATGGTCTTGTTGCTGCAGCTGCAAACCCAATCACTTACGAGGTGACTCTGGGGAAGGAGTCCGTGTGGCTGCTGCCGCCGCAGGCTGGGCTTACATTTCTTGTGGATGTGGCGGTTCCCTACGTGGAGGCTGTCTTCTTCCGTGGGATGCCATTCCTGGGCACGGTGTCATACAACGCTCAGGCCCGTCAGATCTCCCCTGATCAGAGTCAATTTAAATATGGTGCGCTGTATGCCGATCCCGTGCCCAGCATGGGGGCTGGGATTCCTCCAAGTCTTTGCATGCAGGATATGTACCGGAATCTTCCAGAGGAGTTGAGTTCCTGGTATGAGTCCCATGGCCGCTCTGACGCTGATGTGCACGTGCAGATCTGTGTGAGCTTTCAGAAGTCAATGTTCTGCGTTACGAATGCCGCCATTGCAGGCACCATGCCTCACCCCCTGGAGAGCTCGGATCCTGCTCATCAGGAGGCGAATCGCGCCTACGCTGGTGCTTGGGCTGGACGTCTGATGGGATGTCAACGAGGGGCTCTCCTCTAGCTTTCTTTCAGTTGGTCTGAAGCAGGAATGGATCAGTGGAACGAGCGCAAGCGTCCGGTTTGTCTTGAAAAGCGCTTTGAATTCTCAACCTATGGGGAAACTCGCGATTTTCTTGATCGCCTTGGATGCTTGAGTGAAGCTCAAGACCGCTTCCCCGATCTCAGCTTTGGCAAGACTTACGTCAACGTAACCCTGCGACCGTTGAGTGACGCTGAGGATGCAGCGTTGACAACCGACGACCACGCATTCGCCCAACGCATCGATGAGCTCGTTGATTGATCTCGCTTCTTCCTTCCACTCTTCCGGTGTTGCAGACGTTCTTCAGCAGCTTGATCAGGAGTTGATTGGTCTGCGTCCAGTTAAGACCCGCATTCGTGAGATTGCAGCCTTGTTGCTGGTTGATCAGGCACGGCGACAACTCGACCTGGTCAGTACTGCACCCAGTCTCCACATGTCCTTTACTGGTCAGCCTGGTACTGGGAAAACATCCGTGGCACTCCGCATGTCACTGATTCTGCATCGTTTGGGTTATCTCAGAAAAGGCCATGTCGTGACTGTTACGCGTGATGATTTAGTGGGGCAATACGTTGGCCATACAGCGCCTAAAACAAAAGAGATGATCAAGAGAGCCCATGGTGGAGTTCTTTTTATTGATGAAGCTTATTATCTTTACAAGCCTGGTAACGAACGTGATTATGGCGCTGAAGCGATTGAAATACTCTTGCAGGAGATGGAGTCACAGCGCAATGATCTTGTTGTGATTTTTGCTGGGTATAAAGATAAAATGAACGAGTTTTACCAATCCAATCCAGGCTTGTCCTCGCGCGTTGCTCATCATATTGATTTTCCGGACTATAATGAATCCGAATTATTGAAAATTACCACCTTGTTGTTGCACCAGCAGCAATACGAATTCAGCGCCGATGCTGTTGATGCTTTTAAAGCCTATATATCCAGGCGACGCCAGCTTCCTTTTTTCGCCAATGCTCGCTCCATGCGTAACGCAGTGGATCGCCTTCGTCTGAGGCAGGCCAATCGGCTGTTTTCGCAAATGCACAGCCCTGTGGAACGCAATGATTTGGTCACAATTGAGGCTGCCGATGTGCTGTCCAGTCGCGTGTTTCAGGGCGTTGTGGAGGGTGAGGATCCCTCCCTGCCTCTCACTGAGCCCCCGACTGTTGCTTGAGGTGCAGCGTCATGTAGGGCTGGCCTGCTCGAGGTCCCGCCGGATCAATGCCATCAGGTATGACGGCGCTTTGTAGCGTCCGGGTAGGCAGCGGTTGAGAGTCTCGAGGTGTCCCCAGCACACGGTTCTCTCGATCTCTTTGACCTCCCGCCCTTCCTTCAGGAGTCTTCGTAAAGCCTTGCAGTACAAGGGGTAACCCGCTTCCAGTTCGCCGATGGTCAGCTTGGCCTGGGGCATGAGGGTTGCTCGGGTGCAACTCTCAACCTATGAAACCGTCGGTCAGCTGTTGGGTCCAAGGCCTGCGAGGTGAAGGACCAATTGGCTGCTATGCGCTTTGGCGATCGCTTCGATGGTTTCAATCGGGTCCTGCAGCCAGCGAGCCACCTGAAGCATGGCCTTGAGATCGAGCGGTTGTGCCATCGACTGTTCGCCAATTCCGCTCAACCGGCACAATGCCATCCGCTCGACGCCTTGTTCCTCGAGCCAGAGTCTCAAGGGGACGCTGAGCTGTCGGTTGCAGGCTTCGATCCATAGATCCCAGTCACCTCCAAGGCCCTCCCCATCGTCGATGGGAATTTGCAGGCTGATCTGCAGGCTTTCACTGGGATCAAGCAGGGTGACGCTGGCTCGATGGGGGGTGAGCGCTGAATAGAGACGCTGCCAGCCGTGATTCACAAGCGATTGCGTCGCTTCCTCTCGTGCATTCAGCCAGGGGACCAGCCCCTCTGACGCTTGTTGACCAGCCTGTCCAGAGGAATGGAGCAACGCGTCCATAGCCAGCTTGAGTGATTGCTAAGGCACTAAGGGATGGACGCGTTTCCATGGCGTTGGCCCCGACACTTCATGCTGAGATCCGCATGGGTCGGGGCTCCTCGACGTTCAGCCCACGTAGGCAATGCAATCGATCTCGACTCGTGATCCCTTGGGCAATGCAGCCACCTGGACGCAGGCTCTGGCAGGACTGACCCCATCGCCGAATCGTTCGGCATAGATCGCATTGACCGCTTGGAAATCGTTCAGATCCACCAGGTACACCGTTGTGCGCACGACTCGGGATGGATCGGTGCCTGCTGCTTTCAGCACAGCATCAAGGTTTTTCAGCACCTGGCGCGTTTCTGCTTCCACATCGCCTCCACCCACCATGTCTCCGCTGATGGGGTCGAGGGGAATCTGCCCGGAGCAGTACAGCCAACCATTGGCTTGAACCGCCTGGTTATAAGGACCCACCGGAGCTGGAGCTTGGTCGGTGATCACGGCCTGAAGCGGCGCTGCGGACATGGTCGAGCTTCACAATGAAACTGCATCTTCGCGTTTCGTGCCGATGGGGGCGTTGCCCGTTGAGATCGATGGCCTCTGGCATCGCTATGGCGGATCCGCTGATGATTGGACCCTTCAGGGGATTGATCTCAAGCTTCACAACGGGGAGTTGGTGGGCTTGTTGGGGCCGTCCGGCTGCGGGAAAACCACGTTGTTGCGGTTAATTGCCGGTTTTGAGACCCCCACCCGCGGGGTTGTGCGCCTCCACGGTCGCGATGTGGCGACCCCAGGGCGATCTCTGGCCCCAGAGCGGCGTGGTGTGGGCATGGTGTTTCAGGACTATGCGCTGTTCCCGCATCTCAATGCCTGGGACAACACCTGCTTTGGCCTGCGCCGCGGACAGGACTCAAGCCGGGCTACTTGGCTTTTGGAATTGCTCGGCCTTGAGCGGCTCCAGCAGCGCTATCCCCATGAACTGTCGGGTGGGCAGCGACAGCGCTTGGCCCTGGCACGTGCTCTGGCACCCGCCCCGTCGGTGGTGCTTCTGGATGAACCGTTCTCCAATCTTGATGTGGAGGTCAGGTTGCGGTTACGCAGTGAACTCCCCGCCGTGCTGAGTGCTTGTAATGCCAGCGGAGTGCTTGTCACCCACGACCCTGAAGAGGCATTGGCGATCTGTCATCGCGTGGCTGTTCTGCGCGATGGTTCCCTGCATCAGTGCGCCAGCCCAAGAGAGCTTGTGGAATCACCGGCCACTCCCTTTGTCGGTCGCTTTGTGTTGCAGAGCAATGTGCTGCCGGTTTGGGTTGAGCCTTCAGCGGGTTGTTTGCGTTGCCCTCTCGGCGATCTGGAAGATCCCGGAGGCCTTGGGGAAGGATCACTCCCCGCGAACGCCACCGTGCTCGTTGCTCCAGAAGCCATTGCGCTGCGCCCTGATCCTTCAGGTGAGGACTGCGTGATGGGACGGGAATTCCTTGGCCATGGCTGGCTCTACAGAGTGCAGAGCGGAGAGCGTCAGCTTCGCCTTCTCAGACCGCTCACCGAAGATTACGGGCGAGGACTGCGCTGTCAGCTGCAGCTCCAACCGGGTATCACCGTGCTGCTGCACCCGCAACGCAAGACTCTCAGAAGCCTTTCCAATCATCTTTGAGCTGCCGCAAACGACCGAGTTCTGTCGCTGATTGCGCTTGGAGGAAGAGGTTGGACCGACGTTCCTCAGCGATTGTGCTCGGGACAGTGAGCTGCTTCTGACTCCTGAGCTCAACGACCTCTCTGAGTCGCGCTGTGATCGCTTGGTCTTCAGGTTTGAGTGCGTGCGCCCAGCGGAGATTGCCCTCTGTGTACTCATGGGCGCAGTACACACGTGTGGAATCAGGGAGTGCGGCGAATTTCTGTAAGGCCCTGTGCATCTCGTCGGGAGAGCCCTCAAACAGGCGGCCGCATCCTCCGCTGAACATGGTGTCGCCGCAGAAGAGCGCAGGGGTTTGTTCGGTTGCTGAACATCCCTCTGGAAGGAAAAAGGCGAGATGGGCGCTGGTATGGGCCCGCACATCGATGACGTCCACGGGCACGCCCAGTAACTGGATTTGTGCCCCGGCAGAGACAGGTTGCGTCTGGAAGGGAATTCGGCGTCGGTCCTGTTCTGAGGCGATCACAGCAGCGTTTGGCCAGTGATGAAGCAGGCCTGGGGTGCCACCAATGTGATCAGCGTGGTGATGGGTCTGAAGGACAGCGATCAAGGTCAGCTGCTGCTCCTGCAGGGTCTGAATCACTGGCTCGGCAACGGCGGGATCCACGACAACGGCCTCCGATCCCCGTGACCAGATCCAGATGATGTTGTCCTGCAGGACAGGTAGAGGCTGAATGGCTTCCCTCTCCAGCGTCAGGCTCATCGTTAAAGTCCGAGATGTTGCTCACGTCCATGATCACCGTTGCACTGGCCAAGGGCGCGCTGTTGCGGGATTCGGTTGAACGATTCCGAATGGCCGGTCTGGACTTTTCAGCGGTTCTTGATCCCGACAACCGTCAGTTGATGGTTCCCTCCACCTGCGGACGGGCTAGAGCTCTGCTTGTGCGCAACGGTGATGTGCCTGTTTATGTGGCTTACGGGCAAGCCCAGCTTGGAATTGTGGGCTACGACGTGCTTCGTGAACACCAAATGCCTGTGGCCCATCTCGTGGATCTTGGCTTCGGAGGCTGCAGGATGTCTGTGGCTGTCAAGGACACCAGCGGTTACACCAGAGCCACGGATCTCCCTCCGCATTGCAGGGTGGCCAGCAAGTTCACTCGATGCGCGCGTCAGTACTTTGATTCCATTGATCTTCCCGTTGAGCTTGTTCATCTCACGGGTTCTGTGGAACTAGGCCCGATCACTGGCATTGCTGAAGCCATCGTTGACCTTGTGGCCACCGGGCGCACATTGCGTGACAACGGTCTGGTGGCCATCGAGGATCTGTTTCATACGACCGCTCGGCTTGTCGGTCATCCGCTTGCTCTGCGACTGGATCAGGGAGAGCTTCAAGGCATCATCGACACCATGCAGCGCTCTCCGCAAGATGCGGTGGGTGTGAGCTGATGGCGGGATCAGATCTGCAACGAATCCGCCGGCTGGGCCGTTATCTCGGACGTGACCGAGGCCGTCTCCTGCTCACACTGACGTTGTTGGTGCCATTGGCTTTGGCTGGAGCCATCCAACCTCTCCTCGTCGGTCAGGCGATTTCAGTGCTTCGCACCGTGGCTGGTGCCACGAATGAGTCGGTTCTTCCGGCTCTTCAAGCGTTGGACAGCACGATGGCGATCCGCCTGATCATCGGCACGCTGTTGTTATCAGTGTTGCTGCGCCTCGCTCTGCAGGGGTACCAATCGTTCAATATTCAAACTGTGGGGCAGCGTCTGACGGCGCGGATCCGGCGTGATTTGTTTGCTCATGCCATGGATTTATCGCTCCGATTCCATGACCGAATGCCAGTTGGAAAGCTTCTCACCAGGCTGACCAGTGACGTCGACGCTCTGGCTGAAGTGTTCGGCAGTGGTGCTGTGGGTGTGCTCGGAGATCTGGTGTCACTCACGGTGATCGCCATCTCCATGCTGCTGATTGAGTGGCGACTCGGATTGCTTCTCCTCGTCACACAAGTTCCGGTCACTCTTTTCATCCTCTGGCTTCAGCGTCGCTACCGCAAGGCGAATTACAGAGTGCGAGAAGAACTCTCCCAGCTGAATGCTGAATTTCAGGAAAATCTTCAGGGGCTGGAAGTGGTGCAGATGTACAGGCGGGAAGCTTTCAATGGTGCCCGTTTTGAAACCACTGGTTTGGCGTACAGAAAGGCTGTGAATGGAACGATTTTTTACGACAGCAGCATTTCCGCATTTCTGGAATGGGTGTCGCTCGGCGCGGTCGCAATCGTTCTCGCTCTGGGGGGATGGATGGTCACAGCAGGGGCGATGGGGCTGGGCACGCTCACCACATTCATCCTCTACTCACAGCGTCTGTTCGATCCCCTTCGCCAGATGGCTGAACGTTTCACTCAGATCCAGGGTGGGCTGACGGCTGTGGAGCGCATCGGTGAGTTGCTCGAGGAGCCCCTCGAGATCCAGAAGCAACCAATCTCTGCGGATGGCGTTCAGCAATCCACCAACACCAAGCCACTTCAACTCATCCAAGCGCAACGAGGGGAAGTGATTTTCGACAACGTGCATTTCGCTTATCGCCCTGACGAACCGATCCTTGAAGACCTCAGTTTCCGCATTGCACCCGGGGAGCATGTTGCGTTGGTCGGCCCAACCGGTTCCGGGAAGACGACGGTGATCCGTTTGCTTTGCCGTCTTTATGAACCCCAGCGGGGGAGGATCCTGCTGGATGGCGAAGACATCCGCAGCCTCTCTCTTTCCGATTTGCGTCATCAGCTCGGAGTGGTTCTGCAGGACACCTTTCTCTTCAGCGGCAGCATCGCCGACAACCTGCGGCTTGATCAGACCATCGACGATCAGAAGCTGGAGGACATCTGCAGGGATCTCGGTCTCACTGGTCTTCTCAATCGCCTACCGGATGGACTCGACACAGAACTCCGGGAAAGGGGTGGAAATCTCAGCTCAGGAGAGAGGCAGCTCTTGGCAGTTGCACGGGTCGCCATTCGCAATCCCACGGTGTTGGTGATGGATGAAGCCACTGCGTTTCTCGACCCTTCCACCGAAGCCACCCTGCAACGTGATCTGGATCGGCTTTTGGAACGACGAACGGCTGTGGTGATCGCGCACCGTTTGGCCACTGTGGAAGCGGCAGACCGGATTCTGGTGTTACGCCGTGGTCGCCTGATCGAGCAGGGAAGCCATCTCCAGCTTCGAGCCCAAGGGGGGTTGTATGCCGAACTGGCCGATCTTCAGGAACGTGGTCTGGCCAGGCTCTGATCGACCAACCAAGTTTCGATCACAGTGCACAACTCCTCGGGTTGCTCCTGCATCGGCAGATGCCCGCAGTTCGCAATCTCACGGTAGTCGTGACCAGGGCTGTACCCGGCCAGGTGGCGGACATAACCCGGCTCCATCACCTGATCACGCTCCCCACCGATCCAGAGGCTGTTCACTGAAAGCCGTGCCACCATCCCTGGTAGTTGGCGAACAGCTCCCCTGCTGGTGCTGTTCACAAGAAGCCCCCGGGCAGCGCGACTCTCGGCCCGTACCGGACCCAAGCGTCCCAAAGGAGGAGGCAGTCTCTTGAGCACGTCCGGTCGTAGGTCAATCACGCGTCGTCCGATCGAGCGCAGTTGCCGGAACGGTTTGGGCTGATAAATGCCTCCCCCCGCTGCCACGCAAACGAGGCCACGCAAGCCTGGCTCGGCGTCCCTGCGCAGTGCGGCTTCCGCGTGCAGCACCACGCTCCCTCCAAGGGAATGACCCATGAGGATGAATGGCCGACCTGCTGCTCGCTCCAGAGCCTGAGCGGCCAACCAACGTCCATAGGCCGCCAGCGTGGGCAGAAGCGCCTTGAAGCGAACGCAGTCTCCAAATCCAGGCAGGTCCGGACACCACAAGCTGACAGGGATGCCCCGCTGTTCCCAGGTCTGCACAAATGGTTCCCAGACCTGTCGGCTCAGCATCCAGCCATGCACGGCGATCAGCAGGGGAGCGTCGTTCATCAGAGCGTCAAAGGCGAGACCAGCCTGCCGTCTTCTCGGCCTCCGGTGCGTCAAGATCACACCAAAGCAGCACTTGCAGGTGATCAGCGGTTCCTCCCTCACGCCAGAAACTCTGCAGGCCATGTATGGCGAACAAGCCAAGCTGTGCACGTCTCCCAACGAGCAGCTGACTCTGGTGTTCAGTCAGCACCGGACTTTCGATCTCGTGGAGCTGGAGCAGCTTCTGGAAGCGGTGGGTTGGAGCCGTCGGCCTGTGCGCAGGGTTCGCAAGGCCCTTGATCACAGCCTTCTGCGGGTTGGTCTGTGGCGTCATGACGCGCGGATTCCCCGATTGATTGGATTTGCCCGCTGCACTGGTGATGGGGTGCTTGAGGCCACCATCTGGGATGTGGCCGTGCATCCCCTTTATCAGGGGGCAGGCCTCGGTAAGCAGCTCATGGATTACATCCTCGATTGCTTGCGCACGATGGGCACAGAGCGCGCCACCCTGTTCGCGGATCCAGGTGTGTTGCCGTTCTACCAACGGCTGGGCTGGGACCTGGAGCCCGGCGGTCATCGTTGTGGCTTTTGGTACGCCAACTAAGACGCGTAGTAGTCGCGGGCCAGCGTTTCCAGGGAAACACCTTGTTTCCATCTCCGTTTGAGCTTGAAGTTCTGCAAGCTGCGCCGGAGCACACCACAGCGGTCCCAGCGACGGCCATCGGTGATCAAGGGGGTGTGCAGAGGACGCAAGCTTGCGATCTTGCTCAGTCGTTCCACCAGGTCGAGGTCTTCCATCAAGGGGACATCGGCGAACCCACCAGAGCGCGCGTAGAGGGTCTGGTGAAGCAGAAGTCCCTGGTCTCCATAAGGCCTTTGCAGCCACCGGCTACGAAGGGCGACAGCCTTGGCCAGTAGGTGCCTCATCGGGGTTCCAGGCTGGATCTGGAGATCGAAATACCAGGCGGATGCTGCTGCCTGCGGTGAGAGCAGAACCGAACGGATGCGTTCAGCCCAAGACTTCGGCAGACGACTGTCTGCATGGAGAAACAGCAACCATGTCCCGGATGCCTGGCGGGCGCCTGCGGCAAGCTGATGGCCTCTGCCGGCCGGTTCCACGGCGATCACGTGGGCTCCGCTGAGTCGAGCGATCGCAAGACTGCCATCGATGCTGCCTCCATCAGCGATCACCAGTTCGTGATTGCTGGTTCCTTGCTGGAGATCCGCCAGCAACAACGGCAGTCTTTCGCTCTCATTCAGGCAAGGAATCACCACACTCAGGGATGGGATCGCCTGGGTCATGCCAGCCAACCCTGAAGATCGCCGATCGTATCGATGTCGTTGCGCCAGCTCAGCAACTCCGGTGTGATCCCCCGCTGCTGTGCTCTTTCAACGGTCAGCGTGCAGACAGCATCCGTTCCCCAGGGGATGGAGTGAAAGGCCCAGTGAGGGTCCTGCTCCTCTGCAGCCAGCCCCAGAAGCCAGTAACCCCCATCCTGCGACGGTCCAAGCACCAAGGATGAACGTTTCAGTTTGTCGATGGCGATCAGCAGGTCCTGCTGATGCAGATCCGGCAGATCGGTGCCGATCAGGATCACCGGGGTGGAGGAGCGGTGAGCTCGAGCCCTGAGCACTTCATGACAGAGACGGTTGCCCAAGCCGCCACGACTCTGGGCATGGATGGAAAGGCCTTGCTGCGAGGCAAGCCAACGCCGACAGGCTTTCTGGCCTGCTCCGCTCACAGCGATTCGAGCCTCGAGAACCCCTGATTGGGCGAGGGTTGCGGCCACGGCCACCGTATGACTGATCAAACGGGCCTGAATCCTTGCGGCAGATTCATCCCCAAGGGTTGCGGCCAGGCGTCGCTTGCAGCGCCCGCTGGCAGGCCAGCGGGTCATCACGACCAGCGTGGGCAGGCCAGCGGCTTCACCCTCAAGGATCATTGCTGTCTGGGGAGTTCTTCGGGTGTCACGTTGAGGGTGAGGCGTTCTCCGTCTCGCTCCACCACGATTGGCATCTCCTCACCGACGCGACCACGGTCAACAGCCAGCTGGACCTGCGATGGGTCCTGCACTTCAGTGCCGTTCACGTCGCGGATCAGGTCGCACGGCTTGATTCCCGCTTCCGCTGCGGGGCTGTTCTCCACAACTTCGATCACAAGCACCCCGTTGAGTTCAGGCACCTTGCACAGATCGATGGTGGCATTGATCTCCTTGGCAAGCTGAGGGGTGAGGCTCTGCAGCCTTACGCCGATGAAGGGATGGGAGGCCTGGCCGGTGCTGATGATCTGCTGAGCGATCCTCTTGGCGAGATTGATCGGAATCGCAAAGCTCAAGCCAGCGCCTGGTGCCTGCCGGATGGCCGTGTTGATGCCGATCACCTGGCCTGAGGCATTGATCAGGGGACCACCGCTGTTGCCGGGATTCACGGCTGCATCGGTCTGGATGTAAGGGACCCGCTGTCCTTCCCCGACCGCATTGGTGCGGTCCACGGCACTGATGATTCCTGCGGTGACCGTGTTGTTCAGTCCCAGGGGGTTGCCGATGGCAATCGCCCACTCCCCAGGCTTGAGATCATTGGAATTCCCCAAAGGAGCCACTGGGAGTTTGTCGGCCACAACGCGCACCACGGCCACATCCGTGAGCGGATCCCCGCCGAGAACTCGACCACTGAAACTGCGTCCATCGGGAAGGGTGACCGACACCTGATCAGCACCCTCCACCACGTGGGCGTTGGTGAAGATCAACCCATCGGATCGGGTGATGAAGCCGGATCCTTGTCCAGCCTGCTTCTGGATGGGTGCCCGGCCTCCGAACAGGTTGCCGAGCGGGCTTGCCACACTTTTGAGGGTATCGATGCGCACCACGGCAGGTCCCACACGGTCCACCGCTTCCACGATCACGTTGTCTCCGGGTTTCAGCGGCGCTGATCGCGGCCCGTCACTCACCTCCGGCATGGGCTGGGCGACAGGTTCCTTCTCAAGACCGATGCGCTGCCGCCAGGACCCATCGCAACTGCTGAGACTCGCGCTCAGGAGGCCAAGGCTCAGCGCGGGCAAGATTGGCTGTCGGGGACGCTTGATGGCGGAAGCCATGAGAGGGGATGTTGTGCTCAGTGCCTCATTAAAGACGGATTGCTCGACGGAGAGTGCGTAGATTCAGCTCCGCAAGGCCGGAGGGGTGTGGAGCTGACGGGAAGTGAACTTTGGAGCAAGGTTCAGCAGACCCTTCAGAGCAACCTCAGCAAACCCACCTTTGAGACCTGGATCAGGCCGGCCCAGTGCAGCACTTTCAAGGACGGAACGCTCACCCTGCTCGCGCCCAACAGCTTTGCGAGCAACTGGCTTCGAAAGAATTACGCCGGCACGATCGCTGATGTCGCTGGTGAGATTGTCGGTCGTTCAGTGGTGGTGATGGTTGAGGCTCGTGACGTTGAGCCCCGGGCGGAAAGCCCTACCACCCGGAGGCCTGCAGCGACTGCAGAGTCCGCACCGTCGCCGCCTTCCGCCGAGACGGTGACCACGGCTCCCAAGGCACCACGCCGTCTTCCCGGTTTGAACATGCGCTATGTGTTCAACCGATTCGTTGTGGGGCCGAACAGCCGGATGGCCCATGCAGCGGCTCTGGCCGTCGCTGAAGCACCAGGACGCGAATTCAATCCACTGTTCATCTGCGGCGGTGTTGGCCTTGGGAAGACCCATCTGATGCAAGCCATCGGCCATTACAGGCTTGAAATCGATCCTGAGGCGAGGGTCTTTTATGTCTCCACCGAAACCTTTACGAATGATCTAATCGTTGCGATCCGACGAGACGGAATGCAGGCGTTTCGCGACCGCTATCGAGCTGCTGATCTGATCTTGGTGGATGACATTCAGTTCATCGAGGGCAAGGAATATACGCAGGAAGAGTTTTTTCATACCTTCAACGCTCTTCATGAAGCGGGTCGTCAGATTGTGATTGCTAGTGACCGACCCCCAAGTCAAATTCCCAGGCTTCAGGAGCGTTTGATCTCCAGGTTTTCCATGGGGCTGATTGCCGATATCCAGGCACCGGATTTGGAAACCCGGATGGCCATCCTGCAGAAGAAAGCAGAACAGGAGCGTGTGGCACTGCCCCGAGACCTCATTCAGTACATCTCTGGTCGTTTTACGTCCAACATCCGGGAGCTGGAAGGGGCACTCACTCGGGCTGTCGCTTTCGCGTCCATCACGGGCATGCCGATGACGGTTGAATCCGTGGCCCCAATGCTTGATCCCAGCGGACAAGGTGTTGAGGTGACCCCGCAACAGGTCATCGACAAGGTCTCCGAGGTGTTCGGAGTCAGTGTTGATGACATGCGGAGCAGCAGCCGCCGACGGGCAGTCAGCCAGGCCCGGCAGGTGGGAATGTTCCTGATGCGACAAGGGACAGGCCTCAGCCTTCCACGAATCGGTGACACCTTTGGAGGTAAAGATCACACAACGGTGATGTATGCCATTGAACAGATCGAGAAAAAATTGTCCAGTGATCCGCAACTGGCTAGTCAGGTGCAGAAAGTGAAGGATCTTCTTCAGATTGATTCCCGCCGGAAGCGTTAACAGGCGCCTCCTTTCCAACCAGCGAGATGACGCGCTGCTTCAGAGCGGGCCAGGCATCGTGCGGCAGGCAACGCTGGCCCCAGTCGGGCGGAGCTGAAGGGAGGTAAAGGCCTGGTGCGCAGCCAACGCCCCCAGCGGAACTCGTGATAAGGGATCAGGGGTTGTGGTTTGATCACGCCTTCTTTCTTCAGTTTCCATACCAGGCTCCGATAGGGATCGTCTTGAAGACCGAGGAGGCTGTGGGGAAGGTCCACGGCAGGCTTGGGCCCATTGCCTCGAGCATCAAAGAGATAGAGCCAGCCGCGCTTCTGAAGCGCCTCGAGCGCTGACTCCCTTGATTCGCTTTCAATCTCGGCAATCACGTAGCCGAAGCAGGCGACGGACCGGTCAAGTTCGAGAAGAGCCCGCAGCCTGTGGTGGCGATCCACCATCCAGAGCTGCCCCAGACGGTTGCGAACCAGTGGGACTGGTTTTCCGCGAAGATAGCGACGTTTGTCTTTCGGACTTTGGGTCTGGAAATCCTGCTGTCGGCTCCACACTTCTGAGAGCCCAATGCACATCTGCGTGGGCTGAAGGTCGTTGACCCTCACCTCGAAAAGATCGTGGTCGCTGTCGTAATCAGGTATGGAGTCGTATTGAGGAAGTTGCAGGAAACCCCCTAACTCAGCAAAACCACCCTATGCGCAGCAATGGCTCAATTGGCGTTGAGGATATCCATTTGTACAACCCCGACAACTTGCGGGATGGGATTCGGCCCGAAAGGAATCGCAGCCAGCGTGAAGGTGTAAAGGTCTGAAGGTGGATTGGTTCCAGCCTTGAAGGCAACGGTCACCGTGTTTCCTGGGGGGACAGGTTCTTTGAATTGGACATTGACGGTGCGTGCTTGATTGCTGAATTCAGCAACGGCGGGAATGGCTTGGCCTTCTCGGCGCGGAGTGCCGATAAACGCTTTCACCGGGATCGCCCCGTAAAAGAAGGCGGGCTGAACGCCCCTGATCTGTTCAAGGCTGATACCACCAAGTCCAGCGTCGGCTCCTTCTGGAAAGTCGAGAACCACGTAGTAAATCGCACCCCCTTCAAAGGCGTACCACCTGTAATTCACTAATCGAGCCTTGGTCGGCACTGCGACGAAGCTTGTCTGGCCATTGATTTCCAATGCGCTTGCGGGCAGGGGAGCCAGCATCAGCGTGGTCGCCAGAACGGAGGGAATCAGTCGCATCAGCGATCAGCGCTCGGTTCTCCAGAGATGGGGGGCGAAAAGCACTTCAGCTGGGCTGGAACTGCCTTGCCAGTCTCCAAGTTCGCGCATCAAGGCGAGACAGTCATCACGCTCACCCCCCCGAGCGAGTTCTTTGAGTCTCTGCTTCATGTCGTCTTTGGTGATGATCATGACCAATTCGCGGCGCTGATCAGCCTGCAGAGGAAAGCTGTCCGGGGGGTGGACTCTGCGAAAACGCTTCGAGCTCATGGTGTCTAGGGCAGATATGAAACAACCCTGGCTTGGGTCTTACTCAGACCATAATCAAGCCTTTACGTCCATGCCGTATTCCGGCGCACATCACTTCGTGGGGATCAAGGCGAGCACCCGATCAGAATGATCTGAGACGGAACGTGTTGATGGACCAGGTTTTTGATCTCGTTGTGATCGGCGCCGGCTCAGGTGGTCTTGCCGCTGCCAAGCGAGCTTCGGCCCATGGTGCACGCGTCGCTCTTGTGGAGGGCGACAAAGTTGGGGGGACCTGTGTCATCCGTGGGTGTGTGCCGAAGAAACTGCTTGTGTATGGCTCCAAAGTTTCAGAGCACTTAGCTGATGCACCGAGCTACGGCGTTGATGTGCCCCCAGCCACGATCAACACCTCTGTGCTTCTTCAAGCGGTGCGGGCTGAGGTGGATCGATTAAATACTTTGCATGTGAGCCTCCTCGAGAAAGCGGGAGTGACCCTGGTTCAAGGCTGGGGTCGTTTTCAAGATGCTCACCGCATCGCTGTTTCCTCTAAGCCTGGAGGCGATGTCGAGCACTCTCTGACGGCAGGACGCGTTCTCATCGCTGTAGGAGGACGTCCCCTGCGCCCCTCGATCCCAGGGGCAGAGCTGGGCTGGGTGAGTGACGACATGTTCCTGCTTGAGCGCTTTCCCGAGCATGTTGTGGTGGTGGGTGCTGGTTTCATTGCCTGCGAGTTCGCCTGCATCCTCCGAGGACTTGGCATCGCCGTCACCCAGCTGGTGAGGAGAGATGGTCTGCTGCGTGGTTTCGATCGGGAACTCGCTGCAGCTGTGCAGGAGGGCATGGTGGAGAAGGGAGTGGATCTGCGTTTCTCCACCAGTCCTGCAGCCATTGAGGGCTCGCCCGGCGATCTGGTTCTGGTGACGGATCAAGGCGAGCGGATCCAGGCCGGAGGCGTGCTCCTGGCAACCGGGCGTCAGCCTTTTCTGCAGGGATTGAATCTTGAAGCCGCCGGACTCAGGAGTGAGGGCAGGAAGCTGACGGTGGACGCTGACCAGCGCACCAGTGTTTCCCATATTTTTGCTGTGGGCGATGTGACTGATCGCATCTGCCTCACCCCTGTGGCTGTGGATGAGGGCAGAGCCTTTGCTGATACACAGTTCGGTGGCCGGCCGCGCCAGGTGAATCATGACCTTGTGGCGAGTGCGGTGTTCAGTCAGCCCGAGCTGGCCACCGTCGGCCTTTCTGAAGAAGCCGCGATCAGCCGATTGGGCGCTGATGCTGTGGTGATCCACAGGGCGCGGTTCCGCTCCATGGACCAGGCACTTCCAAAGCGTGGTCCTCGAACTCTGCTCAAGCTGGTCATTGAGGCCGGCACGGACAAGGTGCTGGGCTGTCACATGGTGGGAGAGCATGCCGCTGAAATCATTCAGATGGCCGCGATTGCCGTGGGGATGGGAGCCACCAAAGCCGACTTTGATCGCACCATGGCTCTCCATCCCACCGTGTCAGAGGAATTTGTCACCATGGCTTCGTGATCTTCAGGACATTGCTGTCAAGCTTCGGCGCCACTGCGGGGCCTCGGAAGACCCTTTAATTTGCGCAGAGTTCGTTGTGTCATGCGGTGCTGACTCTCGAGGCTCTGCGTCGTGGAGGCGTGCTGATCGTGCCTCTGATGCTGGTCTCCGTCGCTGTTGCATCGATGGGAGTCGAGCGGTTGCGCTTCTGGTGGCAATGGGGCCGCGGCGATCGTGTCAACTCGGAGCATTCACTGCTTGAACTCGCGCAACTCAAGCCATCGGAAGCATCACTGCGTCAGCAGTTGCTTGTGGCGCGACTCGAGCGCCAGCTCTGTCGTTGGGATGGAGCATTGGAGCTTTGCATGGTTCTGGGGCCTCTCCTTGGGCTGCTGGCCTCGGTGATTGGCCTGATGCAGTTGCTCCAAGCGCTTGGCCCCGGACTCACGCTTCCCTCCCAGGGAGGAGACCTGATCGCCGGTTATGGCCAGGTGCTCATTGGCACAGTCCTCGGCCTTTTGATCGCGGTTTTGGCTCTTTTGGTGCAACGCCTCAATCGTCTGCGCGCCCAAGTGGTTCTCGATGCCTTTTCCGATCGTTGTCTGGAACGCCGTTCCGGCCAGATCTGATGCCTCTCGTTCTTTCGTTCGGTGCCGTTGTGCTGACTCTGATGACGTTCCTCGCATCCCTTCCTTTGGTTGTTCAGCAGACACCCCCAACAAGGCAGCGCAACATCTCAGGCGCTTCTGCGCGGACGCGTTGGCTGGTGGTTCGATCCCTTGGAGGCAGTTGGTACCTCAATGGACAACCCATGTCAGCTGCCTTGCTCAGCAGGCAGCTCGATCAGCGTGAAGGCGGACCGGATGAGCTGCTGTTACTTCCCTCCAGTGCCTTGCCGGCATCGGCAGTCGCCTCCGACCTTGCCTGGCTCAGACGCCAGTCCTCGATCCCGGTGCGTTTGCAGGCTGTTCCGGAAGTGATCGCCCCATGAATCTTCCTCTTGCCCAGCGTCGAGCTCTCGGCTGTTCCGTGGTCTCCTTTTGTCTCACCCTTGGTGCGACGGCGGTTTTGCTTCTCCCCCAGTGGAGGCAACAGCGGCCAGCCACTGAGGGCGTGATCGTGATCCACCTCGCTGCCGATGGTGGTCTGCGTCTATGGAACCAGCCGATTGAGCGATCGATGATCCCGGCTCTGCTCGCTCGCCTGAATCGTCTTGATCCGGACACGCGTCTCCGCCTCTCCCTGGCTCCTCAGGTTTCCTGGGGAGTGGTGCAGGACCTGATTCCGTTCTTCGACTCCAGCTCTCTCGATGTGGATCTTCAACTCCCTGCGGCGACACGCTCCTGAGAGGCTCGCCGTCGTTGCCCTGCCAGTGGCAATCGCGATCGCCGGTCATGCTGCCGTGATTGGAACCAGCACGGTGCTGGCAACGCGGACGACGGAGGAACCCAAGCCTCCAAAGGTTGTCGACAATTCCCGAGAACTTGTGCGTTTGAGTCGGCGCGTGGCACAGAGCCGCTCTGTGGCCGCGGTTGGCCTGAACCTAAGCAATACCCTGCCACCGCCTCCCGCTCCGGATCTTCTGGATGACCTGTCCGAGGGGAAGAAGGATCCAGAGTGCCAACCAGGAAAGAAAGCCGATCAGGGTGATGGAGCGAATCGCCCCGATGGGCAACGTGGGGCGGCACGCCAAAACACGGTGGCGGTGTTAGCACCTCTGGATGTTGAGCAGGTCAGTTCCTTATGGGAGACCGGTGATCCTGTGAACAGCTGGCCTGATGGGTTGGGTGCATTTCCTGATGACTCTGAGGTGCGAGAGGTGCCGCTCGAGGCCTTCAGCCCACGAACCACGTTGCAGTTGAACGCGCTTGTGATCACATCGGCAGACACGCAGTTCCTGCTTCGCGCCAGTGATCAGGCGGTGTGGATCGTCCGTCGATCCTTAATTGAGTAGCAATTCCTACTTGAGAACAGGGTTAAGACCCGTAAGAATGGCGGTTAAGAGATTGTTAATGATGGATGCCGTTATTTGTGCTCGTGCTTCTCGCGTCGTTTGCAGGTGTCACCACAGTGCATGGGGGGGAAGGTTGTGAGGCCACAGCGCATTACCTAGGGAGCTTCGATCCGGATCGTCAGCAAGTGAGCCTCTGCCCTGATGTTGCGATGCAAGGGAAGCGGTCCCTAGGCGAAGTGGCCCGCCATGAGTTTTTTCATGCCATTCAGCACCGCTTCGGTTACGGGGGACAGGGATTTCTTCCTGATGCTTTGCTAACGCCACTGGTGCGCTACGGCATGGATGATCGGGAAGTGATGACCGTGCTCAGCTTGTATTCGGAAGAGGAAGTGAATGGAGAGTTGGAAGCGCGCTTGGCATCAAGGATCATTCCCAATGCACTCATCGCAGGCGGCTTAATTACTGGTGCGGTGATCCATGACGACAATGCGAGCGGACCAATCGGCAAGATTCGGGCATTCTTGCTGCCCCGTTAGCCATCGAAGCGTTGCTTGAGGGCTGCAGCCATGCGTAGTGCTAAGGCGATGGTGGTGAGTCCAGGGCCGACGCTTGGGCAGCTCGGAAACACGCTGGAATCAGCGATGTAGAGGTTGTCGAGCTCGTGGCAACGGCCATCGCCATCGACCACCGATGCAGCGGGATCTTCGCCCATGCGGCATGTACCGCAGGCGTAGCCCACCACGCTCAGTGGCGCTTCACCGCGGGGGTGTGTTGGAGCTTTGGTCACCACCTGGGTGATGGGATCGGATTCGACGGCCGTCAAGGTGTCAATCCATCGATAGACAAGGCGATCGTGGGCTTCGCGATTGTTATGCAAGTAATTAATGCGGATCTGATCATTGTTCAACCACACTTTGTTGTGGGGGTCGGGAAGCACTTCCGTCATGGCCCACCAGGCCACGGAACGGGATGCCAGGCGCTCCAAGCCGAAATCAGGGATCAATTTGCTCACAAGAGAGAGCACCGGTGGTGATTCGGCAAACAGCGCATCCTGCAAAACACCCCCGGCAGCTTGGATGTGACCAAGGGGGAAGCTCACATTCTTATCCCCCCAGTAGTAGTCATTCACGCCCAGTGATCGCGCATAGCGACCGTTGTTCGGTTCAGCTGCCAGCTGGAGAATCGAGGTGAGCTGAAGATTCATCAGATTGCGGCCCACCTGATCAGACCCGTTGTTGAGGCCTCGGGGGTGCTTTTCACTGCTGGAGCGCAGCAAGATCGCAGGCGTATTGATCGCTCCAGCCGCAAGCACAACTACATCCGCTGAGAACAACCAGCTTTCACCGGCGACATCGGCTTCCACCGCTTTCACCTCGCGACCACTTGGATTCACGTGGAGTCGCATCACCCGGGCCATTGACCGCACCTCCAGCTTCTCGGGATCGGCGTTGTCCAGTCCGTACAGCTGGGAGTCCCCGCTGGGGTCTTCTTGGCTGCTCGACCAGCTCAAGGGCAGGTCATAGGGCTGACAACCTTGACGCTTGAGACCTTCCCGCAGGGGCTCAAGAAAGGGCATCAACGGTTTTGGTGCATGGCCGAAGTCACCGCTGCGAGCAGGCTCCGTGGGGTCCACGCCCGATTGTCCATGCACTTGATACAGACTTTCGGCCTGGTCGTAATAGGGGGCCAGGTGTTGGTAACTGAAGGGCCAGCGCGGCGAAATGCCGTCCTGAAGAGGGAGATCGTCGAAGTCCTTCTCGCGCATGCGCTCGAGAACGGCTCCCCAGATCTTGGTGTTACCCCCTAAGGCGTAGGTAGTTTGTGGGGCGATTGGGTCGCCGTCCGGTCCGAACCAACGTTCGTTGCGTGGGTGGTAACGGTCTTTGCGAAAGAGATCAACATCGGCCACGTTCTGATCACTCAGGGCCATGGCTTCCCCGCGTTCAAGCAGGAGCACACGTCGTCCTTGTCGGCTCAGAGCTCCAGCCAGGGTTCCGCCCCCGGCGCCGCTGCCGATGACGATGATGTCGTAGTGGCGATCGTCGATGATCATGGCGGAAGTGTCGTGTTGAAACCGGTTGATGCAGCGAAATCAGTTTGTGCGCTGCCACACGTAAATCAGCACAAAAAGGATGATCCAGATGACATCCACAAAGTGCCAGAACAGGCTCACAGCAGTGACGCCCATGTCTCCTTTTTCGTAGTTTCCCGGGCGGAAGGAGTGAAACAGCATCAACCCCATCAGACCAATGCCAGTAATCACATGCAACCCATGGAATCCAGTTAGGAGGTAAAAAGTTCCTCCGAATACACCGCTGCCAAGTCCGAATTCCAGGCTTGACCATTCAACGTATTGTCCATAAACAAAATAAGCGCCCATCAGCATCGTGATGAACCACACGATTCGGAAGCCCCACAAGTTGCCTTTGTGGAGGTAGCGCTCGGCAAAGTAGGCCACAAAGCTCGAGCTCACCAGCACAATTGTGTTGATGAGCGGCATCCTCACTTCCAGGCCCTCTACGCCTGGAGGAAGCCATTCAGGGGACGTAATTTTAAACAGCGTAAATCCTGCAAAAAATGCCAGAAAGATGATGCTTTCGGAGCAGAGGAAAATGATAAACCCCGTAAGGTTGTGGCCGGAATGCTTGATGTGACCCGGCGTGTGATTGAGTTGTTGGGATGAATCCAAGCTGGTCATGAGTCAGGCCTCCTGGGCGCGTCGGATGTAAAACTCCTCGTCGGCCACAAAGGGCTCATGCAGCCCGTAGCCATAGGGGTTGTTGAGAACGGTTGGAACATCGTCCTCAAAGTTCTCTGCCGGAGGTGGTGACGGCAGAAGCCATTCCAAGCCGATGGCTCCCCATGGATTTGGGGGCGCTTTAGGACCTCGTGCCCAGGAGCTCACCATGTTCAGAATGAAGGGAATCGAGGCAACTCCCAGAAGGAAGGCGCCGATGCTGGCGAGTACATTCCAAATGGCGAATTCAGGGTCGTAGGACGCGACCCGTCTGGGCATGCCGAGCAAGCCCGCCCAGTGGAGCGGCAACCAGTTGAGAGTGCATCCAATAAAGGTGAGGGCAAAGTGAACCTTTCCCAGACCTTCGTAATACATGTGACCAGTAAATTTCGGGAACCAGTGATATACGGCGGCGAACACGCCTAAAACAATGGCGTTGAAGATCACATAGTGGAAGTGTGCTACCACAAAGTAAGTGTTCCCCACGTGGATATCGATGGGTATGGTTCCAAGCATCACGCCAGTGATGCCAGCGAAAATAAAATTCAGCAGTCCGCCCAGGCAGAAGAGCATGGGAGTGGTCAGACGAAGCTTTCCTCCCCAAAGCGTGGCCACCCATGCAAAGACCTTCACCCCGGTAGGGACTGCGATGGTCATGGTGGTGAACATGAAGAGGACGCGCATCCAGTTCGGGGTACCGGTATAGAACATGTGGTGAACCCACACGATCAGTGACAGAAACACGATTCCAAATGAGGCCAAAGCCACAAACTTGTAGCCAAACAGCGGTTTGCGCGCGTAGCAGGTGAAGACTTCAGAGAAGATGCCGAATACAGGCAGCACCATCACATACACCGCGGGGTGTGAATAGAACCAGAAGAAGTGCTGGTAAAGAACAGGATCTCCGCCGCCTTCGGGACGGAAAAAGCTTGTTCCAAAACTCAGATCAAACAGCAACATGATGGCGCCGCCAGTAAGCGCTGGAAGACCGATCAGCTGAATCGTCTGGGCTCCCCATGCTGTCCAGCAATACAGAGGCATTTTGAAGAAGCCCATGCCTGGGGCACGCATCCTGATGATTGTGGTGACGAAATTGATCGCTCCAAAGATGGATGACACACCAGAGAGGGCTACTGCAAGCAACCAGAGTTGTTCCCCATTCACGAAGTTGTTGAGAGGATTCTGGATGCTGATCGGTGGGTAGGACCACCAGCCAGCCTGAGCCGGTCCACCGGGGATGAAGAAGCTTCCCATCAGGAGCAAAGCGAACACTGGCACAAGCCAGAACGCTGCAGCATTGAGCCGAGGAAAGGCCATGTCGGGAGCACCGATCATCGTGGGAATCAACAGATTGTTGAGACCATTCAGAACCGGGAAAAGAAAGAGGAACAGCATCACTGTTCCGTGCATTGTGTAGAGACCGTTGTAGACGGTGGGGTCGACCAGATCAGCTGGTGGAGTGATCAGTTCACCCCGCATCACCATCGCCAGGAGCCCGCCAACAAGCAGGAAAAGCAACGAGGTGGCGATGTACTGAATGCCAATCACCTTGGCATCGGTGTTGAAGCTGAAAAAGCGCTTCCAGTTGTCTGGGGCACCGGGCACGGGGTGTGGCGCCTTGAGGATGCGTGGATCGAAATTGGTGGATGTCATGAATCTCAGGCGTCGTGGGGGATCGAGGCGTCACCGGGGTCATTCACCATCGGTGGTGGTGCCGGAGGGACGGTCGCCCATCCTTTATTCCCGTTGGCCAGTCGCTTGGCGTAGAGCTCATTGCCAGGGCTCAGGCCAGGTTGCAATGGCTGTTTCGCTGTTGCTGCCAGCCATTGGTTGTAGGAGTCTTCCGACTCAACAATCACGTCCGTTTGATTCTGGGAAAAGTAAGTACCACTGAACATGGCGTCCCTGAGCCGAAATCGCCCCTGCTTTGTGGGTGTGAGGCTGTAGGAAATCACACTGCCTGGAATGATGTCTTGCTTCAGTCGAAAGGCCGGAACGTAAAAGCTGTGATTCACATCTTCGCTGATCAATCGGAAATTAACGCGTTGATCAACGGGCAGGTGAAGCTCGGAACTTCTTGTTCCATCGGGGTAGACAAATTCCCAGCTCCATTGGCGTGAAATCACGTCGATCGGCCCAACTGTTGCTCGTGGATCCACTTCGGCAACGGCAATGGGGTCACTGCCGATGGCGTACTTGTGCTTAGGGCCAAGTGCATCGAGCTTGTCATTCACCTGCATGGAATAGATCGCAATCGCGAAGACGATCACGGTGGGAATGATCGTCCAGGTGATTTCGAGTCGGTTGTTGCCTTCAATCGGTTCGCCGTAACTCTCGTCGTACTTGGCTGCCCGATTGAATAGAAGCGTCCAGGCGATCACAGCGGTGAGGCCGAACCAAAGAAAGGAGCCAATGGCCGTTTCCAGGGCAAAGAGGTCATCCACATAAGGCGCGGCACTGGAGGCCTGGGGTGGGAACCAGCTGTAGGACCACTGGGCCATCTGGGCTGCAAGAGCCGTGTTGAGGGCAACCCCAATGGAAATGATCACGATGGCCTTGATGTTTGGCCCTTTCCGATCCGTCGATGTGGTCATGGGAGCACCTCCTTGAGATCAGCGCCTGCGGCAAGCAATTGGTCCGCTGTGATGTGCACGCCAAATTCGCTTGCGAGCCATGCACCGAGGCTTCCGTGCACACCCATCACAACCAGGATGAAAGCTCCGCTTGCCAGATAGAGCCAGGTCACCTGACGGCCGAGATCTTTTCTCCACACGAAGCGCTGGTAACCACGCCAGACCGTCATGGCCACGATGATCAAGAGCAGAGCGACTCCGCCAATGGCATGCCAGAGCATGGTGTCGATGGCGTTCTGGCCAATCACACTGCGGATTCCGGGCAGTGGAACCGCCAGGAGCATTTCGTAGAAGCCTGCGGCCACCGTGAAAAAGGTGATCACACTGCAAGCCAATACGTTGTACCAGCCCACATCATGGAATCCCGTGCGGGTGACGGGCAGGGCCAGAAAGCGGAAGATCCTTTTTTCGAGGGGATAGAAAGCACCTGCGAAATCAAAGGCGATGCCAATGGCAAACAACCCAATCGTGAAGTGCACAAGATTGGGGTGAATGGGAATGGCGTAAGGAAGATCGTTCGCTCCGAGTTGGTCAACGATGTCGTTGATCGGTGAGGGGATGGCAATCAACGATTGGATGGTGGCGATGCTCATGAAACGGCTCCGCTGCGAATCGCTTCCACCACGGGCACGGTGTGAAGCCCGTAGACCCAAACGAGCTTGTCGCCTAGATACACCTGGCAGAACACCAGCGTGGCCAGCACGCCATCAATGACGAGGAATCCCGAGGGCAGTGCTGTTGGGTCTTTCTGTCTCACCACATAGCGCCATCCTGTGAGCAGCCCAAGGACGCCCGCCAGCGACCAGCCGATGGTGCTGTGGTAATTGAGAATGTCTCTGGAGGCCCCGTAAGGCATCGCCAGGCCGGCTTCAATTTGGCCGAAAATGATGGCTACAAAAATGGCCACGGTGGCCACCACAAGGTTCCAGAAACTCACCTCGAAGAGGTTTCGGCGACGTGTCACGACACCCAAAACGTCGAACACGACAGTGATCAACGCCATCGCGATCACGAAGTGAACAACGATTGGGTGGATGACATCCAGCCAGGGAAGATTTTTATCGTTGAGAGATGGGAGCAACTCGAGCATCGGCAAGCGGAGCGACGCTCTTTAAGGATGGACAGCATTTCGACAGCAGTCATCCTTTCGTGAACGAATGCACCGATCGGTGTGGGGATGCCGACGCAACCGTTGTGTTGCCGATTACCTCGAAGGCAAATCGCGTTGTTTTTGATTGCGTTTGAGCTGTCGCCAATACAACCCAGCTTGAACGCTGATCACGACAATGACGGCAGGCAGGACCAGGCAGAGCATCACAATTCGGAATTCGTCCTGCCAGGTGGGCAAGGTGCGTGGGAGCACTTGGTCGACCACATAGAAGACGTACAGCGCCACCAGAATCCCCCCTTCCAGACGGGTGATCCGACCTCGGGTCCAGAAAATCGGAAGGCAGGCCAGGGCGGCCAACACCATCACCGGCAGATCCCGCTGAATCAACAGTGGGCTCACCTGCAGCCCGGTTCCACCGGCGGCAGCCACGGCACTGGCTCCCAGCACCAGCAGCTGATTGAGCAGATTGCTTCCCACCACATTGCCGATCGCCAGATCTGTTCTTCCCTTTACGGCTGCGACCAGTGAGGTGATGAGCTCGGGCATGGAGGTGCCTGCCGACACGATGGTCAGCCCGATTACGGCCTGACTCACTCCCAAAAAGGTGGCCGCCGCACTGGCTCCATGCACCAGAACGCGTGATCCAACGCCAAGGAGGATGATCCCGATCAGCAGCAGCCCCAGGGCACGGGCGACACCCCGTTTGCCCTGATCCGGATTCACTTCGGGTTCGGCTTCACCCACACCTTCGGGTTCTTCCCGTGCCGTGCGGATTTCCCAGACCGAATTAATCACTAACGCTAGAAGCAGCGCAAGCCCCGCCTGCCAGGTCACTCGTCCTGCCGAGGCCATTCCCCAAACGGCAGCCGAGACGGCAATCAGGAGGGGGACATCCCTTCGCACAAGTCGGCTCTCTACCCGAAGGGGCATCACCAAGGCACTACTGCCCAGCACCACCATCACATTGAAAATGTTGCTTCCCACAACGTTGCTCACGGCAAGGGCATCAAATCCCTGTGTCACCGAGCTCAAGCTCACGAACAATTCCGGAGCACTGGTGCCCAATGACACGACCGTGAGTCCAATCACCAGCTGGGGAATGCCGAAGATCAGCGACAGGGTCACCGCACCCTGCACAAAGAACTCACCACCGCCGAACAGCAGGGCGATTCCGATCAGAACTTCCAGAAATGCTGACAGAAACGGAGGCATCGCTATTTGAGGCCAGACCTCATTGTGCGCTTTCGACCATCAGCCCCTACAGGTCCGATTCTCTTTGCCGGACTTAGCATTCCGCCACGATTGGCCTGCAACGTCGTGTTTCTGAATCACATCAGCACCCGCAACATCCTTGGGGACGTCTTCGGAGGACTGACAGCTGCTGTGGTGGCTCTGCCCATGGCACTGGCCTTCGGAGTGGCCTCCGGGGCGGGCGCTGCTGCTGGTTTATGGGGTGCCGTGATCATCGGCTTGATGGCTTCCCTGTTCGGGGGGACACCCACGCTCATCTCCGAGCCCACTGGTCCGATGACGGTGGTGTTCACCGCGGTGATCCTGAGCTTCACGAGCCAGATTCCTGATCGGGGCACCGCTCTGGCGATGGCCTTCACCGTGGTGGTGCTGGCGGGTGTGTTCCAGATCCTGTTCGGATTCTTCCGACTCGGGCGATACATCACGATGATGCCCTACACGGTGATTTCCGGGTTCATGTCCGGAATCGGCGTGATCCTGGTGATTCTTCAGCTCGCGCCTTTCCTTGGACAGAACAGTCCGAGTGGGGGAGTGATCGGAACACTGAGCAGTCTTCCGGAGCTCGCGGCAGGGATTCAGCCGCTTGAGCTCGGCCTTGCCGTGATCACACTGCTGATCCTCTGGTTCACACCTGAACAGCTGAAGCGATACTGCCCTCCCCAGCTGTTGGCACTGGTGATCGGAACAGTGCTGTCCTTAACGTTGTTCGGCGATGTGGAGTTCCGTCGAATCGGTGCGTTCACCGCTGAGTTCCCCTCCTTTCAAGTCCCGACGTTCTCCACCGATCAGATCCGCTTGATGGTGGTGAATGGTGCGGTTCTGGGCATGCTCGGCTGTATCGATGCGCTGCTCACATCGGTTGTGGCTGACAGCCTCACCCGCACAGAGCACGATTCCAATAAAGAACTGATCGGCCAAGGGCTTGGCAATGTGATGTCTGGGCTGTTCGGTGGCCTCCCGGGCGCTGGCGCAACGATGGGGACCGTTGTGAATATCCAGGCTGGTGGACGATCTGCCCTTTCGGGCATCGTTCGTTCCTTGATCCTGATGCTGGTGATCCTGCTTGCGGCCCCATTGGCCTCTCGCATCCCCTTGGCCGTGCTTGCGGGTATCGCCCTCAAGGTCGGTTTCGACATCATCGACTGGAGCTTTCTCAAGCGGGCGCATCATCTCTCGATCAAGGCCGCCTGCATCACGTATGGCGTGATCGCTCTCACTGTGTTGGTTGATTTGATCTGGGCGGTGTTCATTGGGGTTTTCGTGGCGAATGTGCTCACGATTGAGCGGATGACTGCGCTTCAGGCCAAAGGGGTGAAGACCATCACCACGACCGACGATGACGTTGAACTGCCAGAGCAGGAGCAGGCTTTGCTCGATCAGGCCTCAGGGCGTCTATTGCTCTTCCAGCTCACCGGCCCGATGATTTTTGGTGTCGCCAAGACCATCAGTCGTGAACACAACGCCATCGAAGACTGCGACGCTGTGCTGTTTGACCTGAGCGAAGTCTCCCACCTGGGTGTGACGGCATCGTTGGCGTTGGAGAATGCCATCAAGGAAGCCGTGGAAGTTGGCCGTTCTGTCTACCTTGTCGTGCTTGCTGGATCAGCCACACGCACCCGTCTCGAAAAGCTCAAGCTTCTTGAACTTCTTCCCGATCACCATGTGAGCGAGAATCGCGAAGAGATTCTCCGCCGAGCAGTCGGCGAGCTTCCCGTTCTTCAGGAGGTCTGACCATTGCAGGACAGTCCCAGCCGGCTGGTGCTTCGGCGCCCCGACGACTGGCATGTGCACCTGCGCGATGGAGCCATGCTCAGAGCCGTCGCTCCTGCGACAGCCAGGGTGTTTGCGAGGGCGATTGTGATGCCCAACCTGAAACCACCAGTGACCACGGTGGATCAGGCGCGCGCATACCGACAGAGAATTTTGGAGGCAGTCCCAGCGGATACGCGATTTGAGCCGCTGATGACGGCCTATCTCACCGATCACATTGATCCATCTGAGCTTGAGCGTGGATTCACGGAAGGCGTGTTCACGGCAGCCAAGCTCTACCCAGCCAATGCCACCACCAATTCAGCCGCTGGCGTGAGCGATCTCTCCAGGATCAGCAAGGTGCTGGAGCGGATGGAGGCTATCGACATGCCTCTTCTCATCCATGGAGAGGTCACGGATGCTGATGTGGATGTGTTTGATCGGGAAGCTGCATTCATCGAATCCCACCTGATCCCCCTTCGCCAGCGTTATCCGGCCCTGCGCATCGTGCTGGAACACATCACCACGGAGCAGGCTGTCGATTTCATTCGTACTGCAAGCTTGGCCGGTGATTCGCGCCTGGCAGCCACCATCACGCCGCATCATCTGCATCTCAATCGCAACGCGATGTTCATGGGTGGTTTGCGCAGCGACTTCTATTGCCTTCCGGTTGTGAAGAGGGAATGCCATCGACGCGCCTTGGTGAAGGCGGCCACCAGTGGCCTGTCCTGTTTCTTTCTCGGAACCGATTCAGCACCCCATCCTCGTTCAGGCAAGGAATCGGCCTGTGGGTGTGCCGGCATCTTCAATGCGGTGCATGCTCTCGAAAGTTATGCCGCCGTGTTCGAGCAGGAGGGGGCTCTTGAGCATCTCCAGGGGTTTGCCAGTGAGCATGGGCCCCGTTTCTACGGCCTTCCCCTGAATGACGAATCCCTCACACTTGTGAAACGGAAACAGAAGGTTCCCAATCACCTTGCATCGGAGCCAGCGAACCAGTTCGCAGAGTCGGGGCTCGAAGCCGGTGAATGGCCCGTGCTGTTCCATGCAGGTGAAACGTTGAATTGGTCGGTGCATGTGGATGGGCAAGCGGAGACGAACTGAATAGGGTTCGTGGAGGCGAACATCTCATTCCATGGGCGATCCCCAAATCCAGACTCCCGCTGCAGAACAGTATTGGCATCTGTGGACGGACGCCGAGGGCATGAGTCGTCATCAGCTCTGCACGATCAGTGAGTTCAAGCTCGGCCGCCTCGGGCCGCGAAACTCACCGCAGTTCTCCCGCGATCTGATCAAGGACGGTAATGCATTCGTGACGTATCTGCCCGTGGGTTGGACAGCCGATTGGCATGAAAACCCTGAGCCCAAATGGATCTACATCTTGCGCGGAGCTTGGGCTGTTACGAGCATGGATGGTCAGCGGGTTGTCATGAAAGCTGGTGAATACTCCTATGGGGGAGATCAGGGCTGCGTGATGACATCCGATGGTCGTTTCGGCCATCTGTCCGAACAGGTTGGCGATGAACCGTGCGTGCAGCTGGTGATCCAGCGCAATGACAATGCCTGGCGCAATCTTCCCCCAGGTTCATTCAGCTGAAACAAGCGATCGCAGCGATGAACATTTACCGAAGCGATTTCGTTGAAACAAGGCTTGAGGCGCTGGATCCTCGATTCAGTTCTCTGGTCTTGTTCAATGCCCAGTTGGAACGTCTGTTTGATGGTTGCCGATGGCTTGAAGGTCCTGTGTGGCTTGGTGATCAGCAGCGCCTTTTGGTTTCCGATATCCCCAACGACCGAATTCTTGCTTGGGATGAGGTGCATGGATTGAGCGTGTTCCGCCACAGTGCAGGATTCCCGAATGGTCAGACGCGGGATCGTCAAGGACGTTTGCTGACATGCAGCCACCGCGATCGTGCCGTGTTGCGAACCGAGCACAACGGCAAAGTGACGTCGTTGGTGGACTCCCATCAGGGAAAGTCTCTCAATACACCCAATGATGTGGTGGTGAAACGGGACGGCACCATCTGGTTTAGTGATCCGGTGTATGGGCTTGTCAATGATTACGAGGGCGGTCGGCGGTCTTCGTTGCAAGCTCCTGTGGTTTACCGCTTTGACCCAGCGGATGGCTCATTGCAAGCCATGACCACCCCAGATGAAGTGTCTGGTCCGAATGGTCTGGCCTTTTCGCCGGATGAGTCCCTGTTGTACGTCGTCGATACCGGAGCCCCGGACGATCCCGTTGCCGATCGACTGATTCACGTGTTTGATGTTGTTGAGGGTGGCCGGCAACTCGAAGGACGACGGGATTTCCACCGGGTGAATAACGGCAATGCCGATGGCATTCGTGTGGATGAGGTCGGCAATGTCTGGAGCAGCGCAGGCAATGGTGTGCACTGCATCGCTCCCGACGGAACTCTGCTGGGGCGCATTGCCACGCCGCGCCTCGTCAGCAATCTCTGTTTTGGCGGTGTTCATGGCAACCGACTGTTTCTGTGCAGTTGGGACACCGTGTATTCCATCCACGTCAACACCAGGGGCCTTCAGCACCCAGCCCTGCCCTGACCCATTTCTGAACTCCAATGACCAGTAATCCTCAACTTGAAGCGTTTCTCAGCAAGGTGAAAGGTGATTCCGACCTGCTGAAACAGTTCCACTCCGCCGCATGCCTTAATGACATCGCTGCCATGGGGGCTGGGATGGGCTTTCAATTCACAGGCGTCGACATTCTTTTGCATCAGGCCTCAGCCACGCTGAAGCTCTCTGCGGATGCCTTAGAGGCCCTGGCTGCAGGTGTGGAATTGGAAGGGCATCTCTGGAAGATGGCCATTCAGTGGACCTGAATCCATGCAGATGATTCCTTGCCTGGACCTCGCTGATGCCGAGGCGATTGTCTCCTCCGCGCTCCAGGCGGCTGAACGCTCTGCGTCGCAGGTGTCGATTGCAGTGGTGGATGGGGCTGGACTGCTGATCCGTTTCAGTCGGATCGATGGCGCATCAGCGGCAAGCGTTGAAGCGGCCACAGCCAAAGCGCGGACGGCCGCTTTGACAGGAAACGACAGCGCCGCTGCCGAGCAGGCCATCGCATCCGGGCGTCTGGCCTTGCTCTCGCTGCAGGGGGTTCTCCACCAGCCTTGCGCTCTGATGGCTGGTGGTCTTGTGCTGCGCTCCCAGGGAGTTGTGGTGGGGGCGATCGGCGTGTCTGGGATGACTCCTGATCAGGACACTGCGATCGCCCGAGCTGGCGCCGACTGTTTTGAGCTCAGAGCCCAGGGCTGCTCATCATGATGCCGCCGTCAGCAAACACGCTGGTAGCGGTCATGTAGCTGGCTCCATTGCTGGCGAGAAATGCCACCACGGAGGCGATTTCTTCGGGCTGAGCCATGCGCCCCATGGGGATCGCTGCATTGAGCTTGGCCAAAAGCTCAGGATTGTTGATCGTGGAGTCGTTGATTGGCGTCGCCACGGCTCCGGGACCCACATTCACAATCGAGACTCCTTTGCTAGCCAGTTCCACACCGGCGGTGCGGGTGAGCATGCGCACACCGCCCTTGGCCACGCAGTAGGGCGTGTTGTCCGGCATCGGCCAGTCTTCATGAACCGATGAGATGTTGATGATCCTGCCGCCGCTGCCTTGAGCGATCATCTGTTTGGCTGCGAACTGCGTGGCGAAGAACACGCCACGGAGATTCACATTCATCACTTTGTCGTAGTCCTCGGGAGTGGTGTTGAGGATCGAGGTACGGGTTTCGATTCCTGCGTTGTTCACCATGACGTCGACCTTTCCGAACGTCTTCACTGCAGTGTCAATCAGCCGTTGAAGATCATCCAGCTTGGCCACGTCGGCCTGAACACCAATGGCTTGGCCGCCCAGTTCGCCGATTTCTTCGATCAGCTCTTCGGTGCGTTCGGGATGGGAGCGGTAATCGATCACCACTTTCGCGCCCAGGCCGCCAACCGCTTCAACGATCGACTTGCCGATTCCGGAATTGCCGCCGGTGACAATGATCACTTTGTCGCGAAGACAAAGTGATGTCATGGCCTTGGGGACCTGGTTGGTCATGGGAATTGGTGAAAGACTCTCATTGGATAGCCGGTTTTTGTCGGGCTTGCTGTGTTGTGTTGCGTCCTCCAGAACGCGCTAAGACGCCTTTAAAGCGTTTTGTCTGGCCATGACTGACTCCCTTCGACCCTCGCCCGCGGTGGAGGGAGTGGCGTTCTCTCTGCCAGAACCGCATGCTCTTGATCCACTGTTCAGCGCCCTCGGCGTCACTGCCCACGGCAGCACGATGCTCGATGGCGCAGCGCTCCGGCGTCGTTTCGGCCTCAATGAAGGACGAGCGACAGTGCATCACCATCGCCTCGGCTCGGAACGTCTTGACACCATCACGTTTGAGGACTGTCCTCCCGCAACGTCTTTACAACCGGGCCCTGCCAACACCTTGTGGTTTCAGCACGTGGCGATCGTGGTGAGTGACATGAACCGTGCGGCTGCCTGTTTGATGCCGATGGTGACACCCATTTCCGATTCCCCCCAGTGGCTCCCCAACGGAGTAGCGGCATGGAAGTTCAGGAACGCGGCCGGCCATGCCATGGAACTGCTGTGGTTTCCCTCCGAACTGGGCCACCCCCGTTGGCATCAGTCCAATCCTCCGCTCTTTCAAGGGCTTGATCACACAGCGATCGCCATCAGTGACAGCGACCGCAGCCTTGCTTTCTACGGCTGTGATCTCAGGCTCCAGTTGCGTTACGCCACGCTCAATCAGGGGCTTGAACAGGAGCGCTTGGATGGCCTGAAAGATGCTCGGGTTGCGATTCACGGCGTGAGTGGCTCCAGTCCCTGTGGGGTGGAGTTCCTTCGTTATCTGCACCCGGCCCCTTGCGAACCAACAGCAGCGTCTCTGCAGCCTCAGGATGCGTTGTACGCGCAAATCCTTGTGCGCGATCCGGATGCTGGGCACGGCCGATTGCTGAGTGATCCTGATGGGCATCGACTCTGGATCGAGTCTTAAGACAATCCTTAACGTTCAGGTTGGGCTTGCTTTCTAGCGTTCGGTAAATGCGTCCTGTTCGTTGGATCTCATCTCCCTGATTCTCCCCGCTGCGCCGACCGGGCCCGCTGCAGGAGGCTTGCTTTTGCTGCGTGTGTTCACGGGACTGGTGTTCATTCGCCACGGGTGGCCGAAGTTAAGCAATCTCAGCACCTGGGCTGCAGCGATGAACACTCCGGCTTGGCTCTGTTTCCTCTCGGCTTTTTCAATGTGGGCCGGAGGGATTGCTCTGATCTTCGGAGTTCTCACACCTCTTGCTGCATTGGCGATCGCTGTTTCGATGCTTTACGCCGTTGTGTTGGAGATCAAGAATGGATTTCCCTTTATTGCCCCAGATCCCTTTCAGATTCCGGAAGGTGATTATGTGGGACCCATGGGTGTGGGCGACCCTCCGAGTTGGGAAAAAGCAGCCATGTACGTGGTGATGTGTGGTGTGCTGATCACTGCTGGAGGAGGTCCTTTCAGCCTGGACCTGGCTTTCGTTGCACCGAAAGTTCAGTCCTGGCTGGGCTGATCAGCCCAACCGCTCCTTGAGGTGATCGGCGACGCGGATCGCATTAGCAATCGCGGTGAGTGAAGGATTCACTGCCGAACTGCTGGGAAAGAAGCTTGTATCCACCACATAAAGATTGTCCACATCATGGGTGCGGCAGTTGAGGTCTAGTACCGATGTGGCGGGATCGGTGCCGAAGCGGCAGGTCCCCATCTGGTGACCGACAGCTGCAATATCCATGGAGGAGGCGAAGTACACCTGACGCTCAGCCAGGTGATTTTGCAGATAAAGCTTGTCGAGAAGGCCTTCCAGTCTGTTTATCAGCTCCTGGGATGCCCGGTCGTTGGTCATGGTGTAGCTCAGCTTGATCTGGCCGTTGGCATTCACGGTGACCCGGTTGTCGGGGCGTGGCAGGTCTTCGGTTTGCAACCAGAAATCAAGCGAATGCTCAGCGATGCGATCCATGCTCCAGGTGGGAGCGAGAGCCGTTAAACGAGGCTTGTAGCCCTTGATCATGGCTCCGTTCGTCTTGCCGGTCATCTGCACATTGCCCATCGGGTAATCGAAGGCGTTGTCGCCGAAATACCAGTCGTTCACTGCGACGGTCTTCTGGAAGATTGTTGTGTTTGGCTCATGGGCAAGGGCCACCACGGCCTTGCAGTTGTGGAACATGTAATTCCTTCCCACCTGATCGGAGCTGTTCGCCAGTCCCTTGGGATGGGCATCATTGGCCGACATCAGCAACAGTCGGGCAGAGTTCGCTGCCCCAGCTGAAATCACCACAATGTCTCCCCGGAAGCGGCGCTCTTCACCACGGTGATTCACAACGACTTCGGTGATCTCACGACCGCTGGCGTCAGTCTTGAGCTTGCAGACTTCCGCTTCGGTCAGCATAAAAACGTTGTCGTGATCCAGGGCTGGACGTACACCCATCACCTCGGCATCGCCTTTGGCGTGCACGAGACAGGGGAAACCGTCGCAGCGATTGCAGCGCACACAGGCGCTGAAGGCTGGATCCAGCTCATTCATGGCCACGCCGGTTGGTGCATGGAACGGATGAAGACCGGCGGAGCGCAGATCAGTCACCAGTTTCTGCATCCGAGGTTCGTGGCTGATCGGTGCGTAGGGGTAAGGCGATGACGCCGGTGGCTCGGTGGGGTCCTCTCCTCGTTCGCCATGCACGTGATACCACTCTTCGGCTTTGCGGTAGTAAGGCTCGAAGACGTCGTATTTGAGGGGCCACTCCGGTGACTCGCCGTCGACGTGAATCACCGATTCAAAATCCCTTTCCCGAAGGCGGAAGTGGGCTGCTCCATACATCTTTGAAGCACCACCGACGAAGTAATGACTTCCGGGTTGAAATTCCTTTCCGTTCTTGTCGAGCCAGGGATCGGTTGAGACGTAGCGATCCTTCTGAAAGACTTCCACTGGGTCCCAGTTCTGAGGTTCTCGCGGCAGCCAGCCACCTCGCTCCAGGATCAGAATCGAATGCCCTGAATCGGCCAGGGCCCGTGCCAGAGAACCGCCGCCTGCACCGCTGCCGATGATCACCACATTGAAGTGATCGCCTTTGGGCTCCATCGGCGTCTGACGCTGCGCGGAGCAGGTAGCAAAGTCCATCAGTGGCACTTAAAGCACTACCTAAACGGTAGGTAAGGCTTTCGGTGACGTCAGGAGATGCGTGTTGAGCCGAACCGACTGGAGGGGGTTAAGGCTGCCAACGATTCAACTGCGTGATCATTTTGGCAACAATGGCGCTCCACCCTGTCTGATGACTGGCTCCGACGCCCGCGCCGCTGCAGCCATGAAAATATTCATTGAATAGGAAGAGATCACGCCACAGAGGGTCCTGCTGAAACTGTTCAACGGGACCATTGAAGGCCCGTCGTCCGTCGGCGTCGCGGCGGAAGATGCCGATCAGTCGTTGTTCTAACTCCAGAGAAATCTGCCAGAGATTTAATTCCCGGCCGGACCCTGTCGGGAATTCCATTTTGAAATCGTCGCCAAAGAAATGACCGAATTTCTGGAGCGCTTCGATCAGAAGGTAGTTGATCGGCATCCAGATGGGGCCACGCCAGTTGGAGTTGCCTCCGAACATGGCGACAGGGCTGTCTGCTGGGCTGTAGCTGATCGTGGCGTAGTCGTCTCCCTGCTGGTAGGAGTAAGGATTTTTGTCGTAGATCTTCGAGAGGCTGCGAATGCCGTAAGGAGACAGGAACTCCTGCTCATCGAACACTCTGGTGAGAATCCGACGCAAGCGATCGGGAGGCACGATCGAAAACAAAACCCGGTCCCGGTGCCATGTGCCGAGGTGCGTGATCGCATCAAAGGGGACCCCGCGCTCTTTCCCCAGTTCATTGAGGTAGCTGCGAACATCCAGGGCTGGAATTGAATCCACTGTCTGGGCATCAAAGGTGGCGATGGCTAGCAGTGGAATCAGCCCGCTCAGAGAGCGGGTGCGCAGGTAATCGGAGCTCCCGTCCGGCCGTTTCAGCACGTCGTAATAAAAACCATCCGCTTCATCCCAATTCACGAATCCACGCCCTGAGGGACTGTTCAGGGCATAGGTCAGCCGACTGAAGTCGCTGACAAAGCGCTCGCATAAGCCTTTGTATTCCTCGCGATCACTCGCAAGCAGAACGCAGGCCTCCAGCATGTTGAGACTGAGCATTCCCATCCAGGCTGTGCCATCGGATTGCTCGATCCGACTGCCGTCTCTCAGGGGGTAGCGGCGATCGAAGATGGCGATGTTGTCGAGTCCGAGGAAGCCGCCTTCGAACAGGCTGTCGCCGTTGCGATCCGTGCGGTTGGCCCACCAGCCGTATTCGAGCAGAAGTTCCCGCAGGCTGGCGCGAAGGAAGGGATAGTCCTTTTGCCCATGGCTGCGCTGGGAGATCTGGAAAATGCGCAGGCTGGCCCAGGCTCCGATCGGTGGATTGGCATCGGACAAGGCCCATTCATAGGCGGGTGATTGCCCGTTGTTGGCTGTCAGGCTCGCCTGTCGCAGCATGCGGGCCTGACGTTTCGCTTCACCGGGGTCGAGTTCTGCAAAAGCTACGGCGTGAACCATCAGATCCCACTGGCAGAAATAGGGATATTCCCAGCAGTCGGGCATCGAAATGATGTTGCGTGCACGCAGGGTCTTCCAGTAGGCGTTCTCTGTGTGCCAACGCTGCTCAGGAGGACGCGGAGCATTGCTGTCGCCGCGCAACCATCGGGCGACATACCAGTTGTAAAACTTGCGACACCAGAACAGTCCGGCTGCGGCCGCGGCGTGGATCGCCCGATCTTCCGTACCAAGGCCGGGTGCCACCCACTGCAAGTGATCCTCCCAGTCCTGTCGGCGCTGGCGAATGACGGCGTCCACTTGACTGGACTCCATCGGGTCTGGAGCCTTCGCTCCGTGATGGTCATGCCGGCAGAGGCGCAGATTCACCTGCCAGACCTCGCCTGGTTCGAGACGGCGTTGGAGATGAAGCGCCGCTTTGCTTCCCTCGCCGCTTGGGTTCACTGCGTCTGTTTGTGCTTCGATCAGATATCGGTGAAAAGCATCCTTCACATAAGGCTGGTGAAGCGGTTGGTTGTAGAGGCGCTCGGTGTTGGTTTCATTCTCCGTGAACAGCCAGTTGCCCTGCTCGCTGCAGCTGAGGTTGTAAGACGCCAACCCTTTCAATGCATCACTCACTACGGCATCGCCTGCAACACGAAGTCGTGGCCGCGCACTGTCTTCATCACCCCAGTCCCAGGTGTTGCGGAACCAGAGACTGGGAAGCAGATGAAGATCCGCGGCTTCTGATCCCTGGTTGGTCACCGTGAGGCGGATCAGCAGATCCTCCGGAGAGACCTTCGCGTATTCGACTTCCAGATCGAAGAAGCGGTTTTCAGAGAAAATTCCGGTGTCGACCAACTCGAATTCAGGCTCATCCCGGCTGCGGCGTCGGTTCTCATCCCGCAGCCGTTCGTAGGGAAAGCGTTCCTGCGGATAGCGGTACAGGGCCTTGGCGTAGCTGCAGGTCGGTGTGCCCGCCTGGTGGTACATCGTGTCTTTGAGGTCTTCCCCGTGATTGCCTTCAGGGTTGCCCAGACCGAACAAGCGTTCCTTGAGCACAGGATCTTTCCCGTTCCAAAGCACGGGAGCGAAGCAAAGCAGACCGTTTTCATCGCTCAGTCCGAGAAGTCCATCTTCACCCCAGCGATAAGTTCGTAAGTGGCTGTGATCGAAGGGAAAAGAGTTCCAGGCATTGCCATCGTCCGAATAATCCTCACGGACCGTTCCCCACTGGCGGTCGCTGAGATAGGTCCCCCAGAGGTCCCATGGCTTCAGTCCCGCATCCCTTTCCCGGGATCGAACCAACTCCATCGGCTCTTCGCCCAATTGAGCGGTAGAGATTGGGGACGTAGTCATGCGCCGATCTGATTCCTTGCCCCAGAACGTAGAGAGGGATTCACAGACTGCCCATAGAAGGGTCCGCTCAACAGGAAGGTCGGATGGGGGCGGGGGGACTTGAACCCCCACAAGCTTTTCAGCTCAAACGATTTTAAGTCGCGTGCGTCTACCGATTCCGCCACGCCCCCGGAAACCCACTGGTTCCGATGCGGCATCCTAGATTCTCCTGTGGACGGGAATCATCAGTGACGATTGAGACGCTTCTGAATGCTTTTCCCCAGGAGACTCTCCTGGTGATCGGTGCCTACGGCGCCCTCGGAGCGGCTTATCTCGTGGTCATCCCGCTCTTTCTTTATTTCTGGATGAACCGTCGCTGGACGGTGATGGGGAAGCTGGAGCGACTGGGAATCTATGGACTGGTCTTTCTTTTCTTCCCAGGGTTGATCCTCTTTGCACCCTTCCTCAATCTGCGACTCAGCGGCCAAGGAGACGTTTGATTTGACGCGAGCAGGAGTTTTGTCGCTAGGAGCCGCCCTGCTAGTGGCCGGGGCCCTGGGATATGCGGCTTTTCAAGCACTGGGTCTGGAGGGATTTTCAGCTGGTATCGCTGCAGAAGCTCTGTTGGTGCTTGTGGTGGTTGTGTGGACAAGCAGTTATCTCTTTCGGGTCATCACCGGTCGAATGACCTACATGCAACAAAGGCGCAATTACAGAGCTGAGTACGACGCTCTTACGGATCAGCAGTTGCAGGCGCGTTTCGATGCCATGACTCCTGAAGAGCAAGCGGCATTATTGGCCTCAGTCTCTGGTGAGAAGCCTGAGGAATCCCAGGACAAGGTTTCTTCCGACTCGTAGGCTCGCTGCCATCACATTGTCTGACTCTGCGATGCAGCCCTCGTCAAGAATCGCTGAGGTCTTCGCCCAGACCGCTCGTGAGCAGCGTCTCGCACTGATGCCTTTCATCGTGGCTGGAGATCCGAATCTCGAAAGTACGGCCGAAATTCTTCTCAGCCTTCAATCCAATGGTGCTGATGTGGTGGAACTGGGCATTCCTTACAGCGATCCACTGGCGGATGGTCCGGTGATTCAATCTGCCGCTTATCGGGCGCTGGCTCAGAACACCACGCCATCCAACGTTCTGACCATGCTGCATGGTTTGCGCGATCGTTTGACGATGCCAGTCGTGCTGTTCACCTACAGCAATCCACTGCTGAACCGTGGTGCGGAACAATTCTTCGCTGAAGCGGCAGCTGCTGGAGTCGCAGGACTGGTCGTGCCCGATCTTCCCTTGGAAGAAGCTGAACGTTTGTCTCCGCTGGCTGCTCAGCAAGGCCTTGATCTGGTTCTGCTTGTGGCGCCCACCACTCCAGAAGAGCGTCGGCGCAGGATCGCGACATCCAGCCGCGGATTCACGTATCTCGTCAGCGTTACAGGAGTGACGGGTGAACGTGCATCTCTTCAAGATCGTGTGGCAGAGCTGGTGCTTTCGTTAAAGGGATTGGAGGCTGGACCTGTTGCGGTTGGGTTTGGAATCTCAGGGGCTGATCAGGTCCGTCAGGTCCGTGAGTGGGGGGCTGATGGCGCCATTATTGGCAGTGCCTTAGTCAAAAGAATCGCCGCTGCACAACCGGGTTGCGCAGCGGCGGAAGCAGGTGAATTTTGCCGGGAACTTCGAGAGGCTGCCGGCTGATGATCACTCTTCGTCTTCGTCTGTGCCGCCGACGGGGACGAGACGAATCTGCTTGCGGCCAAGCTTGATTTCGAACTCATCACCAGGCTTGAGATCGAGCATGGCTGTGTAGGCCTTACCGATCAACAGATTGCCGTTGCCTTGAACGGTGGCGACGTAGGAAAGCTTGCGACCGCCTTTGCCGATTCCGGCAACGCCAGTAGCACCGAGATTCACTCCCTTGGCTTCGAGTAGTGCTTCGTAGAAGGCGGTGAAGTTGAGGCGCTCCCCACCATCCTTCTTGTTGGACACATAACCGCAGGCACGGACGAGATCAGACTTGCTGACATCACCCAGCTCCTTCACTTTGTTCAGCAGGTCAGCACCTGTAAGCATGGTCGTTAAAAACATCTACTCACTGAACATAGCGCTTGATGTGCAGCATGTGCCATCCTTTGCCTCGGTTTTGTACCAACTGGACAAGCAACCTATGGCTCGATTCGTTCTCTGGGGTCTGTACTGCGAAGATGCTCTTCAGAAAAGAGTGCCTTTTCGGGATGAGCATCTTGCTCGACTGCAAAGTCTCAAGGACGACGGCACCTTGATCACTCTGGGCCCTACTGAGGGCAGCACTCATGTGTTTGGAGTGTTCGAAATGGAGAGTGAATCCGCGGTTCGCGCGCTGCTAGAAGCAGATGTCTATTGGCGCGAGGGTATCTGGACGCGTCTGGATGTTTATCCCTGGGTCCAAGCGTTCTGAGCTTGAAGCCAGACCCATTCGCCAACAACGTGTTCGTTTCCCTCGCCGAGGGCGTCGCCATAACCACTCATTTGGCCGATTCCCTCTCTGGCGATCGCTGCAATCGCTTCTGGATTGTCCAGGCCTCGTTTTGATAGATCCTTCAATTTCAATGAACGACCGCGGCGAATGATGTTCCCGCCGTTGGGGTGACATCCGGCGCAGTGGAGGTCAAACAGCTGGGCGCCATCTGTGGATAGGGCGCTGCCCCTCTGTGCTGGCAAAGCAAGAGCAATCAATAACCCAGCGACAATCAACAGTGCTCGCATCGCCGAAAATCCCTTGAGGGTTCTCAGTCTGCCTTTGAGGCCGTGTCATTCATCTGATGGGAGCGCTGATAGCGGAGCACAAGATCCTCAGGGGAGCGATAGCTCTGAGGCAGTGACCGATGCAGGCGTTGGAGATAGTCCCAGCAGATGGTGCGCTGAATGGCCGTCATGGATCGCCCTTCAGAGACAAGCCGACGCAAGGCTTGGCAATAGCTTGAAAATCCTGCTTCCAGATCACCGATCGTGAGCGTGCGACTTGAGGCGGTCATGACCGGATCTGTCAGGTTCCCCTGACTTTCGTGGTGTCCCCCTCTTTTCGTCTGTTGCCAGGATCACGAGATTGCTTCGGATGTCATGGCAGAAGAGGATCTGCAGCGTTTTCTGCAGAAGGTCGAGGCGCTGAATGCCCTCGTTGAGCTCCTCGAGAACGATCCTGCTTCTCGGAGACAGTTCGCTGCCTGCTCGGATCACAACGCAGTTGTGGCTTTGGCTTCAGCCTGGGGATTCGAGATTGGACGCCGTTGGGGAGAGGCCTCCTTGGCTCCTCAAGCTCCGTCGATGGAGACGACCAACCTTTTGGCGGATGCGGGTTGTCTTCCGGGCAAGGAACAGGAGACTGTTCTTTGCTCTGGACCGGATTGGAGGCTGGTAAGAATCCAGTCCAATGCCGCAAGCACTCCCTCAGGCTCCTGGTACGAGCAGAAAGAGCATGAATGGTTGACCTTGCTGAAGGGGAGCGCCCTTCTCAGACTGGCGGATCCTGATCAGCTCATCGATCTCAGTGTGGGAGATCAGCTCTTGCTTCCGGCCGGTCGTCGTCATCGGGTGGAAAGGACTGATCCCCATCCAGGTACGACCTGGTTGGCTCTGTATTGGGCTGATGGCCCCGGGCTGATCCCCACGGCTGCATCGACCGTTTAACCAGCCAATAAGCGCCGGCCAAGGCGATGGATGAGATCCCAAGGCCGATCAGAAGCTGAGGTTTGTTCTCAGATCCGGCAGGCAGAACGATCACTTTGCGGGCCACGGCGGTTAAGGCTGTGACGAGAACCAGTTCGATTTGAACAACGTGGCGCCTCAAATAACTGGTGATGTTCTGAAGCACTTCCAAGGCGATCAGAACAGTCAGGAGATCTCCAAGTACTCGGATCAGTCCGTCCCCGATCCAGTACGCATCCTGGTCGGTGGTGATCAGGGCCAGCGTGACTTTGACCGTGAGTTGAACGAGCGCTGCAACGATGACCACCGCGGTGATCACGGTGAGAAGAATGGCGACTTGTTTCTCGCCTTGATCAACCCACTGAAGGAAGCTTCGACGTTGGCGACGGAACTCGGGCATGCGCTTCAGTTGCTGCTGAAAGGGTTGTAGTAGGGCTTCGCGGGGGTGTCTCCGGGCGGGTTGTCGATCTTGGTGTTGCAAGTAATCGAGCCGTCTGCGTTTTCAAGGCAGTCGGTCGGTACAACTGTGCTCTGTGGACCTGTGCGGCTGTTTGGGCCGAGAAGCCAAACCTCTGATTGGGCCAGGACGGCCTGGGGAAGGGTGGCGGCAAGGGCCGTCATCAAACTGATGCCGGCAAGCTGTTGGGGCAGGGAGGGCATCGTCCTCAGCGCATGTCACTCCACTTTGCCCGGGATTTCCATTAGCTGGCGCGGTCATCACGGATTTCCTGCAGGAGTAGGTCGAGTTGCCCGAATGGATCGGCAGAGTCACTGGTTGTGTTCGCAGCCTCGCCGAAGGGGCCCGAAGACTCTCCATCCGCCCACTCGGCTTCAATGGCGCAAAGGCGGGCCGCAAGTCTGGGCATGCCACCAAGGCTGTAATCCCGTTGAAGAATCTCAAGAAGGGCGGGCATGCGTGTGGATGAGGCCCGGAGGCTGCGCCGCAGGTCGGCTTGCGTTCGCCCTTGGTTCTTGAGCCAGTCCTTGAGCAGTGCTCCGAGGTCGTCCTCCAGCTCTTGAGACCAGGGGGTCATGGATTTGATCATGGAAACCACCGCTCCAGTCTGCGCTGAGCCCTCTGTCTGATTTCGGGAGTGATGTGATTCCTGCACAGTCCAAGCAAGGCGGTGAGTGCCACCAGATCGTCGCTGAAACCAGCCACCGGCAGAAGATCAGGGATCAGATCAATCGGAACGAGCAAATAGGTGAGCGCCGCAAGAACGGTGACTCTGGCCTGATGGGGAGTGCTCGGCTCGAGCACCATCTCCATTGCTTCCAGTGCTGGGCGGGCGAGAAGTCGGCCGCTCCGCTTGAGCAGGTTGTGCAGCAATCCTGCGTCCACCGTGACGTCATCAGTCTTTGAATCGGCGCGTGAGGAAGCGGATGCCAACGGGGTCATTCTCCTGAGAATGACCCTTAGTTTCAGTGATCTCGGCGTGCGCGAGCAGGAGAGGGATCCGGCGGGTTGATGGTCGGGTTTCCGCTCAAACGCTCATTTCGACTAGTCCGTGCTGAATTCCAGTCTTGCGGAGCTTGCGCAGTGCGCGCTGCACCACCTGACGGCAGTATTCGCGGCTGCAGTTCATCTGACGCGCCACCTCGGCCAATGTTCGCCATTCATTGCTTCCGTCAAGGCCGAAGCGCAGCATCACAACGGTGCGTTCCTTGGGCGTGAGGTTGGATTTATCGAGCAGTTTCCAGGCTGATGCCGTGCGCTCGGCAATCTCAGCTCTTTCCATGGGCGGAACTTCCTCGCTGGGAAGCACGTCCACTAGCTCCGATGGATCGGATTTTGACTTCACCACGCCCTGAAGGCTCACGGTGACGCTACGCAATTCGCAACCAAGAAGATCTTCGACTTCGCTGATTGGAAGCTTCATGTCGTCAGCCAGCTGTTCTGTGCTCGGTGACAAGCCATTGCGTTGCATTAAACGGGCTTTGGAAGCACGAAGTTTTGTAAGTTTTTCATTCACATTGACGGGGATGCGAATAGTTCGGCTCTGGGTTGAAAGAGCACGATTGAGTCCCTGCCGAATCCACCAATACGCATAGGTGGAAAAACGATGACCTCGGGTTGGATCGTACTTTTCAACGGCTCGGGTCAGTCCGAGGGTCCCCTCCTGGATCAGGTCAAGTAGGTCAAGGCCTTTGCCCTGGTAGCGCTTGGCGAGATTCACAACCAGCCTCAGGTTGGCTGTGATCATCTGATTCTTGGCCTTTTCACCGCGTTTGATCGTGCGCTTCTCGTCATCGCTGAACTCGCAGGCTGGGCCACTGCCCCCGGCGAGCTGACAACGCTCGGTCAGGGTCACCATGGCCTGCACCTTTCGGCCCATGGTTAATTCCTGTTCAGGCGTCAGTAATTGGTGTCTGCCGATTTCGCCCAGAAAAGCACTCAGGGAGCTCACCATTTTGTTGGCTCTGTTTCTTTGAACCTAGGGCGAATGTCTTTTTCTCTGGCCCGTGTAATAAAGAGTGCGGAATTCATTATTTGGACACAATTTTGAATTTGTTCTGATTCCCTTTTTTATTCGTTTTTTTAATCGTTTTTCTTCGCTTTTCGTCTGCCTGAGTATTTCTACGTAAGACAAGCTTTCTGCGTAACAGCAGCTTGTGGAGTTCTGCCGCTACCCTCGCTTGCGCCGACCTATGTCGAATCCATGCCTTTGGCCACCGTGCTCACCCCCGAGATCGCCAAGAGTGCGGGAGTGGCCTACATCCACTACGTGAGCTTCATGTTCTGCTTTGCGGCGCTGGTTGTGGAGCGCAGGCTGCTGCGTCCAGATCCTGATCGGCGTGCAGCAACGGCGATGGTGATCACCGACATCATTTATGGCATTGCGGCTCTGGCGCTCTTGGTGAGCGGCATCTTCCGAGTTCTGTATTACGGCCAGGGAAGCGAGTTCTACACCCAGAACCCACTCTTCTGGTGGAAGGTCGGTCTCTACTTGAGTGTGGGGGGTCTCTCCCTTTATCCAACGATCACTTACATCCTCTGGGCGATCCCCTTGCGCAAGGGTGAGCTCCCCAAGGTGAGTGAGGCACTTGCCACCCGCCTGGGATGGATCATCAACGTGGAGTTGGTGGGCTTTTCGCTCGTTCCTCTGCTCGCCACGCTGATGGCCCGAGGCGTCGGGCTGCCCAGTGTGTGACCCACGCGATTCATGAACCTTGACCCGTGCCCTCCGGCTCAGGCGGAGCGTGTTCTGGAAGGGGAGTCGCTTCGGGCAGGCGCTGCTGTTGCAGCCCCGGGATACGGCAACAAGTTGGCCCGATCTGACTACGGCGCCCCCTCCTTGCCGCAATGGTGTGTTTGGGTTCAACCCGCTGATGGAATGGAGGCGGATCGCTGGGAGCGACGTTGGCTTCAAGGCGTGAATGCAGCGCTGGACAGCTGGGCCAAGTTCCTTCCTGTTGTTCGCGTTGAGGATCCGCGACGCGCCCATGTGCGCGTTGAGCGGCGGCGTCCCCCGCTGCGTCAGCTGGCTGGGGGATGGCGCGCCAGCAATGGACGCAGTTTGTTGCAGGTGCTGGAGGTGAAACGTGCAGATCGCGCGCTGCTCGAGCCCCGGGTCACCGTGCTGGTGTCGCCGGAGCTGCGTGCATCGTCTCTGAGGGCGACGGCGTTGCATGAGCTTGGGCATGCGTTCGGGCTCTGGGGCCATAGCGATAATCCCGCGGATGCCATGGCACCTGTGCAGGGGGCATCCCCGGTGCTTGAGCCATCTGCGGATGATCGCCTCACGTTGGAGTGGATCCGTCGCCAGCCGACAGGTTTTGGGCGGCCGTTGCCGCCCCGGCCTCAGGCTGATGACGCGTAGAAGTTGCTGTTTCGTAACACATCTGAAACGGAATCGTGTCGCCTGGGCGGGGAGTGGCGGCTGCATTGCTGGGATGTCATCAGGCTCTAAACCCGGCAAGCTGCTGAACGAGACTCCTTCCTCTTTGGCTATGACGCGGAGATGGCACACCGGACAGTTGATGGGATTGCCCGCCCTTGCTGCTCTGGCGGTCGCTGCGGTGGGGTGCAGTCCCTCGGATCAGGCTGTTGATCAATCCGCTGGCGCGTCAGAAACCATCCTCATTCAGCTGGATGGCGACGATCCATCGGCCAGTCGGGGGGAGCTACGGCGCGGCAGAACGCCCCTGCAGTTCAAGGTTGGCTATGGCCGCAACGGCATTGCCTGCCAAGGAACACGTTTCGAGGAGGGCTGGACTCCCCTAGGCACCTTCCGTGTGAATGCTGTGCTCAGCGCAGATCGCTTTGCGATGGATTCCTCCCTGGTGGAGGCCTCCGGAAAAAGTGAGGCCTATCTGCGCGACAACCTTTTCCGCAACATGAGCGCGATTGACTTCAAAGGGGATGGTGAAACTGCGGAGTACGGCATCGGGTACATCAGCCTGACGCCGGTTCCCCCGACGCCCCAACCGTTCCGCTTCAACACCTACGACGGTCAATTCCGCTGGTACAGCTTTGCCATTCACGGCACCAATGACCCCAGTCGGGTCGGTCAGTCGGTGACTGGAGGGTGCATCAATGTTGGACAAGAGGCGATGGCCGATCTGCTCAAGACCGTTCAGCTCGGTGATGAGGTCGTGATCACCTCCGAGAGCCCCTGCGTGTCTTAAGCCGATTCCTGGTGCCGCCTTGGTGCGCCTCGTCGGGCCGCAAGAACTTCTTGCACTTGGCGCCAGCTGACACCGTGATGGGCCAGCGCCACTTGGAGATGGAAGAGGATGTCTGCCGCTTCACCGGCAATCTCCTCGGGGTTGCCGTCTTTGCAGGCCATCACGAATTCGGCGCTTTCCTCGCCGATCTTCTTGAGGATGCGATTGTCACCGCCGCTGAGCAGTTTGTTGGTGTAGCTGCCTTCCTCCGGGTGTTCGCGGCGGTCTTCGATCACGCGCATCAGTTCCGTGCAGGCATCCGCCGGTGGTGGCGGGGCCTGAGCTCCCCCTTCACTGCGCTGATCCCCGTCTTCAAAGAAACAACTGCGTGCACCGGTGTGGCAGGCCACGTCGCCGCGCTGCTCGATGCTGAGCAGGATTACGTCGGCATCGCAGTCGTAGCGGATGTTGCGCACTGTCTGGGTGTGTCCACTGGTGGCTCCCTTGTGCCAGAGCTCCTGGCGGGAGCGGCTCCAGTAGTGGGCTTCGCCGCTGCTGAGGGTGAGCTCCAGCGAGCTGCGATTCATCCAGGCCACCATCAGCACGGCACCATCCAGCCAGTCCTGCGCAATCGCGGGGATCAGTCCCGCTTCGTTGAAGCGGAGCTGATCGAGGAACGCAGGGGTGAGGGGCTGCATCGGTGGGAGTGGGGTCCAGATGTAGACAGGAGGAATCCTCCCGCAGCGCCGTTCCGTTCGTCTGCCCGATGCCCCTGCCCCCCGCTGGTTACACCTGCAGCAAGCAGTTCGACGGTTACCCCTGCTGTCATCGCCAATGGCGTCATCCGGGACATTGCCGGTTCGTGCATGGCTACAGCCGCAGTTTTACGGTTTGGTTTGCTGCGACGGCTTTGGACGCCTGTGGCTTTGTGGTGGATTTCTCAAGCCTCAGACCCCTGGAGGCCCAGCTGCGTGAGCAGTTTGATCACACCTTTCTGGTGAATGACGATGATCCCCTGCTGGCGCAATGGCGAGATCTGCATGCGCAGGGGGCCCTTGATCTGCGCGTGATGGAGAACGTGGGAATGGAAGCCTCAGCAAGGTTGGTGTGGACCTGGGCTAACGCACTCCTGAAGGAGCGTGATCAAGGCCGCAGCTGCTGCTGGCGTGTGGAGGCCCGGGAAAACCGGGCCAATGGAGCCTGCTACGAGGCCCTGCCGGAGTGGTTCAACGCAGAGCCAGCTGTTGCTGGTTCTCGTGGCCTGTGACGGGTTCGACATCCACATGGACGGTGTCACCGTCGCCATACCTGCCGGAGAGGATGGCTTTGGCAATCGGCGTTTCTAGTTCCCTCTGAACGGCGCGCTTGAGTGGACGGGCGCCATAGACAGGGTCGTAGCCGGCATTGGCCAGCCAGTCCGTGGCTGCTTCGCTGAGATTGAGGCCCAGTTTGCGCTCATCCAAGCGGGCGCGCAGGCGCTCCACCTGCAGGGTCACGATCTGGCGCAACTCATCCCGCCTGAGGCTGTGGAAGATGATCTGATCGTCGAGCCTGTTGAGAAATTCGGGCCTGAAGTGAGCGCGCAGCGCCTCGTTCACCCGCCGCTCCATTTCGCCATGCTGACCGTCATCGCCGCCGAGGTCGAGGATCGACTGGCTGCCGATGTTGCTGGTAAGGATCAGAACAGAGTTGGTGAAATCCACCGTTCGCCCCTGACCATCGGTGACGCGGCCGTCATCCAGGATCTGCAGCATCACGTTGAACACATCGGGGTGGGCCTTCTCCACCTCGTCGAACAGGATCACGGCGTAGGGCCGGCGTCGCACAGCCTCCGTGAGCTGCCCCCCGGCCTCGTACCCCACATACCCAGGAGGTGCCCCGATCAGCCGGCTCACCGTGTGCTTCTCCATGTACTCCGACATGTCGATGCGCACCATGGCGTCTTCGCTGTCGAAGAGCTGAGCGGCCAGGGCCTTGGACAGCTCGGTCTTGCCCACCCCGGTCGGACCCAGGAACAGGAAACTGGCGATCGGTCGGTTGGGGTCGCTGAGTCCAGCACGGGAGCGCTGGATCGCATCGGCAACTGCGGTGACCGCCTGCTGCTGGCCCACGACCCGTTCGTGTAGCTCAGTTTCCAGGTTCAGAAGCTTGGCCATCTCCGACTGGACCAGCTTCGCCACGGGAATGCCTGTCCACTTCGCGATCACCTCAGCGATGTCGTCTTCGGTGACCTCTTCGCGAAGCAAGGACTTGTCCTGTCCTCCGTCGTCTGCTGCCGCGAGGGCTGCCTCCTTGTCTGCCAGCTGTTTTTGCAGGGTGGCCAAAGTGCCGTATTCGAGTTCGGCCGCTTTGTTCAGGTCGTAGCTGCGCTTGGCTTGCTCCACCTGCAGCTGCACGCGCTCGATCTCTTCTTTCAGATTTGAGAGGTCGTCGATTGCGCCTTTTTCCTGCTGCCACTGGGCATTGAGGGTGCTCTGCTGTTCGGAGAGTTCCGCTAGCTCCCGCTCAAGACGTTCCAACCGTTCCTGGCTGGCGGCGTCAGACTCGCGGCCGAGAGACAGCTTCTCCATCTCCAGCTGCAGAATCTTGCGATCGATCTCGTCGATCTCCTCTGGTTTGGAGGTGATCTCCATCTTCAGGCGTGCAGCGGACTCATCCACCAGATCGATCGCCTTGTCCGGAAGGAAGCGATCGGCGATGTAGCGGCTGCTCAGAACGGCCGCGGCCACCAGGGCGCTGTCGGCGATGCGCACGCCATGGTGCACTTCGTATCGCTCCTTCAGGCCACGCAGGATCGAGACCGTGTCTTCGACGGTGGGCTGATCCACCAGCACTTGCTGGAAGCGACGCTCGAGGGCCGGATCCTTTTCGATGTGCTGCCGGTGTTCATCCAGGGTGGTGGCACCGATGCAACGCAGTTCGCCCCGGGCGAGCATTGGTTTCAGAAGATTGCTGGCATCCATGGCCCCACCGGTGGCGCCGGCACCAACCACGGTGTGGATCTCGTCGATGAACAGCACGATCCCGCCGTCGGAGGCGGTCACCTCCTTGAGCACGGCCTTGAGCCGTTCCTCGAACTCTCCTCTGTATTTGGCGCCTGCGATCAGGGCGCCCATGTCGAGGGCGATGAGCTGTCGGTTCTGAAGGGCCTGGGGAACGTCACCGTTGACGATGCGTTGTGCCAAGCCTTCCACGATCGCCGTTTTGCCGACCCCCGGCTCACCGATCAGCACCGGGTTGTTCTTCGTGCGGCGGCTCAGGATCTGAATCGTGCGGCGGATTTCTTCATCACGACCGATCACCGGGTCGAGCTTGCCGTCCCTGGCTGCGGCTGTGAGATCCCGTCCGTATTTTTCCAGGGACTCGTAGGAGCCCTCCGGGTTCTGATCGGTCACGGTCTGACTGCCCCGCACGGCATTGATGGCATTTTTGAGTGAGTCGGGATCGGCGCCGGCCTGCGTGAGCAGACGGCGTCCACAGCGACTGTCATCGGCAAGGGCCAGCAGGAGGTGCTCAACGGAGATATAGCTGTCGCCATAGTTTTGTTTGAGACTGTCGGCACGATCGAGCAGGTCGCTCAGGCCCTTGCCCAGATACACAGATTCAGGCGGGGACTGCAGAGCAGGCTGCTGACCGAGGTGACTCTCCACGCTGCTCTGCAGGGCGGCAGGCGTGACTCCAGCTTTTTCGAGAATGCGGCTGGCCAGGCCATCCTGTTCCAGGAGGGCTTGGAGCAGGTGTTCCGTCTCCAGCTGCTGATGCCGGCGTTTCTGGGCCAGCTGCTGAGCCGAAAGGATGGCGGCCCAGGCTTTCTCAGTGAATTGTTCGGCCGTGGGTTGCATGGTTCTTGTCGTTCTCCACCAAACGTATGGGTGATCTTCGGATCAGAGTCCTGGAGAACCGTTCTCTGTCGTTCGGTCTCCACGACAGAGAGCGGTTAACCGATGGGAATCGGTAGGGTCCACCGAACTGTTTCACTCACGATGCAGCAGCCCAAGGCTGTCGACCCAACGCTTGTGATGCGCCTTGTGGCGAGGGTGCAGGAGGTTTACGGTCCAACCCTCACGGATCCTGAGCGGATGTGCTGGACCGTTGTTCATGAACATCATCACGAGGCGATGCCAACGGAGTACGACATCCGGGAGGTCGACGAAGACTTGTATCTGGCGGTTCTTGAGGCTTGTCGCCAGGGGGCCTGAACGCTCAGATCCTGCTGTCTTTAAACCAGCTTGCGATCCTGGAGCAATGCGCATCGGCCTTGAAATCGTCGGCCGAAACGGGAAAGCCCGTTTGTCTTGCTAGTTCGATGACCGCATCAAGCGTGCCAAGGTTTTGAAGCTCTCGTCTCAACCCAGGGCTGCGCTCAAGCGCTCTGACGAAATCACTGAATCCTTCCCGGCTCATCGGGACCAGCCCTGTTCCGCCTGGCTCTCCACGTAAGCCGCGACATCTGCGATGTCTTGGTCACTGAGCTTGCCTTCGTAGGCAGGCATGGCGTTCTTGCCGTTCTCGATCTGATGTTCGATCGCCTCCAGCGGGTCCATGCCGTAGGACTCCAGATGGGCTTGGAGGTCAGTCTGGCTCAGGGTGCGGCTTGCGCTGATCACATTGCCACCACCCATATGGCATGCCGCGCAGTTGGCGGAAAAGAGCTGGGCGCCATGCTCGGGATCTGGATTGCTCAGTGCACTGGCAGGGAATGCGCCCATCAGGCTCAAGCCAATGCTGAGAAGCAAGGCCAGCAAGGACTTGGGGTTCAGCATCAAGCGCTGAGGATCTCTGCTCAAACCCTATCCAGACCTCGAAATAAAAAAAGCCCCCGAAAGAAAGGTGTCATTCTCCGGGGGCTTGTTGTGTTGCTTTCAAAAGATCGTCAACCGATCCAGGGGACTTGGATCACTCAACGATCACTTTGCCGACCATGCCAGCACCACGATGGGGCTCGCAGTAATAGTCGTAGGTGCCGGCCTCGGAGAAGGTTTCCTCCCAGGATTCACCAGGGGCGAAGGCGAGGTCACTGTGGCTGAGTTCGTCATGACCGTCGAACACAGCGTTGTGAGGAGCCAGCTTGTTGTTCACGAACTTGACGGTGTCGCCAGCTTTGATGGTGACGGTGCTGGGCTCGAAAGCAAGCATTCCGGCATCAGTGCCGAGCTTCACTTCAACAGTGGCAGCATTGGCGGATGCGACGCCGATGGAGCAGACCACGAGAAATGCGATGGCTGCTGAAACGATGGACTTCAGGCTCTTAAGCATGATGTCAAAAACACTTTGAGGATCTTAGGCGTTTTTAGACTCCACCTCGATGGGGAAGGCCGGAGTCTTGAAGCACAGCTTCAAGATCTGAAGCATGGCTGGTACCGCCGAAACGCTCGGGTTGGGTCACCGGGTTGTGGATGAAGTGGCGCTGTTTGATCGAGAACCGGTCCCAGGCGTTCACCTCGATGGGGAGGATTTTGATCAGGGTTTCAATCAACCAGGGCCAAAGCGGCACCCCAGGTGTACGGGCCACTCCACGCCAACGGCAAAGGGTGGCGACAGCTTCATTCACGCTGATCACCGGCTGTCCCATCACGATCCGGCGAACGGCTCCCTGCCCCGGTTCCGAATTGCGCGCATGAGGAGTCGTTGCCAAGTGGCCGCAGATGGCGGCAATGTCCGCTGCATGGATGAAATGGAAACTGGCGTCGGCCCGTAGAAAACGCGCGAGCCAGAGCCACTTGCTGGCTTCCGCCAAGCCTTCCGTGAGATAGCTGGTGGGAAAGGGGCTGGTGCCGTCGACGCGTCCGCCGAACACCAGGGTCGGAAACACCGCCACGATCTTCTCGGCGAGTGGATGTTGCTCCAGCTCTCTCAAGCACTGGGCTTTGGTTTGGATGTATTCCGTGCCGTAAGCCAGGGCTTCGGGGAGCGGCTGCAAGTGGCGATCAAGAATGCTCGCCGTGGAGAAATAGGTGATCTGCTCGACCAGATTTGGGTTGAGCAGCGCCAGTAACCGTTTCACAGCCACCACGTTCACTTGCTGCGCTCTCTCGGGGTCTCCCCAGGCCGTTGCGGTATGAATCACCCGGGTGACTGTGGCCAGATCGCTGGCGAAGCGGTCGGTTTCACGCAGATCTCCAACCAGCAGCCTCACCCTTGGGTTGTTGGCTTGGATCGCGGTGAGTTTGGAAGGGTCACGCAACCAAAGGAGAAGATCCGCATCGCTGTTCTGCAGCAGCCAGGCGGCGGTGTACTGACCGACGCAGCCGCTGGCGCCGGTGATCAGGATGCGAGCAGGCATTCGATTGTGCTCAGGCGAGGGCGCCGATGCGGTCCATCACGCTCTTGCCGGAGCGAAAGAAGGATGCGCCATTTTCCTCAGGGGTTCCGGGAAGGATTCCGTGCCCGAGATTGAGAATATGTTTGCGGCCTCTCGCTTTGCGCACGCAGTCGTCGATCCTGGCTTCGATCGCTTCAGGCGTCCCAAAAAGCAGGCCGGGATCCACATTGCCTTGCACACCGATGTGCTCGGGAAGCCGAGCCAAGGCTTCAGCCATATCCACGGTCCAATCCAAGGAGATGATGTCTACCCCGGTGGTGGCCATGCGCTCGAGCACCCCTGCACTGCCAGAGATGTAGAGGATGAAGGGTGTGTCGGGATGGGTCTGCTTGACCAGATCCACCACCTTCTTCTGATAAGGAGCTGCGAAGGTGTCGTAATCCGCGGGGCTGAGCTGGCCGGCCCAGGAATCGAACATCTGCACCACCTGGGCGCCGGAGTCGATTTGATAGCGCAGGTATTGGGCAATCGATTCGGCGAAGTGATCGAGCAGCCTGTGCAGGAGGGCTGGCTCCTGAAAGGCCATGGCCTTAATCACGGCGTAGTTCTTACTGCTCTTGCCCTCCACCACGTAGGCGGCCAGGGTCCAGGGAGCGCCGACGAAGCCCAGCACAGCCGCCTGGTTGCCCACGCTTTCCCGCAAGCGTTTGAGAACCTCACCCACAAAGGGCATCGATTCGCTGGGATTGAGGGGGCGGAGAGCTTCCACCTGCTGCAGGGTGCGGATCGGGTCACCGATCTGAGGCCCTTTGCTTTCGATGATGTCGAAGTCAATCCCCATGCCCGGCAGGGGCGTGAGGATGTCGGAGAACAGGATCACGCCGTCGGGCTTGAAGGCGTTGAAAGGCTGCATGGAGATCTCGTAGGAGAGATCAGGGTTCTCCGACCGTTCTCGGAAGCTCGGGTACTTGTCGCGAAGATCTCGGTAGATCTTCATGTAGCGGCCGGCCTGACGCATCATCCACACCGGAGGACGCTCCACCGCCTCACCGCGGGCTGCGCGCAGTAACAAGGGCAGGGAGTCGCTCATCAAACTCTTTCGACGTAGCCGGAAACTTACCTGAGTGATGCGTGCAAAAAGCCCCGGGATGCTTCCATCCCGGGGCCTTCGTCATATGCAGAGAACATTCGTCAGCCGAGAGGCTCGGTCAATCTTGAACCGGATTCAAGCTCCTTTTGGGATCGTGTTTGAACACCATCAGGCTCAAGGGAGGCAGGCAAAGGTCGAGAGAGTTCTCGTAGCCGTGGATCCCCCACTCTTCAGTGGGCTTTCCGCCCATGTTGCCCAGGTTGCTGCCACCGTATTTGCTGGCATCGGTGTTGAAGATCTCTTCGTAGAACCCAGCCAGGGGAACACCGACTCGGTAATGAGAATGACTTTGTGGCGTGAAGTTGGCCACAACGACGAGCCAGGTGCCGCTTGTGCTTTCCCGGCGCATGAAGCTGATCACTGAGTGGCGGTTGTCGTTGCAGTCAATCCACTGGAACCCAAACTGATCAAAGTCATCACGCCAGAGGGCAGGTTCGGCTTTGTAGAGCGTATTGAGGTCATCGACCATGCGCTGAACACCGAGATGCGGCTCGTAATTGAGGAGATCCCATTGCAGATCTCCCCAGACGTTCCATTCAGCCCTTTGGCCGAACTCCATCCCCATGAAGATGGTTTTTTTGCCTGGGTGCGTCCACATGTAGGCCAGTAATGCTCTGGTGTTGGCGTATTTCTGCCAGTCATCCCCTGGCATTTTGTGCAACAGATTGCTCTTGCCGTGCACCACTTCGTCGTGGCTGAGAGCAAGCATGAAATTTTCCGTGTAGGTGTACCAAATGGAAAATGTGATGTTGTTCTGGTGGAACTGACGGAACCAGGGATCAAGCTCGAAATAGTCGAGCATGTCGTGCATCCAGCCCATGTTCCACTTCAGGTTGAAGCCAAGGCCGCCAATGTCCGTGGGCTGGGTCACCATTGGCCATGTGGTGGATTCTTCCGCGATTGAGAGGGCACCCGGGAAGTGCTGGAAGAGCACGTGATTGGCCTGTTGGAGGAATTGCACAGCCTCCGTGTTTTCCCTGCCGCCGTGTTCGTTGGGAAGCCATTCGCCATCAGGGCGCAAATAGTCGCGGTAGAGCATCGATGCAACAGCGTCTACCCGGATTCCATCGATGTGGAACTGGTCAAACCAGAACACCAGGTTGGCAACGAGGAAATTGCGAACCTCATTGCGGCTGTAGTTGAAGATCAGCGTTCCCCATTCCTTGTGTTCGCCAATTCTTGGGTCGGCGTGCTCATAGAGATGGCATCCATCGAAGAAGGCGAGGCCGTGGCTGTCACGCGGGAAGTGTCCAGGGACCCAATCGATGATCACGCCAATGCCTTCGGCGTGGCAGCGATCCACGAATGCACGGAATTCATCGGGAGTGCCGTAGCGGCTCGTGGGCGCATACCAGCCGGTGACCTGGTATCCCCATGAGCCATCGAAGGGATGCTCGGTGATCGGCATCAGTTCGATGTGGGTGAAGCCCCGCTCCTTCACGTAGGGGATCAAGCGGTCGGCCAGCTCTGGATAGGTGAGCAGCCTGGCTCCAGGCTTGAGGTCAGCCGCTGGAACCGGAGCACGGGGCGTGCCGTCAGCTTCGATAAATGGCTCATCGGCGGCAGCGTGGATCCAACTGCCAAGGTGCATCTCATACACCGCGATCGGTTGGTCGAGGGGGTTGCTGCTGTCGCGCTTCTGGATCCATGCACTGTCGGTCCAGTGGAAGCCATCCAGGTGGTTCACCACAGAGCTGGTGTCCGGACGCACCTCATGCTGGAATCCATAGGGATCGGCCTTCTGATAACAGTGGCCGTCCTGGGTGCGGATTTCGTATTTGTATAAGTTGCCTTCACTGAGTTCGGGGATGAACAGTTCCCAAATTCCCCCCAGACGCTGCTGCATGGGGTGATGGCGGCCATCCCAGGAGTTCAGGTCGCCGATCACACTCACACTGCGTGCATGCGGTGCCCACAGGCAGAACATCACGCCCTGGATCCCTTCCCGCTCACAGTGATGGGCGCCCATGCGACGCCAGATGTGGTGATGGTTGCCTTCGGCGAAGAGATGGCGATCCATCTCCCCCATCCATTCCTGTCGGAACGCCCAGGGGTCGTGCTGCTCGTGGGTGATCCCTCCGCGGTGCACGCGTAATCGATATGAGCAACCTGGGTCATGGGCGACGGAGGCTTCGAAGATCCAGGGATGGTGAGGGGTCGACATCCCCATCTCCTGGTCCCCCAGGAGCAAGGTGACACTTTCTGCCTCAGGCATCCAGACACGGAGAACCCAGGTCCCATCGTCTTGAGGCTGAGGTCCAAGGACTGCAAAGGGATGGTCGTGACGGCACTCCGCCAGCCGCTGAGCGTCTTCAACCATCCACTCAAGAACAGTGTTGGTCATGCCTTCGGACGCCGCGTTGGCCGGGAGCTTAAGCCGAAATTTCCAACATGCGGCGCACCGAGCTGACGGAGCTGCTGATCAGACCAGATCCGCAGAGAAATCCACGTTGATGATCCGCCCCTGCCGGTTGAAAATCACGAACAGGTTGTCGGTGACCTTGCCGAATTCGATGGTGACCAGAACGAGCTGCTGCTCACCACCCTGGCTGGCCACCAGTGCGCTCTTGATGCGCTTCACACCGCCAAGAATTCCTTCAAGTTTGGTCCATTTGCGTTGCAGATCGGCCGGCGAAATCTCCTTCTGAAAATTGAGATCGAGGTAGTAGCGGGCAGCCACCCAACGACCTGCATCCAGATCTTTCACAAAATTGAGTGCCGTCTGCTCGATCGGACGCATCGTGCCGACCCATTTCCAGGCAAGCAGCTTGCCGTCGTCGTCGAGCACCAGCATCAAGGGAACCTCCCGTGTTCCACCGTTGGTGATCGCAACCGTATCCACCGTGGTGTCGTCCATGCCGGGATTGACGGCCACCACGCGAAATGTTTCGATCCCAGGGGCAGATTCCAGACGCTTGGCCACAGCCTCAACAGTCGTTGCGGCTTGAAGCGGAGAGGACAGCAGGGAATAAATCCCGGCGGCGTTCTTGGTTTTGATGGCCTGAAGAAGGGCCGTGGTGGCTTCGGTGGCTTTGCGGGGGCTGAGTCCTGTGCGGGGGGCCTCGGTGGCCTGGCTGAGGAGCGTCTCAGCGCGAACGGAGGATGCAGGGATCAGCTCAACCATGCTGGTGGCCAGGGCTGCAGCCAGAAGACAGGAGGTGAGCTTCACGACAATCGTCCGAACAATCGCGGTCAGTCTGCCGGAGTTCCACCGTTGTGGAGCATCAGAAAAGACTCCATCTGCAACCGAGCTGTCTCCAAATGCAACGCGATGCTGATCACCCGGCACCCAGGGTGAGGCGCTGCGCAGGGATAATCCGGCGAGCCAGGATTAACGCCAACCGCTGGCCACGCTGCACCTGCAATGGACAGCCGCAGTCGGTCGCCTGCTTGAAAGCTGGCGAGCATCGGTTGCAGTTCAACGCAGCGTTCCTCGCTCTGGCGTGTACGGTCTCCAAGAACTCTCAGAAGACCCGTCGAAAGTTGCTGGGTGGTTGTCGACCCCGCGGGGAGTCTGGAGAGGGTCACGCTGAGGTCGAATCCGGGTTGGTCCGCCGAGGCCTGACACTGCAGAACCGGTCGGCCGTTGAGCACCAGTGAGTTCTGTAATGGAGCACTGGTGAAGAGGGCAACATCACTGCGCTGATCGATGGAGCTGCGATCGCAAGGCCCGGCTGAAGGACTCAGGTGACCTCCAACGGCTGGGACTGGACGCCAAGGGTCATGCACAACCGTGACCGTTCCACCGGCGCCTTCCGGTGACTTGAGAAGACGGCCGTCGTTGGGGTCCAGGCAGGCCAGGCCATCACTGGCGAGGTGCCAGCCAACAGTGTCTGCTGTGGGGGGAGTCGCCAGCGTCCAGGGCAGGTCAACCCAGCGATCACTTCCCTGGTCCCAGAGCTTCAGGACCTCAGGACCCTCTGCCGCAGCGCTCTCCTGCAGATGGCGCCGAAAGAAGTTGAGCAGCAGCGCACTGCTTTGAGGCCACCATTGCAGGTGGGTGGCGGGACCGATGTGCAGTTCGGGACTTCCGCCGGCGGCCCGGGACCTCTCGGCCAGATCAAGGACGCCGCGGAGGTGGGGATCCCACCAGCCTCCCAGCAGCAGGAGCGGACGGCGCAACCAGGATCGTGGGCTGTGGTGTTGTGTCCAGCCATCGGTTTGGTCTGCAGGCAGCGTCAACCAGCGCAGAGCCATGCCATCGGGATCATGGCGTTCGAGCAGATCAAGGCCATCGCGCAGATAACGACCGTTCTCGAGGCTTTCACGGATCTCCACCCAGGCGCTCTGGTCTCCCCGTCTCCTGGCCTGTAGTGCCGCCAACTGCAGGCCCCAGCCCAGGCCGAGATGCCACCAGTGAGCGCCTCCCTCGCAGCTCCAATGGGTCCGCTCATCGAGCCCGCACATCGCCGGTGCCATGCAATCGGGAGGCGGGCAGTCCTCAGGGGCCAGAAGTTGGGTTAGGCCCTGATACGAAAAGCCGTAGAGACCGATCCGACCATTGCAGTCGGGGTGGTTCCGAATCCATTCCAGGGTTGTGGCCGTATCGCGCGCTTCCTGGCTGAATCCTTCAAACACCCCACCGGAGTCTCCCTGCCCGCGCACGTCTTGCACCAGCACCATGAAGCCATGGCGGCACCACCACTGAGGGTGAGGCAGGGTGACGGTTGAGGCGATGGCCCGTCCATAGGGTTGACGCATCAACAGGCATGGCCATGGGCCGGTGCCATCGGGGCACCAGACCCTGGATGCAAGCCCAACGCCGTCCTCGGCGATCAGGGTGTGATCAGCGAACATCCGGGCAGTGGAGGCCAATCACATACGTCGCCAGGATCTCAGCATCGGTGGTGCTGAGGTTGCGCTGTCTGGCCAGCTGACCGATGGCTTGCCCAGACAGAGCCGACTCACCCTTGGCGTTCAGAGCTTTGAATTGCCGGCACAGGGCCTTGGCTTCATCCGGATTGCGTTTGACGCTGTCCAGCAGGGTGGATTGCGCCGAGCTTGGCGAGGCCACAAAGAGAGCAGCAGCCATGGAGGCAGCGCTCAGTCGAGTCAGTGTTTGGAGGGAGTGCACAGGACCTCCGTCCTTGTTCGACCCTCATTTGAAACGGGTGAGACCACCTGTTGCTCGCCGGAGCGGTCAGTTCGTGTTTTGCCTCTCCTGGGCTCTCAGGATCCAGGTTCTCGCCAGAGCCAGGTCAACCACCGGTGGGCGTCCGCTGCGCAGTTGCCGCTCCAAACGCCCAGTACGGGTCACCAGCTCAGGGGGGGATGAACCCGCTACGGCTGCAACTGTGGCAAGGCCCGCATGCATCAGAAGGGCCGCATCGGCTGGGGCTAGGTCGAGGCAGCACCCCAGATCGGCCATGCCTTTGAGGCGGCGGAGGTTTCGGGCCGAGGCCCTGCCCGAGGCTGCCAGGCGACTGATCTGGTGGTCGGTGAGGTTTTGCACGTCCCCCCAGGTGTTCAGTCCTGACGCCAAGAGCTGAGCTTGTTCATCACGGAGTCCCTGAGGGAGCTCCCTGAGTGGATCGGTGGCGTTCATCCGGGCTCGAAGCTCCGCTCGAGTTCCCCGAGAATGATGGGCCTTGAGGCTCCATCGCCAGCCGGTTGCAACTGACGCAGCCGTACCGACACCACTGCGCTGCTGCGCCCTCCCGGCCGCACATTGATGGCGAGTTGTTCGAGCGTGGGTGCCACCGCCTCAGGGGGGAAATCAACGCTTGCCTGTGCCACCACGAGATCGTCCCCGTTGTCGAAAACAACCGGGACGCGAAGGGCGCCATCCACCTTCACCGTGGGGGTGTAGCTCAAAGAAAAGGCCCAGCAGCTCGCCGATAGCAGCAGGGTGAAACTACTGACCCCTACCAGACGGAACCGCACCCCCCAGCCGGCGATAAAGGCCACGATCGTGAGTGCCGACAGCGCTGCTCCGCCCCAGGCCAGCCAGCCGCTCGAGTTTTCAAGCAACTCCGGTAAGGACATGGGCTGGTGTCTCAACGATGTGCTCCTTATATTGCGTCGGCTTCCAGCCATTGACGGAGATTGATGCTCGGAAGCGGTCCCCGGGGACGAACTAACAAGGTGATCGTCAAGGGGCTCGGCGTGGCTCTGATCGGCGGTGTCGTTGTTTGGATTGCTGCGGATCGCATCGTCTCGGCTGTGTTCGATCGACTGCGCCCTGGCCTCGAAGAGCAGGTGGGCAAGCCCCTGGGACACCCTGTGAGTCTTGGCAATTACCAGGGGTTGAGCCTGCGAGGGATCACAGTCGGCCCCATCAAGGTGCAGCGTGGTCGCCGTGATCAGTCCACTGCATCAGTGCAGAAGCTGACGATCGGGTTGAACCCTCTGGCCAGCTTGCAGCGGCTTCGGCCGGTGGTGACTGTGGGCGTCAAGGGCGCTCAGCTCGACCTGCGCCGCAATCCTCAAGGGGCGTACTGGGTCCTTGGTCCCCAGCCCAAGGGAGGCAAGCCGCCTCGCCTGGATCTGGATGTCCGGCTGACGGATTCGGCGCGGCTGCGAATCGCACCGGCTGGATTAGCGCTCCGTGCAGCAGGCAGAACATCGGTTCGCCTCGATGAGAATCGAGCTGACGTATCCCTGCAGGTGGCACTGCCGGATCGTGGCCGGATCACCCTCCAGGGCCGGGGCCGTTGGGTTCGACCGGAACTGCAGCTGAGCACTCGTCTGGAGCGGATCCGTCTGGAGCGCTATCAGGGGCTTTTGCCAGCCAAGCTCCCCGTGCAATTGCGGGGACAGCTGGGCGGAGATCTGCGTCTCGGCTGGAGGCAGGGACAGGCGAATTGCAGCGGGGGGGTTTCCCTGGTTGGCGTTGAGGTGACTGGTGAACCTCTGGATCAAACCCTGCGTTCGAAGCAACTGAAGATCAGCTGCCGTGGCAACGTTCTGGCGATTCCCACCAGTGCATGGGCGTATGGGAACTATCGCGCCGATCTTGGCGGTCAGGTGCGACTGAATCGCGCCTTCGATCTTCGCGGTGGCCTTCGGGAGCTCGGGCAGGACAGGGCCGTTGCCTTCCGTTTGCGCGGCGATTGGTATCGGCCGACATTTCAACTCAAGGGGCGCTGGGCTCTGCCCGAAACGGTGGCTCTGGATGGGCCTCTGCAGTTGGCTGTTCAGCTAGGAGCTGATTGGCGTAACCGCAAGGCCTGGACGGCCCAGCTCGATCGTCTCGATCTGCAAGCGCCGGGTGTGGCGGTGCAGGCGCGGGGGATGCTTCACCCTCAGCTTGATGTGACCAGCCAACAGCTCAGTCTCGCGGGCCCGGCCTGGAAGAGACTGCCACTGGTGCCAGAGTTTCTGGGGGCGAAGGCGCCTCTCCAGGGGCTGTTGAAGCTGCGAGGAGAGACAGCAAAACCCGTCATCAGTCTCGACCTCGCTCAGGCCAGCAACCCTCTCCTGGAAGCCTGGTCGCTGAAGGCCGGCTGGAGCAGCGAAACGGGTCTTCTGCGGCTCGAGAACTTCCGCAGTCCTGACCTTCAAGCGCAGGCCCGCCTTCCGCTCGCACTTGGCGCGAAGGGCCTGAAGATCGGCGATCTGCAGGCTGATCTGAGGTTGGATCGCTACCCGCTGAAGCGCATCGGTCCGCTGCTTGGCACCCCAATGGACGGATCGATTAGCGCATCCGGTCGGGTGCGTGGTCCGCTTCAGGCGCTTCGACCCGATCTCAACATCGCTGTGAACGAACCCCGTGCTGGAGCGATTCGCCTGGTTGAAAACTGGAATGGACGCTTCGCGGGGCTGGCCGGAGGGGGTGGTGTTCTGACCATGGCGTCCGTTGGCGCGGTGGTGCAGGGGAACCTTGAAGCCAGGCTTGGTGCGAATTGGCTGCCGAGTCGGGTGCTCCTGACCCGGCGTGGCGGGCGCATGGAGATGACCGGAACACCAGCGGCCTACCGCTGGATGGCTCAGGGACTCGCGATCGATGGAGTGGAGCTGGCCTTGCCTCCGAAGCAGCGCTGGGAGGGCCTCTACGGGCGGCTGAGTGGAGAGGGGACACTGGGACTGCAGCCATTGGCGATGGAGGCTGATCTGAGCCTCAGCCGGCCAGGGCTGATGGGTCTCCAACTGCGTCAGATCCTGCTGAGCGGTCGCTACAAGGACCGTCGCTATTCCTTGACCGGTGAGTTCCTTCCACCGGATACGGGACAGATCACGCTCGATGCCACCGGTCGAGTGACCGGTGGCTTGGATGCCCATGTGGAAGCACGAGGACTCAGTGCCCGCTGGTTGACCAACAGTGCGCTCAGCCTGCCTCAGCTCAACGAAGATCTGCCGGCCTCCATGGGGACAGCCACGGATCTGGGCACTTTGTTGGTGAACACCTTTGGGGGAACGCTTGACGGTCAGCTCCAGGCCCTTCGCGATGCAAGGGAGGCTCTTCTGAACGCGACCAAAACAAGCCGTGATCGCGATCCCCTTCATCTCAAGGATCTGAGAGGGCAGGTGGATGCGGTGATCGATGTGAAAGGCCCCGGGCTGAGTCGCCTCGACCTTGATCTCAAGGCCAGGGGCCATCTCTGGATCGAAGGACAGGACCAGGACTACGCCCTTCAGGTCAAACCTTTCATCGCCCGAATCGAAGGCCCGATCCAGGGCGGGGAAGGGAGTTTCTCCCTGGAACATCTCCCTTTCAGCCTGCTCGCCCTCGTGGCTCCCGTCCCGCCAGCGCTTCAAGGCGCTGTTGGGCTCACGGGCCGCTACAAGCTGGGTGGTGCATCGCCCGAGCTCAGCACCGATCTCACGCTGGAGGATGCGCGGGTTGGTGACAAGCCAATCGCTCTGGAGCGCGGGCAGGTGCTTCTGCAAAACGGTGGGGTCTCGCTTGATCTGGCGCTCAAAGCGGAGCAGGCGGCCGAGCCTGTCACTGTCACGGGCCGCATTCCGCTGGGCCCTGATCAACCTCTCGATGTGAGGGTGGTCAGCCTGGGTGACGGACTGCATTTTTTGACCGGTTTCACCGGGGGACTGGTGTCTTGGACCAAGGGAGATGCCGATCTGCGGCTCCTGCTCAGCGGATCGTTGTCGGCCCCTGAAGCCAATGGCTATGTGGTGCTGAAAAATGCCTCATTCAAGGCTCAGGACCAAGCGCTGTCCCAGGTCAACGGCTCAGTTGTGTTCGATTTTGACCGGCTGGAGGTTCAGTCTCTGACTGGACGCGTCGGATCAAGCGGTCAGCTCAAAGGCAGTGGCTCCCTGGCTCTGCTCCGCCCTGCCCCTGAGGCCAAGCCGCTGCGACTGCAGTTGGAGAAGGCCCGGATCAAACTGCCGATTGCGGACGTGCAGGTTGGTGCCGATCTCACGATCACCGGTGCCCTGGTGAAGCCTGATGTTGGCGGCAGTCTGGAGGTCAGCGAAGGCGCGATCCGGCCAACGCGCTCGATGTTGGTGCGCCCCAAGAGCAGGGCGGACTCCAGCTTGCTGCCCAAGACGCCGGACAAAGTCGGAGATGCACAGATTGTGTCTGCGGATGCCTTGCTCGAGCAGAAATGGAATTTCGAGGAACCGCTGGTCTTGCTGGGGCCAAACATCGAGGCCAACAGCAGCCGTTCGCTGAAGGCCTCACTGCCGAACCTTCCCTTTCTCGGCTTCAACGACCTGCGACTCAGGCTGGGTCCCAAACTCAAAGTTGAGGTGCAGCCGCTCGCGAACTTCACCACGGCGGGGCTGCTGACCCTGAATGGTGCCCTGGACCCAAGCCTGCAGCTTCGCGGCGTGGTGCAGCTGCTCACCGGACGCGTGTCGATGTTCACGACGACGTTCAACCTCGATCGTCGCGCTCCCAATGTGGCGGTGTTTACCCCTTCCCTTGGTCTGATTCCTTACGTGGATGTGGCCATGACCAGCAGGGTTTCCGACAGCGTGAACCTGGGGACTGGGAGCAATGCAGTCTCCAGCTCCGTGTTTGACACCAATGGCCTCGGGACTCTCGGCGGTGGTGGCCAGTTGCGTCTGATCAAGGTGATGCTCACTGCCGCTGGGCCGGCTGACCGTTTGGCTGATGCCATCAAGTTGCGTAGTTCTCCGCCGCTGCCCCAGGCGGAGTTGCTTGGTCTGATCGGCGGCAACTCCCTGGCCGGCCTTTCCGGCGCCGGCGCCGGCGCGGCTCTGGCGGCAGTTCTCGGCCAGTCCCTGCTCTCCCCAGTGCTCGGCACCTTGACGGATGCCTTCAATCAAAGGCTGCAGTTCGCCCTCTATCCCACGTATGTGACACCCACTGTGCAGAGCAATCAGGAACGCACCTCCGGACAAGTTCCTCCCCAGCTCGCTTTGGTCACTGACGTGGGTGTGGCGCTGACTGATCGCTTCGATTTCTCTGTTTTGGCGGCTCCTAACCGAAACGACATTCCCAGCCAGGGCACGTTGACTTACCAGATCAACTCCAGAACGAGCGTGTCCGCCTCCGTGGACACCCAGGGCACATGGCAGTCTCAACTTCAGGTCTTTTTGCGCTTCTGATTCATGGCTGAGCCCTGTGTTCTGGGGGTTGATATCGGCGGAACTGCCCTCAAGCTCGGCCTGTTCAGCGCAGATGGCGCCTTGTTGGCTGATCTCCAGCGACCCACGCCTCAACCGGCAACGCCGGGATCCGTGTGCATGGAGCTTGTGGAGGCGATCGATACTCTCGATCCCGAAAGGAAGGCTGAACTGGTGGGGATTGGGCTTCCTGGACCGATGGATGCAGCGGCTCGGGTGGCGCGGGTGTGCATCAATCTGCCCGGGTGGGAGGAGGTCCCCCTGGCCGGATGGCTGGAGCCACGCCTCAAGCGCAAGGTCACCCTGGCCAACGATGGCAACTGCGCCCTCGTGGGAGAAGCCTGGAAGGGGGCTGCTCGGGGGTTCCAGGATGTGGTGCTCCTCACCCTGGGCACGGGCGTGGGCGGTGGGGTGATGCTCGGAGGTGCTCTGTTCACTGGCCACAACGGCGCCGCTGCAGAGCCAGGTCTCATCACCCTCGACCCAGAAGGCCCTAACTGCAACAGCGGCAATCAGGGATCGCTCGAACAATTTGCGAGCATCAGCGGCCTGGCGCGTCTCAGCGCTGAGGATCCCGCCGTTCTCGCTGAAGCTGCTTCTTGCGGTGATGCCGAGGCTCTAGCGATCTGGCGTGAATACGGCCGCTTGCTAGGGATTGGGATCACCTCCTTGGTGTACGTGTTCACACCACAACTTGTCTTGGTGGGTGGAGGGCTGGCCGGAGCCAGTGCCCATTTCCTTCCAGCCGTTCGCCAAGAGGTCGCTCAGCGGGTGCAGGCCGTTTCACGGGAAGGACTTTGCATCGAAGCCTGTGCCCTGGGAAATGGAGCCGGTCGTCTTGGCGCAGCCCGGCTCGCTTTGCAGCGCTTGAGCTGAACGTCGAGACGGATTGACTTCCCCAGACCCTCGGCATTGATGATGGCCTGAGTGAGAGTCGCCCTCAGGCATGAACGAAGTCCCAGTGCCCTCCCCTGAGCTGCTGCAACGGGCTGGCGCCGTGCGTCGGGCTGCGGTGGACCTGGGGATGGCTGACGATGGTCAACGAATTCAGGCTCTGAAGGCCATGGCTGAGGCCCTGGCTGATCGCTCTGATGCCATCGTGGCAGCCAATCGTGAAGATCTGGAGCGCTCTGCCGCCGAGGGGCTGGCGTCCGCCTTGATGGCCAGGCTGAAGCTCGACGCTGCCAAGCTTGAGGGGGCGATCGATGGCATCCGCAAGGTGGCCAGCCTCAGGGACCCCCTCGGCCGGCGTGACCTTCACCGTGAACTGGATCAAGGCCTTGCGCTGGAGAGGGTTTCAGTACCTCTTGGGGTGCTTGGTGTGATCTTCGAGGCGCGTCCTGACGCCGTGATTCAGATCGCCTCCTTGGCCATTCGCTCAGGGAACGGTGCCCTGCTCAAAGGGGGCAGTGAAGCCCGATGTACGAATGAAGCGGTGATGGAGGCCCTCAAGGCTGGGCTGGCTTCCAGTGCTGTCTCCCCCGATGCGCTCGCTCTGCTGACCACTCGTCAGGACAGCCTGGCCCTGTTGAGGCTGGATGGTCTGGTTGATCTGATCATTCCCCGTGGGAGCAACGAACTTGTTCGTTTCATTCAGGACAACACCCGGATTCCCGTGCTGGGTCACGCCGATGGAATCTGTCATCTGTATGTGGACGCGGCGGCGGATGTGCAGAAAGCCGTTCGGGTGGCGCTGGACAGCAAAACCCAGTACCCGGCCGCATGCAATGCCATCGAGACCCTGCTGGTGCATCGCTCTGTGGCCGCTGCGTTTCTTGCCGCTGCCATTCCTGTTTTCAGCGAGGCGGGGGTGGAGCTGCGCGGTGACGCCGCCAGCGTCGCGCTGGGGGTGTCTGAATCAGCGACTGATGATGACTGGCGAACCGAATATCTCGATCTGATCCTGGCGGTGAAGGTGGTGGAGGATCTGCCTGAAGCCGTTGAGCACATTCGTCGTTTTGGTTCCCGTCACACCGAATGCATCGTCACGGAGGACGGCATTGCCGCTGACCGCTTCCTGAGCTCCATCGACAGCGCAGGGGTTTACCACAATTGCTCCACCCGTTTTGCTGATGGTTTCCGCTACGGGTTCGGCGCTGAGGTTGGCATCAGCACCCAGACGCTCCCGCCCAGGGGCCCCGTTGGCCTGGAGGGTCTGGTGACGTATCGCTACCGATTGCGTGGTGATGGCCATCTCGCCGCGGACTACGCCTCAGGCACCAGCAGCTTCACGCACAAGGATCTGCCGTTGTGATGTCGGCTTCGATTCCTCTCCATTCACTGGACGTGATTCGCGTGGATGATCTGCGCCTCTGGGCCCATGTGGGAGTGCTGGAGCATGAGCGCAGGGATGGGCAATGGTTCCGTCTGGATCTTGCTTTGTATTTGGATCTCTCCGGTGCTGCGGCGTCGGATGCGCTCGAGGCCACAGCTGACTACAGCCTGGCTGTGACCGCACTTCAGGAGCTTGCCGCTGAGATTCGTTGCGAGACGATCGAACACTTCAGCGAACGGGTCTTCGAGGTTTTGGAGAGCCTTTATGGAACCCTTCCGATGCATCTGCGTCTCTGCAAATGTTCTCCGCCCATCGCTGGATTCACCGGTACGGTGAGCATTGAACGCTGGCGAAACCGGCCGTCCTGACATGACCTCTTCGGTCAACGCGCCGTCATCTGCGCGGCGTCCGCTCATTCTTGTTCATGGGCTCTGGGATTCGCCCCGTCTTTTTAATCGTTTGGTTCGCCGCCTGGATGGCTACCAGTGGCCTGTGCTGGTGCCTCACCTTCCCCATCGATTGGGTGCTGTTCCACTTTTAACCCTTGCCGAACAGCTGGACGATCACATCCGCCAACGCTGGGGAGATCACGCTGCCGTGGATCTACTGGGTTTTTCCATGGGGGGCATCATCGGTCGGGTCTGGCTGCAGCAGTTGGATGGAGCCCGGAGAACCCATCGCTTCATCAGCGTGGGCAGCCCACAGCAAGGCACACTCACGGCGCAGTGGATTCCTCGCTGGTTGTTTGCTGGACTGGCCGATATGAAACGCGGCAGTGCTCTGTTGCGTTCCCTGAATGCCGATCCCTCGCCACTGCGTGACGTCGACTGTGTGAGTTATTTCTGCCGCTGGGATCTGATGGTGGTGCCCGGATGGCAAGCCCATCTACCCCTCGGAACGGTGCGGAGCATTCCAGTGCTGACCCATCAGCAGCTCATTGCCCATCCCCGTTCGTTGGATGTTCTTTTGCAGACTCTTCTGCGTGACTAAAAGTCTGCGGACTGATGACACTTTCTGCGAGCGAGGTCACACTTGGGTGTCGTCGACTGTTCGCTGCGCATGTGTTTTTCGGCATCGGCAAGTTTTACCGCCTCAGCTGTGCTCATTCCCTTGGGGCTGTATGCCAATCATCTGGCTTCTCGTCATGAGCGGCCGGATTACAAGCCTTTGGCGCTGGTTCCTTTCTTTTTCGGTGTGCAACAGCTGGTGGAAGGTTTGGAATGGACAGCGATTGACCGCGGGAATCTTGAACCACTGGGAACACTCGCTGGGCTGGGATTCCTCTTTTTTGCTTATTGCTTTTGGATGATCTGGATTCCATGGAGCGCCTGGTCGATCAGTCGTTCAACGGATTCCATCGGATTGCAAAGGCGGTTGAAATGGGTTGCGATCGTGTCCACAATTCTTGGTATCGCATTCTATCTGCCGGTTCTCTTTAATCCCCCGGCTCTTCAGCCCGCTGTTGAAAGTAATGGACGACTCCTTTATGACGTCTCCAATCTGCACAGCATTCTTCATAACTTCATCAATACCGAGCCGGTGGGTGAGTTGATGTATTGGGGATTCATTGTTTTGCCATTGATTGCTCTGAGTGATAAAGCAGTCAAGCTGTTTGGTGTGTTGATCTTCGTGTCGATCGTGCTCACTTGGCTTACTTACAGCGCGACGTTCAATTCTGTTTGGTGCTTCTATTGCGCTGTGTTGTCGATCATGGTGATCTGGATCGTCAACCGCCCCCAGTTGCGTAGGGCTTGAGCGCCCCATGGTTGACCAATTGATCACATCACTGGAATCCATGGGTCAGTTGTTGCTGGCCATGGATACCGGTGTTGGCCTTCTCATCGGCGTGGGAATCTCCATGTCGGCTTCCCATGGCTTCGCCTTGCTGGCGAACAGGCTCACTCCTCCTCAGATTCTGTTGCACATGGTTGTCGACGCGCTTGTTCTCAGTCTGGCGTTTCTGCTCTGCATCCTTTGCCACAGCGTGATGTTGATGGTGTTCGAAGGGATTCCCTTGCAACCCATTACCTTCGCCAATCGGATGGGCGCTGCACTGTGGCCCGGGTTGCTGTACGTGCTGGTCGCAGCCCCTTACGTCAGTGACGTGATCGCGATTGCTCTGCTGGCCTGGATTCACCTCAACGTGCTGGTGCTGCTTCAGGCTGTGTATGGCATTTCCTTTCAGGCAGGACTGCTCGTGGCATTGCCTGGTTATGTCGTGGCTCTCCTGCTAGTGGGTCTGCTGTTCGCGCAACGCTGGCGCAGGAGTTACGACACCTTGGCTCGTGAAGTGGCGGCTCTGTTGCGCTGATGGCAGTGTCGTCCGCGCCGATCCAACATCAACGCAATCGGCTGCGTTTCGCGCGCCGGTGCTTCATCGCCGTTCTGGTGAGTGTGGTCTTGCTCGGCCTGCTTGGGCTTACGGCCGTGCGTCGCGATGCCGCGGATCTTCTGCAGCCTGAATCTCTGCTGGAGCTTCTGATCTGGTCTGGCTTTGTGCTGGTGGTCGTGATCGCTCTCGTGGGGGTGTATTCCGTGATGGCGGACTTCGTGTTCTGGGAGGGTTGGATGCGTGGCCTCCCAGATCCGTCCTGCCTCTTTACAAGAGAGATCAGCCAAGCCTCGATCCATCGTCATTACCTCGTGTATCTCGATGGCATTCATCAGAGTGAGGAATGCCATCCGCCCAAGGTGACGGAGTTTCTGGAGTGTCTCGAGGAAGCGATTGCTGAAGACACGCTGCTGGTGAAGGGCATTGAGGCTTACACGATCACCAACGTTGGCTTGCGCTCCACCACGTTTGCAGGATGGTTCTGGCAGCGCCTTTTTTCCCTTCAGGAGCATCACCCCAATGGGTTAGTGCGCTTGATCTGTGCGTTCTCTGTACAGGCCAATAACGTGATCAAGGTTGGAATTTCATCGGATCGTCGCTATGGGCCGGTGATGAATTATGAGCTGGCACTCAAGATCGCCCGGCGTCTCGGATTGATGGGATTCCATCCCAGTCATGCGGCCCGGGTTGTGCTGGTGGGTTATAGCGGTGGCGGTGAGATGGCCATTGGTACAGCAGAGATCCTGCAGCAGCTGTGTCGCGTTCCTGTCCAGGTGATCACGGTGTGCGGGGTGTTCAGCGGTAATGGATCTTTGGATGCCATTGAGGATGTGGCGATGGTGGTGGGAAGCCGGGATCCAGTTGCGGCTTTAGGACGCATTGCCTACCCGGGGCGCCTTCCGTTTCTGTTTCTGTCCAACTGGAATCGATGGCAGCGGCTTCATCCGCTTCATCGCTATCCGATTGAGGGGATGAGCCATAACGGCTCCACTGGGCCATTTTCGGTGGCTTTCCGCGGCGCAGTGGTCAATGCGATTTGCCGTGAACTGGAACGCTTCTCGCTCAAGGCTTAGCGGTGCATTCCCCATTCAGGGATCTCACCAGGGTGAAAGGACTATGGGGCGGCTGGCTGGCGCGTAGGCGCCGGTTCGCCTCGTCGTTGGCGCTGCGGTTCACGAACAGATCCTGAGGTGTGGTCTCCAGGCTCCGCCTGTATCGCTCCACCGTTTCCGCATCGGCCTCTAGTCCGCTGTCCAGAAGCTGATTCAGCTGATCATCCAGGAGTTGGCGCCATAGACCACCAAGGGTCAGAGGGAATAAGTGGGTTGTTTGGCGCAAGGCCACTTCCAGCATGGCCGTTGAATCGATGCAGAAGCCAAGCGCTCCGTAGCCTCCGAGAGTCAGGCGGTTGCGCATGGCTGCACTGTTGTGGACAGCACCCATCAGGTCGCAGAGATCCAGGGCTGTGGTCAGTGTCTCGCCGGTGAGGCCTGACCCGAGATAGGCCACGGTGCCATTGCTGCGGTCGTTCTGCCATGGGCGATGCAGATCATTGAGAGCTGCCCAGCCGTTCAACCCTTCTGTTCCCTGGTAATACTGCAGCAGGAATGGTTCCCCAAGGTCAGGTTTCAGCTCCATCTCCAGGGAACAGTGGGGCAGGAGTGCTCGGCGTTCCTCTCCCCCAGAATCGCGAAGACCTGTGCGGTACGGCACGGCCAGGGGAATCTGTGCCCATCGATCACCGTCGCGGGTGCAGGCTCCAAGGCCGAAGCTGGCAATACTGGCTCGGAAGTGTGCTCTGCACTGCCACCCCCGCGCAATCAGGTGGGTGATCAACGCGGCACTGCGATCGAAGCTTTCAAAGCGGAATGGCTCCGAGGCGCACGGCGATGGCGGCAAGCGGTTACTTCCCAGCACATTGAGCACCTGGGCCAGCACACGGTTTCTCAAGCGGGCATTCTGCGATTGCTGAAACGGCAGGCCTTGGTTGCTCCACTGCAGCTCTGCACTGAAGCCCTTCACCGCGCGGGCGAGTGCTCCGGAAGACGGGGATGGGCTGTCCGGGGAGGAGAAGGTTTGCAGGCCGAGCAGGTCGGTGGGCAACAACCGCGTGCTCCCATCGTCAAGATCGATGGATCGCTGGCACCAGCGATCCATGGCATTGATCGAGGTCGCGCCCTTCTCGCTCTCACTGGTGATCAGATGCTGGAGATCATCGGCGAGTGCTGCTAGAAGCAGTGGACTCACCAATCCATGCTCCAGCAAACTCCCCAGGTTGCGCAGGGATCGCGGCAGGGACGCCGGTTGAAGTCGCCAGCGTCTGGGCAGCATGAAGAGCAGGGGGATGAGCCGCTGGTGATTCAGCTGGGTCAGGGTTGACTTGAGAAACTCGTCCCGGCTGATATTTCGGCGCAGGCTGCTTGATTCCAGTGCCTGCTCGAATGAGATCAAAGGAGCGATGTCCCAGGCATCTCCCTTGGCTTGCCCCCAGCTGTCACTGAGATTCAGAAGGTCATCGGCCATGACTCAGTGGCCCTATTGGCTCAGCCTGTCGATGCTGCAAGACCCGAATGGCGAATGAGCGCTGCACTGCTGGCATCCCGACCTCGGAACTTCCGGTAGATCTCTGCTGGACGGAGACTCCCTCCCAGGCTGAGAATCGTGTTTCGGAAGCGCTCGCCCGTTGCTGCCACAGCATCATCCTGCTCCAGACCGACCTCTTCAAACGCAGAGAAGGCGTCAGCACTGAGAACTTCTGCCCACTTGTAGGAGTAATAGCCCGCTGCGTAACCCCCGGCAAAAATATGACCGAAGGCGCAGAGGAAGCGGTCTGTTTCGATCGGCGGCAACACTGTCGTCGTCTCGGCGATACGGCGACGGAAGGCATCCGGGCTCAGTCCGAGCTCTGGGGACCATTGGCTGTGCAGCCGTAGATCGGTGAGTGCGAAGTGGATCTGGCGAAGCGTGCCACTGCCCTGCATAAAGGTACGGCTGCTACAGAGCTTGATGTAATCCGCTTCGGGCAACGGTTCACCTGTTGTCCAGTGCCTGGCCATGCCCATCAGAGTCTTCCGGTCGAAACACCAGTTCTCCATGAACTGACTGGGAAGTTCCACGGCATCCCACTCCACATTGTTGATGCCAGCGGCTTGGGGGTGCTCGACTGTTGTGAGCATGTGCTGCAAGCCATGCCCGAATTCGTGGAAGAGAGTCTCCACCTCCTCGAAGCTCATGAGGCTGGGGGTCTCCCCAGAGGGAGGGGTCTGATTGCAGATCAGGTAGGCCACCGGCAGGGTTAAGTCTCCGCTGGGGTGCCGTCTGCGGTTGAGGCACTCATCCATCCAGGCCCCGCCTCGCTTGCTCGCCGGCCGGCTGAAGGGATCCAGGTAAAACTGAGCCAGGGCCTCTCCACTGCGGTCCAGGACGCGGAAGAACCGCACGTCCTCATGCCAGATGGGCGCGTCTCCATCGGCCGCTTCAATGCGGATCGCAAACAGGCGTTCACAGAGGTTGAAGAGGCCATCGAGAACCTGGGGCAGGGGAAACCACGGCCTCAAGGCTTCCTGATCGAGATCGAAGCGATCCCTTCGCAGTTGCTCCGCCCAATAGCTCACATCCCATGCAGCGAGAGCTTCCTTGGCACCGCGGCTCGCAGCGAGTTGGTTCAGTTCCTTCAGCTCCTGTTCAGCGACAGGTATGGCCGCAACCCTGAGTTCTTCAAGAAGGGTTTCCACTGCATCCACCCCATCGGCCATCTTGGAGGCCAGGCTGAGCTCAGCCCAGTTGCTGTAGCCCAATCGCTGAGCCTGCTCCTGGCGTAACGCAAGGATTTCTTCGATGAGCGGGCCATTATCGAGCTCGCCCTGGCTCGCTCGGCTCACGTAGGCCTTGTACACCGTTTCGCGAAGATCGCGGTTTTCGGCATGGGTGAGGATCGGCACGTAGCTGGGCATGTCCAGTCCCAGGCGCCAAGGCCCTCCCGCTGCGGTGGGCTCGCCGCCGGAGGTGGCGCGCTCACCCGCCGTGGCAGCAGCAGCGGCCAGATTGTCCAAGACGCGTTCGGGAACTCCCCGCAGTTGATCCCGGTCGTGCACAACGAGGCTCCATTGCTGGGTGGCGTCGAGAACGTGATTGCTGAAGCTGGTGGATAGGGCTGCCAGACGCTCGCTGGTGCGATTAAAGGCCTGCTGTTTGTCTCCTTTCAGGCCAACACCGCGATGCTGCATTGAGAGCAGTTCGGTTTCGAGAATGCGGACTTGGGTGGGGTCGAGTGTGTTGTTCTTTTGCTCCAGCAAGGAGCGAAGGGCCTGGTGAAGGACACCGCTCTGTCCGACCCTGTTGCTGAAACGCACCACCTCAGGTTGTTGACGAGCGTGGGCTTCACGCAACTCCGGCGTGTTGCGAACGGCTGTGAGGTGCGTGACCACGCCCCAGCTCCAGCGCAATCGTTCCCCCAGAGCATGGAATGGAGGCATGAGCTCGTCCCAGGACAGGGGTGCGCTGTCTGGTGCGGAGAGGCGATCGCGAAGCTGGTCCTCCAGTGCGGTGAACCTTTCACTGAGATCAGCCAGAAGGGCCGGGATCTGTTGATCCACCTGCTCGGCATCGATGGCGTCAAATCGAGGGAGTCCCTCGCAACGCAGCAGTTCCGATGGGGACATGGATGATCAGCCGGTGGGGAGGAGGGCGCGCATGGCCACGACGGTGTGTTTGGCCAGATCCACTGCCAGCGCATCGGTGGAGGCTTCATAGAGATCCATGGCGATCCGGGGCCAGATACCAATCACAAGCGTGGGGACCAGCAGGGTGAGACCAATCACCAGCTCGCGAGGACGCATGTCTTCGACAAAAGCGAGGGCGGGAATCCGCGGACCGAAGAACACCCGACGGCACATCGACAGGAGGTAGATCGGAGTGAGAACCAGGCCGATGGCTGCGAGCACGATGGTGGTGACCCTGAACAGCGTGGTGAAACTCTCCTGGCTGGTGATGCCGAGGAACACGGTGATTTCACTGATGAATCCACTCATGCCGGGCAATGCGAGCGATGCCAGGGAGCTGGCCAGGAAGAAGGCGAACGTAATCGGCAGCACCTTGGCAAGTCCGCCCATGTTCGGGATGGACAGGGTTTTGGTGCGCTCGTAAAAGCACCCGGTCACGAAGAACATGGCCGCGGCAATCAGGCCATGACTGATCATCTGCAGCATGGCTCCACTGATGCTGAGGGCATCGACGGCACCGATGCCCAGCAGCACAAATCCCATGTGACTGACCGAGCTGCAGGCGATTCTGCGCTTCACGTTGTCTTGCGCGAAGGCATTGAGTGCGCCATACACGATGTTGACGATGCCCAGAATGATCAGGGCCGGTGCCATGACAAGGTGGGCATCCGGAAGCATCTGAACGTTGAACCTGAGCAGGGCGTAGCCGCCCATTTTGAGAAGCACGCCTGCCAACAACATGGAGACTGGCGCATTCGCTTCCCCGTGGGCATCTGGAAGCCAGGTATGAAGAGGGAACATCGGCAGTTTCACGCCAAAGCCCACAAGGAAGCCGAGGTAACAAAGCAGGCCGAAGCTTCCTCCCGGTGAGCGTTGGGCGAGCTCATTGAGATTGAGGGTGAAGCTGTCGCCTGAGAGGGCCAGTGCGAGCCCGCTGATCAGGATCAGCAGCGACGCAAGCGCGGTGTAAAGGATGAATTTGGTCGCGGCGTATTGACGGTTCTGACCACCCCAGATGGCAATCAAGAGATAAACGGGAACCAGTTCAAGCTCCCAGGCAAGGAAGAACAGCAGGAAATCCTGGGACAGGAACACGAGGCCCTGGGCCGAGGCCTGGACCAAAAGCAGGCCGAAATAAAGCCTTGATTTATGGGTGACATTCCAGCTCGCTGCAACCGAAAGCAGGGTGACCAGACCACTGAGAACAACGACGGGTGCTGAGAGACCATCGGCGCCGAGGGACCATTCCAGGCCGATGGCTGGAAGCCAGCTGACCCTTTCCACAAGTTGGAGCTCGCTGCTGAGCGGATCAAAGTGCCGGCTGAACACAGCCAGCATGAGCACGAGATCAACCAGTAGTACGCCGATGGCCACATTGCGTGGCACCGGAGAAGGGGACTGGTCATCGCCCGGCAAAAGGGGCATGACCAATGCCGCCGCCGCAGGCAGCAACACGATCAAGGAAAGCCAGGGGAAGCCCGCTTGGGACGCAGCCGTCAAAGGCAGATTGGCGTCCATGGCGTCCACAACATTGAGATTGAACTTATCAGTTCCAGGGGTGGTGTTGAGTACAACTACCCAGCATCGCGAGGCTGCCAGTGGCTTCCGGTTGTCTGCAAGCTCAGTAGGGGTGCTCGACTGGCAACACCCACCGACTCCCAGGCCCTCACCATGGCCTGGCTGATGCCGGGGCCTTTGTCTTCCGTGCACAGCGCCAGGATGCTGGGCCCTGCCCCACTGATGGCGCAGCCCCAGGCTCCCGCCTCGAGAGCGGCCTGGCGAACCTCCTGTCCGCCCTTGATCAAGCGCCACCGGTAAGGCTCATGCAGCCGATCATGCATGCCATCGGCAATCAGATCGCCGTTGCCCGTGCGCAGGCCCTGCAGGAGCAGGGTGAGCGCACCAAGATTGACCACCGCATCGCCCACGGGAACAGTTTTCGGCATGGCTCGCCGGGCTTCACTGGTGCTCAAGCGGATGGCAGGAATCGCCACGACGGCTTTCACGCTGTGCATCCATTCGCAACGCACCACACGCCATCGCTGTGATGCCGCCTTGGCTGTCATGCACAAGCCCCCGAGCAGGGATGGCACCACATTGTCGGGATGCCCCTCGATGTCGATGGCCAGTTCCAGCAGTTTTTCTTTGCTGAGGGGTTCCCCGACTAAGGCATTGGCGCCCACCAGACCGGCAACGATGGCTGTGGCACTACTCCCGAGGCCACGGGCCGGTGGAACCGCTAGACGCACCCTGGCTTCAAGAGCCACAGGCTCCTCTCCAGCTGCTTTCCAGACGCGCTGGGCGGCGCGATACACCAGGTTTTCAGCTCCGCCGCGGAGATGGGAACCCTCTTGCCCTTCGATGATCAATTCGAAGCGTTCGCCATCTCCCTCGATGCGCCGCATGGTGAAGCGGTTGTTCAGATCCAGGGCTGCACCGAGACAGTCGAAGCCTGGTCCGATGTTGGCTGTGGTGGCTGGAACATCCACCACAACGGTCTGGCCTATGCGCGGCTGCGCCATCGCTGATGCTCTGCTCAGGCCAGTGTCCCACCCGGCTCAGCCAGATCGCGAGCCCTGCAGGCCGCACTGAATAATCCGGCCTCCGGATCGGTGACGGCCCGGATGGTGAGGCTCTCGATCAAGGGCCTGAAGCGTCCTTTGCTGCGAAGAGGCTCCAGAAACTGCGAGGAGCGCAGGCCGTCGATGACCTTTTCCGCAGTACCACCGCCGATCCAGAGTCCACCGACGCAGAGCTCCTGAAGAGCCAGATCTCCCGCGGCGGACCCATAGGCTCCGAGCCAAAGCGTCATCGCGGCCTGCGCCAAGGGATCACCTGACGCCGCTTCCCGACTGGTGTGGGCCGGCAAGTCTTCATGCTCAGGGTGCTCTGCCGGCAGTGTTTTCCAGGCTTTCGCCTTGCCTTGCAAGGGGTGATCGGTTTGATCCTGTGCGGAGAGCAGCCAGCACATCACATGCCCAAGCCCCGTGCCGCTGACAACGCGTTCGATCGACAGTCGATCGAGATCAAGAGCGCTGCGCATCCACTGGGCCAGGTGCCATTCATCCTCCGTGCGCGGGGCGAATTCCCGGTGACCTCCCTCACTGGGCAAGGCCAACCAACCCTTGGCCGCTGGAAGGCCGCGGGCCATTCCCAGGCCCGTGCCTGCGCCAAGAATGGCCACGGCTCCGCCGTCTTGTCCGGCAGGTGCCGGAGTGTCTCGGCCGCTTCCGGTCTGCAGCACCACCTGTTGTGACGCATTGAAGTGGGGCAGGCCATGGATGAGCACAGCAAAGTCGTTGACCAGCTCAAGGCGCTGCAGTCCTGTGGCTTTGCTGAGAGAGGCTTCACTCATGCTCCAGGGCAGATTCGTGAGCTTCGCTGTGCCGTTCTGAACTGGTCCTGCCACGGCGATGCAGCTGGTTTCAGGTTTGGAGAGACCTGGAGGCAGGGTCTTGAGAAAATCGCCCAGCATCGATTCGAGGTCGCTCCACTCAGCCGACGCATAGCGGTGAGAAAACTCTTTGTTCAGCCCCTGATCGGTTTCGCTGTAGAGGGCCAGCAGGGTCTTGGTGCCTCCGAGATCTCCGGCCAAAAATGTTTTGGCTGCCATGGATTCGGGTCTGGGATCGATCCCAAGAGTGGAGATGGTGCTGTCAAACGGCAAGCAATCTGGACGACATCCTCATGGGATTGCGGTCGTCAGTGCTGTGCGTCTGCGCCAGCTTCATGGAAGAAAGTCAGCGGAAGCGGCCCCCAGGTGGTGCTGGGCTGGCTCTCGTCATCACCGTGTCCAGTGATCAGGATTCCTTCTCCCAAGCCGTGCTCGATGCGGATGCGGATGGATCCACCGTTCTGGTTGGCCTTGAGGAACACAGGACCTTGCTCCTCGGTGCCGGTCACCACCGTCATGGGCTCCCAAGTCTGACTGCGTTCCAGCGCCCGCAGGGCCGCAAGGGCTTGTGTGGCCGAGGGGGCCATGACGCCAACGGTGAACCAATTGGCGCTGGCCATGGCCTCAGATAGCTCTGCTCGCAGGCGTTGGGCGGCCTCCGTGCTGAGCTCCGGAGCCCCGCGCAGACGGGCCAGATCGCCGAGGGAGGTGATTGGAGACTGCGTCATCCGTTCAGCTCCAGTCCTGCGGCACGTTGGGTGTTGGCGCTCTGAGCGGCTCGGAGCAGATCGGCTACAGCCACCACCCCGAGATCGCCATCCCTGCGGCTGCGCAAACTCACAGCGTTTTGCTCGGCTTCCTTGGCACCGATCACGGCCAGAACGGGGATTTTCATTTGTTCTCCAGTGCGGATCAACTTGCCGAGACGGTCGCCGCTGCGATCGATCGTGGCTCGCACCCCCGCCTGGGTGAGCTGGTCGAGGAGGCTTCCGGCGTAGGGCTGCACCTCATCGGTGACCGGCAGCAGCCGCACCTGCTCGGGTGCAAGCCAGAAGGGATAGTCGCCCGCGTAGTTCTCGGTCATGATCCCGAAGAATCGTTCCAGCGAGCCAAAGATCGCCCGGTGGATCATGATCGGGCGCTGCTTGCTGCCGTCGGCAGCAATGTAATCAAGCTTGAACCGCTCCGGCAGGTTGAAATCGAGCTGGATGGTGGAGCACTGCCACATCCGGCCGATGGCATCTTCGATCTTGAGATCGATCTTGGGGCCGTAGAAGGCACCGCCGCCTTCATCGACCTTGTAGGCCCAGCCTTTGCGTTCCAGCGCTTCGATCAGGCCTTTGGTGGCCAGATCCCAGACGGCGTCATCACCGATCGATTTCTCCGGGCGTGTGGAGAGGTTGATTTCGTAGGTGTTGAAGTCGAATGTGGAGAGGATGCGCTCGGTGAGATCGAGGATTTTCAGGATTTCATCGCTGATCTGCTCAGGAAGGCAGAACACGTGGGCGTCGTCCTGGGTGAAGCCGCGGACGCGCATCAGGCCGTGCATCACACCCGGCCGCTCGTAGCGATACACGGTTCCCAGTTCGGCCCAGCGGATCGGCAGTTCCCTGTAGCTGCGCAATTTGTTGGCGAAGGTGAGCACATGGAACGGGCAGTTCATTGGCTTGAGCTGGTACTCCCGTTCGTCCACCTGCATCGGGCCGAACATGCTTTCGGCGTAGAAGTCGAGGTGACCAGAGGTTTTCCAGAGGCTGATGTCGGCCACGTGGGGCGTGTAAAGCAACTCGTAGCCGCCCTCGAAGTGGGCCTGGCGCCAAAAGTCCTCGATTAGCAGACGCATGCGGGCGCCGCGGGGGTGCCAGAACACCAGCCCGGCGCCGGCTTCGTCTTCGATTGAAAACAGGTCGAGGTCTTTGCCGATGCGGCGATGGTCACGGCGCAGGGCTTCTTCCTTGCGGCGCTTGTGCTCGGTCAGCTGTTCCGGGGTCTCCCAGGCGGTGCCGTAGATCCGCTGCAACTGGGCTTTGGTTTCATCGCCACGCCAGTAAGCCCCTGCCACGCTCTCCAGCTCAAAAGCCTTGGCGTTGAGCTGGCCGGTGTGTTCCACATGGGGCCCGGCGCAGAGATCCCACCATTCATTCCCCAAGGTGTAAAGGGTGATCGGCTCCTGCAGGCCCTCGAGGATTTCGAGTTTGTAGGGCTCGTTCTGGCTTCTGATTTTGGCCTCGGCGTCGGCTCGGCTCACCTCGACGCGCTCGAGAGGGAGCTTCTTGTTGATGATCTTGATCATCCCCTTTTTGATCGCCTTCAAATCGGCCTCGGTAAAGGGATCCGGATTGTCGAAGTCGTAATAAAAGCCGGATTCCGTCCAGGGGCCAATGGTCACACGGGCCTGTGGAAAAAGCTGTTGCACTGCCATGGCCATCACGTGGCTCATGGAGTGGCGAATCTTGAGCAGCTGCTCGTTCTCGCTGGTTTTGGGCAGCACCACTGGGCTGGGGGAGGCTGAGGTCGTTGCTGCCGCGCTGCTCACCGTCTGATAGTCGTGATTCGCCATCCTATGGGGATGCTGCCTGAAACCTTTGATGAAGCCGGATCGGGATCCTGAGGCCGATGCTCTGCTGGAGTCCCTGCTGGATTCACTGCTGAAGGATTTCAATCATTGGTTCCGTCGGGGAGAAGAGTTGCTGCAGGTCTGCCCAGACGTTGTGATGGATGGGGCTGACCGTGAGGCCATGGCGGCACGGCTGAATGAAGGCCTTCGTGCCATCGAGGCAACACGAGCACTCGTCAATGCCAGTCCGGAGGCAATGGCCGTGTCGATGGAGGCCATGGCACCGTGGCACCAGCTGGTGATGGAAGTCTGGGCTCTGGCGGCTCAGGTGACCAGGGCGTCGCGATGAGGAGCACTTCAGGCCATCGACGCAGCGGTTGGATCAGTCTGGGTGTGCTGGCTGCTCTCGTTCTGCGCGCTCGAGGCGTGCCCTTGCTGCTGCCAGGGTGCCCGCTGCGAACGCTCACAGGAATCCCTTGTCCCACCTGCTTTTTGACCCGTTCTGCTCTGGCGACGCTGCACGGTGATCTCGGAGAAGCTCTGGAGCTTCATCTCTTCGGTCCGCCCCTGGTGTTAGGCCTGGGTTGGGTCGGATGGCGGCAGGGCGTCCTGGGTAGGGATTGGCCAAAACCGCAGAGCTCTGGCTGGCTCGTGCTCCTGGCTCTTGGGGCAGCACTCGGTTTGTACTGGGCCCTGCGTCTGACGCTCTGGTTCGTTCTGGATGTCTCCCTGCCGGCTTAATCGGCGTCAGGTGCCTTGGCGCAACTTGAGCAGGTTGCTTTCGTAAAACGCCAGGAGTTCGGCGTGGGTCTTCACGGGTTGTCCGTAGGCACTGCGCCCGGCATGGGTGGGAAAGGAGGCCCACTCCGGCGCCAGCCGGTTCATGGCGGCCCGGGTCAGGCCATTGCGGTCAACCTCTTGAAGGGCGCCGCGTTTTTTCACCAGGTGCAAAGCCGCCTGGTCCTGATGCTTGGGAGCGAAGCTGGGAAGCTTGAGGCTGCGGGCCGTTTCCTGCCAGGTGCTGGGCAGAAACTGGTAGGCGCCAGCAGCTGCACTGGTGTAGCGCTTCACGACGACGCGTTCGGGGTGACGGGACAGGTCTTGGAAAAGCCCGCCGCCGTAGAGGGTGCGGTAGCCAAGATCTCGGCCGTCCTTCCAGGTCCCTTCGGCGTACCGGATGGTGTTGAGCAGGGCCCGGCGTTCGGGCGTGATTGTGTACGGAGTTGCCTGGAGATCGTTGCCGCGATTGCCCTGTGCATCACCACGAAGAGCTTCGGCCACGGTCTGGGCCTGATCCACTCGCTTCTCTGAGCGTTCAGCCTGAATGCTTGTCCCCAACGTCATCATCAGACCCACGCTGAGGGCTCCAAGGCCAAGAAACTTGGCTCCGGGGAACTTGGGAGAGCGGATCAGCGAGGCGGTTCGACGAAGCAAGTGGGCAACACTCCAAACGATTCGAAGCGCCACCCTCGTCAATGGGCAGGGGGGCTGACGAGGGGGCCAGCCCACCTCTTGACGCTGTGATCGGTGTATGCCTAGGCAGAAAGACTCAGCCTGGAATTGATTCGAGACCCATGAGACCCCCTCTCCTCACTGGTCAGCCCCCGTTCAGCGAGGTCCGTCCCCCTCAAGGGCTCTCAGGAAGCTTTAATCATTAGGGAAACTTTTTAATTCCTCTGCCAGTGATTAGCTGCGCGTGAGAAAGCCCAGGGCTTTGCGAACCCTTTGCACGCTGGCATCCGCAACGGCACCGGCTCGCTCTTGGCCGGTTTCCAAAACCGCGAGGAGCTGACCTCGGTCCTCCATCAGCGCGTGATATCGCTTCTGGATTGGCTCGAGGGCCGCCACGGTGGCCTCTGCAAGAAGGGGTTTGAATTGCCCCCACCCCATCTCAGCGCACTCCGCGGCTGCTGCCTCACGCCCTTTGCCGCTCAAAAGCGCATAGAGCCCGAGGAGATTGTCTGTCTCCGGCCGTTCAGGGTTGCCGAACTCGAGGCCCCGTTCCGGATCAGTCTTGGCCCGTTTGACCTTTTTGGTGATCAGTTCCGGAGGGTCGAGCAAGGTGATGCGGCTTCCCTCGTTTGGGTCGCTCTTGCTCATCTTGTTGCGACCGTCGGTGAGGCTCATCACCCGAGCACCATCCTTGAGGATGAGCGGTTTGGGTACCTTCAGGATCGGAGCGTCCTCGCTCCCGAACCTGGCATTGATGCGCTGCTGTGCGATGTCACGAGCAAGCTCCAGATGCTGTTTCTGGTCTTCTCCGACAGGGACAAGATCAGCGTCATAAAGAAGGATGTCAGCAGCCATGAGCACTGGGTAATCCAGGAGTCCCACAGACACGTTGTCCCCCTGTTTCACAGCCTTTTCCTTGAACTGGATCATGCGTTCCAGCCAGTTGAGGGGTGTGACGCAGTTCAGCAGCCAGCAGAGTTCGCTATGGGCGGGAACCTGGCTCTGCACAAAGATCGTGCAGAGCTCAGGATCAAGTCCGCAGGCCAGGTAGACCGCTGCGGTGGAGAGGGTGTCCTCCGCCAGGCGTTGCGGGTCGTGGGGCACGGTTACGGCATGCAGATCAACCACGCAGAAGTACGTGTCGTGGTCGTGCTGTAGATCCACCCAGTTTCGGATTGCTCCGAGCCAGTTCCCCAGATGGAGGGCACCGGTTGGCTGGACGCCAGAAAGAACGCGTGGCCGACCCATGGATCAGGCTCCGGGCTCGCTGATCGGGGCTTCGTCGGCTGCAGCTTCTTGGTTGCCTTGCACTTCAGTCTCTGCAGAAGCTGGCTCGACATCAGCATCTGCGCTGGTTTCGGGCTCAGGCTCAGGCTCAGGCTCAGGCTCTGGCGCAGGGGGCTGAGGTTTCGCAGGTCGTGCGAAAGGATCCGGCCTGGAGCTGCGACCTCCTTCCCCGCGGCCTTCGCCTCGGCGGCCACCCCGATCGTCATCGCGGCGACCGCCGCCACGGTTGCTCTGGGAGCGTTGCTGAGCCACGAGCTCGTCAAGCTTTCCCTCCTCGAGCATCTGCCCAAGGGTGCGGACTGCAAAGCCGAGCACTGCCACGGTGGAGCGCAGATTGAGGGCTTCCTGGAGCGCCCGAGCGGACCGCATCTCGTTGTCGCTCAATCTGATCCTGAAGCCGCCACCCTCCCGGTTTCCGGGGCCGCGGCCGCCTCGAGCTCCACGACCGCCCTCGCGGCCGCCTTCACCTGGTCCGCCCTGTTGGCGGGAATCGCTGTAGGAATCAGTCATGGCCTGGGGCCTGGAGTCAGGCGCAAGTGTGACGCATCACCGCAAACCCGCGAGTTTTGTGGGGAGCTTCGTCAGCTGTTTCAACAGCTGACTTAACCGTGGGTTCCCCGAAAGGTGATCTGTTGCTCCGCGTAATCCCTCGGCTCCAGGTGGATGGTGCAGCGCACCGGTCCGAAGCGGGTTTCTAGGCGTTCCTCGACCTGCTCGGTGATGCGATGGGCTGCGGCGAGGTCATCCACATCCACCACCATGTGCATGTCGATAAAAACTCTCTGACCCAGGACCCCTCGGCTGGCGATGTCGTGGCAGTTCAGAACGCCTGGAACTCCCATGGCTTGCTCGTGGATTGCTTCGGGGGCAATGGCGATGTGATCGACCAGCCAGGGCAGGTTGTCGCGCAGAACTTGCCAGCACACGCGGATCAGGATCACGGCCAGGGGCATGGCCAGGGCCAGATCCAGCCAGTTCACCTTGAAGATCCAGGCTCCTGTCAGTCCCACCAGCACGATCACGGTGGTCCAGATGTCGCTTGTGGTGTGATTGGCATCGGCCAGAAGCAGCTGACTGTTGAGCTTTCGTCCCTGGCGGCGTTCGTAACGGGCCAGGAACACATTGAGAACGAGGACCAGGAGCAGCAACAGCAGTTCGGGTCCTTCGATCCGCAGCTCGGGTAGGCCCTCAAGAATTCGCTGTCCAGCAGTGATCAGGATCTCGATCGCGGTAAAGAAAATGAAGCCAGCGATCGCCAGGGCGCCGATGCCTTCGTATTTGTCGTGTCCGTAGGGGTGGTCCCGATCCGGCCTCGGGTCAGACAGGCTGTTGGTGATCAGGGCCAGAAGGCTCGAAAGCGCGTCCGTGGCGCTGTGCATGGCATCGGCAATCACCGCCAGGGATCCGCTCACCAACCCCACCACAAGCTTCAGTGCGGTCATGCTGAGATTGATGGACAAGGCCACCATCAGCACCCGCTTCACCTCATCTCGGCGGTCGCTGGCCATGGGCAGCTGGTTCTTACCTTTCAACCATATGGAGTGCTGTCCGTCCTGGCTGCAAGGGAGGGTCGGATTGCCTGCTGCACGATTGCAGGCTGGTCACCAAGGTGTGCCAGAGGCAGCAGAGTGAGCTAGGAAAGCCGGGTCCGTGGACCCGTTGTGCAGTTTCCGGTTCAATCGATCCGCAACCTGGCCGGCTCCGGTTGGTCTCTCTCTCCTCAGCTGGTGAGGCGGCTGGCTGTTTCCGCCGGTGTACTCACTGCTGGGCACTGGCTGCTCACCGATGTGGCGCACATTCCCGGAGGAGGATTTGGCGTTGTTGCGGCAGGTGCAGGCCTCTGGTGGCTGACCCGGCCGGTGAAGGCTCCTTCCTTTAAGGAGCCTGAATCGCTGAAAGCCTGGGTTCAGCGCTGCGAACAGGTGCTGGGCCAGTTCGCCGAACTTGAGACGGCCCTTGGACTCACCGAACTGAGGGCTCCCCGAGCAGCCGAGCTGCAACAGAGGCTGGCGTTCGACGATCCGCTCAGTCTTGGGGTTGTGGCCACTGACGGCACACCGTTGCCATCAACGGAGCGACTGCAGTCCGCGCTGGCGGGGGTGCGCAACCTTGACCTTTGCATCGGACGGCCTCTTCCGGTTGTTGGCACATCCTGGAGCTGGCCAGCCGATCTGCAGCAGCTCGATGTTCTTCTGCATGTGTTGTCCTTGCCACTGCGGGCGGCTGATCTGCTCTGGCTGGAGCAGCTGCCTGTTGATCGCCCTGTTTGGTTGCTTCTCGAGTCAGAGTCCTCCACTGCCGAGCAGATCCAGGCTTTGATCTGTCAGCTGCCGGAGCGCTGGCATTCGCGGCTTCTCCCTTGGGAGGGAACCGCAGCGACTCTGAGGACGGTGCTTCAACCTGTGCGTCGTCAGCTCGAGGATCCGCAACGGGTTCGGGAGTGCACACGCCAACGGCTGTTGCGTGACCTGCATCGCCAGTGGCAGGCCGAATTGGAAGGGTTTCGCAGAGAACGGTTTCGTGCTCTGCTTCAGCGCAGCCAATGGATTGTGGCCGGTGTGGTGGCGGCCTCACCGGTGCCCAGTGTCGATCTGTTGGCCGTCGCGGTCGGCAACGGTCTGATGGTCAAGGAGATGGCCACGATCTGGAATTGCACTTGGAGTCAGGATGTCTTGCAGGTTGTGGTTCGTCAGCTCGGAGGGGCCGCGCTCGCTCAGGGCGTTGTGGAGTGGAGCGGGCAGGCTCTGCTTGGTCTTGCCAAGCTCGATGGAGCGAGCTGGCTGGCCGCTGGCGCGGTGCAGGCGTTGAGTGCTGCTTACCTCACCCGCGTCGTGGGCGCGTCGATGGCCGACTGGATGGCTCTCAATGCGGGTGTTGCGGAGCCTGACCTGGAGGAACTCAAACGTCAGGCTCCGTTGCTGGTGGCCCGTGCGGCAGAGCGTGAACGGCTTGATCTCCCCGTTTTCGCAAACCAGGCACGCGACTGGATCCGAGCAAGGAGCGACTGGAGCGCCGCCTAGCTTCAAGTAGCTTCATGAAGTGTTCATGAAGCTGTCGTGAATTAATGCTGCGAGATGACTCGAATCATGTGAAGTCGTGATTCTTGATCGACAACTCCATAGCCTTAATTTCGAATCCAGGCTCTCTTTGAGCGTCCAGATTCGCACCCGTACTCATTTGTTCTATGGCTACCGCAATTCGCAGCGGTCGCACCGGCAGCTGGGAAAGCTTCTGTCAGTGGGTCACCGACACCAATAACCGCATTTATGTGGGTTGGTTCGGTGTGCTGATGATTCCCTGTCTGCTGGCTGCTACCACCTGCTTCATCGTTGCTTTCATCGCAGCGCCCGCCGTCGACATCGACGGCATCCGTGAGCCCGTCGCCGGCTCCCTGATCTACGGAAACAACATCATTTCTGGTGCTGTTGTTCCTTCCTCGAACGCCATCGGCCTTCACTTCTATCCCATCTGGGAAGCTGCCTCCCTCGACGAGTGGCTGTACAACGGCGGTCCTTACCAGCTGGTTGTCTTCCACTTCCTGATCGGCATCTCCGCCTACATGGGGCGCCAGTGGGAGCTCTCCTACCGCCTGGGCATGCGTCCCTGGATCTGCGTTGCTTACAGCGCTCCCCTGTCGGCTGCCTTCGCTGTGTTCCTGGTGTATCCCTTCGGTCAGGGTTCCTTCTCTGACGGCATGCCCCTGGGCATCTCCGGCACCTTCAACTTCATGCTGGTGTTCCAGGCAGAGCACAACATCCTGATGCACCCCTTCCACATGATGGGCGTCGCAGGTGTGTTCGGTGGCTCCCTGTTCTCCGCCATGCACGGCTCCCTGGTGACCTCCTCACTGGTGCGTGAAACCACCGAGAGCGAGTCCCAGAACTACGGCTACAAGTTCGGCCAAGAGGAAGAGACCTACAACATCGTGGCTGCCCACGGTTACTTCGGTCGCCTGATCTTCCAATACGCCTCCTTCAATAACAGCCGCAGCCTTCACTTCTTCCTGGCTGCCTGGCCTGTGGTCGGCATCTGGTTCACCTCCATGGGCATCAGCACCATGGCGTTCAACCTGAACGGCTTCAATTTCAACCAGTCGGTTCTGGATGCTCAGGGCCGTGTCCTGAACACCTGGGCTGATGTGCTGAACCGCGCCAACCTCGGCATGGAAGTGATGCACGAGCGCAACGCTCACAACTTCCCCCTCGACCTGGCTGCGACCGAGTCCACTCCTGTGGCTCTGCAAGCACCCACCATCGGCTGAGGCTGAAGTCTCCAAAAGATTCAGCGTCAGTTGAATCGGAAAGCCCCCTCTCACGAGGGGGCTTTTTGTTGTGCTGGTTCAGGACTGATCTGCAGCCATATGCCTGATGAGATCGATGCACTTGCAGCTGTAGGCCCATTCGTTGTCGTACCAGGCCACCAATTTCATGAAGTGGTCATTGAGAGCCATACCCGCTCCCGCATCAAACACCGAAGTGCAGCTTTCCCCCAGCAGATCGTTGGAAACAATCGGATCTTCCGTGTAACCGAGGATGCCGGAAAGACCGTTCTCTGAGGCCTGTTTAATGGTCTGCTTGAGGTTTTCATAGCTTGTTGGCCGGCCCAGATTCACTGTGAGATCCACGACAGATACGTCTGGTGTGGGCACCCGAAAGGCCATCCCCGTGAGCTTGCCGTTCAGTTCAGGAATGACCCGACCAACGGCTTTTGCTGCTCCGGTGGAGCTGGGGATGATGCTTTGGCCTGCACCGCGCCCGCCGCGCCAATCCTTGAGCGAGGGACTGTCTACAGGTTTCTGTGTTGCTGTGGTGGCATGCACCGTGGTCATCAGACCGCTGACGATTTCGAAGTTGTCGTGCACCACCTTGGCCAGAGGGGCCAGACAGTTGGTTGTGCAGCTGGCGTTGGAGACAATCGCCTGCCCGGCGTAGCTGGTGTGGTTCACCCCCATCACGAACATCGGCGTGTCGTCCTTGGACGGAGCACTCATCACCACACGACGGGCGCCGGCGTCCAGGTGAGCCTGCGCCAGGGGAGCGGTGAGAAAGAAGCCCGTGCTCTCGAGCACGTAATCCGCGCCGATCTCATTCCAGCGAAGCTGGCTGGGATCTCTTTCAGCGGTGATCCGAATCCGTTGGCCATTCACAACCAGCGCTCCGTTCTCCACGCGGATGTCGCCTTGAAACTGGCGATGGGTGGAGTCGTAGCGCAGCAGGTAGGCCAGGTAGTCGACCTCGATCAGATCGTTGATTCCCACAACTTCCACATCCGGGCAGGTCATGGCCTGACGAAAGGCAAGCCGGCCAATGCGGCCGAAACCATTGATGCCGATGCGGATGGCCATGGAGGGATGGAAAGCAGATCCTTCCCGGCTTATAGAAAGCTCTTGTGCTCTTGAACGCTCCCCTTGCGCGGATCCGCACAGGTCGCCTCAGGGTGAGTGACCTGAATCATTCATCAGCCGGCCTTATCAGGCCCATCACCAATCCTCGTGGTGTATGGGCCCCGCACTTGGTTGTGGATGCGCAAAGTTCCTTTACATTGCGATGGTCGGTAATCCGACTTTCTTTACCGCTGAAGGGTTTTCCCTGAGGCTTTCTCCCCCGTACTCATGACCACCACCATTCAGCAGCGCTCCGGCGCCAATGGCTGGCAGTCCTTCTGCGAGTGGGTCACCTCCACCAACAACCGCCTGTATGTGGGCTGGTTCGGTGTGCTGATGATCCCCACCCTGCTGGCTGCCACCACCTGCTTCATCGTTGCTTTCATCGCAGCGCCCCCCGTCGACATCGACGGCATCCGTGAGCCCGTCGCCGGCTCCCTGATCTACGGAAACAACATCATCTCTGGTGCTGTTGTTCCTTCCTCGAACGCCATCGGCCTTCACTTCTATCCCATCTGGGAAGCTGCCTCTCTCGACGAGTGGCTGTACAACGGCGGTCCTTACCAGCTGGTTGTCTTCCACTTCCTGATCGGCATCTTCTGCTACATGGGCCGCGAGTGGGAACTCTCCTACCGCCTCGGCATGCGCCCCTGGATCTGCGTTGCTTACAGCGCACCTGTGGCTGCTGCCTCCGCCGTGTTCCTGGTGTACCCCTTCGGTCAGGGTTCCTTCTCTGACGGCATGCCCCTGGGCATCTCCGGCACCTTCAACTTCATGCTGGTGTTCCAGGCAGAGCACAACATCCTGATGCACCCCTTCCACATGATGGGCGTCGCAGGTGTGTTCGGTGGCTCCCTGTTCTCCGCCATGCACGGCTCCCTGGTGACCTCCTCACTGGTGCGTGAAACCACCGAGAGCGAGTCCCAGAACTACGGCTACAAGTTCGGCCAAGAGGAAGAGACCTACAACATCGTGGCTGCCCACGGTTACTTCGGTCGCCTGATCTTCCAATACGCCTCCTTCAACAACAGCCGCAGCCTTCACTTCTTCCTGGCTGCCTGGCCTGTGGTCGGCATCTGGTTCACTGCCCTGGGCGTCAGCACCATGGCTTTCAACCTGAACGGTTTCAACTTCAACCAGTCCATCCTTGATGGTCAGGGCCGCGTCCTGAACACCTGGGCTGATGTGCTGAACCGCGCCAACCTCGGCATGGAAGTGATGCACGAGCGCAACGCTCACAACTTCCCCCTCGACCTGGCAGCTGCTGAGTCCACTCCTGTGGCTCTGCAAGCACCCGCCATCGGCTGAGGCTGAAGTCTCTACCAAAAGATTCAGCGTCAGTTGAATCGGAAAGCCCCCTCTCACGAGGGGGCTTTTTGTTGTGCTGGTTCAGGCTGAATGCTCTCGTGATTGCTGGTGATGAGACCTGCTGCTCCTCTCGTTGAACCGATGTGCGGGATTTGTGCGCTGCATCAGAACTCACCTCAGCTCGAACCCATGGAGATCTGGAGAAGTGAGCATTGGTTGCTGCGTCACCATCCCCATCCCAGTCCCCTCGCAGGTTGGTGTTTGCTGGATGTCCGGCGCCATTGCGGAGGACCCGTTGATTTCTCTGTTGCAGAAGCAGCGGACTGGGGCTTGATCGTGCAGCGCGCCTCGCGCCTGGTGAAGCACGTCAGCGGTTGTGATCGTGTGTACGCCATTGCCTTCGGGGAGGGAGCACGCCATCTGCATCTGCACCTCATCCCTCGTTGCAATGGGATCCCCGAGACGGAGGCCTGGGCCGTTGCAGACCTCTACCGGGATGTGCAGCACAACTGCCGAGCAGCGGCAGCTGAAATCGAGGTTGAGGCCTGGATTCAAACGGCACGACAAAGGGCCCCTCGCCTGATGGACGAGGGGCCCGAGGGGTAAGGGCCTGACGACTGCTTCAGCTGCGCAGATCGAAGCGGTCGAGCTCCATCACCTTCACCCAGGCTTTGACGAAGTCGGCCACAAAGCGGCTGCCGCCATCGTTCTGGGCGTACACCTCAACAATGGCGCGAAGCTGGCTGTTGGATCCAAACACCAGGTCGGCGCGGCTCGCGCTCCAGCGTTCGGCACCGGTTGCGCTGTCGCGACCGATGTAGGCATCCTGTGTCTCGCTGGTTGGCGTCCAGCGGGTTGTCATGTCCAGCAGGTTCACACAGAAATCGTTGCTAAGTACGCCAACGTTCTGGGTGAACACGCCTTGACGGTTGCCGGCGGTGTTCGCTCCCAACACGCGCAGACCCGCCAGCAGCACGGTCATTTCAGGGGCGCTGAGCGTGAGCAGCTGGGCTTTGTCGATGAGCAACTCCTCGGCCCGCAGGGGAAGGCCGCTGCGCCGCCAGTTGCGGAATCCGTCGGCCAAGGGCTTGAGCACATTGAACGACGCGGTATCGGTTTGCTCCGGGCCCGCATCGCTGCGCCCAGGACGGAAGGGCACCACCACGGTGTGTCCGCCATCAGCGGCAGCCTTCTCCACGGCTGCACACCCTCCCAGCACGATCAAATCAGCGATCGAGACCGACTTGCCATCGTTGGAGCTGCTGTTGAACTGAGACTGAATCGTCTCCAGCGCCGTGAGCACACCATTGAGTTGCTCGGGGTCGTTCACCTCCCAGGTGCGTTGGGGCAGCAGCCGGATGCGTCCGCCATTGGCGCCCCCTCGGCGATCGGATCCGCGGAACGTGGATGCTGAGCCCCAGGCTGTTGCCACGAGGGCAGAAATGCTTTGGCCACTGGCCAGGATCTGCTGCTTGAGGTTGCTGATTTCAGCCTCATCAATCAAGGGGTGGGTGACGGGCGGAACGGGGTCCTGCCAGATCTGCACCTCCTCGGGAACATCCGGTCCGAGGTAAAGGGCGCGGGGGCCGAGATCGCGATGGGTGAGTTTGAACCAGGCCCGGGCAAACGCATCGGCGAACGCCTCCTGGTCGAGATGGAAGCGCCGGGCCACCGGCTCCATGATCGCGTCGTGCCTGAGGGACAGATCAGCGGTGGTCATGATCGGAGCGGATGACTTTCCGGCCACATGGGCATCGGGAATCATGTGCTCGGGCTTCACATCCTTGGCCGTCCACTGCCAAGCGCCTGCTGGGCTCTTGGTGAGCTCCCACTCGTAGGTGAACATCATCTGGAAATAGCCCTGATCCCATCGGGTGGGGTTCGGTTTCCAGGCGCCTTCGATGCCACTGGTGATGGTGTGCTCGCCTTTGCCCGATTCGTAGGTATTGCGCCATCCAAGGCCCTGCTCATGCAGAGCAGCACCTTCCGGTTCGGCCTCAAGGTTGCTGTCTGGGGCGGCTCCATGGCACTTGCCGAAGGTGTGTCCCCCGGCCACAAGAGCCACGGTTTCCTCCACGGTCATGCCCATGCGCGCAAAGGTCTCACGCACGTCGCGTCCAGAGGCCACGGGATCCGGTTCACCGTGGGGACCTTCGGGATTCACGTAGATGAGCCCCATCTCCACAGCGGCCAGAGGCTGGTCAAGCTCTCCTTTGTCGTTGCGGCGCTCATCCTTGAGCCAGCCGGTTTCCTTTCCCCAGAACACATCCTCTTCCGGTTGCCAGATGTCCTCTCGGCCGCCGGCGAAGCCGAAGGTGCGGAAGCCCATGGATTCCAGGGCCACATTGCCCGAAAGGATGATCAGATCAGCCCAGGAGATGGCATTGCCGTACTTGCGCTTGATCGGCCACAGCAGGCGCCTGGCCTTGTCGAGGTTGGTGTTGTCAGGCCAGCTGTTGAGGGGGGCAAAGCGTTGATTGCCGTGGCCGGCACCGCCACGTCCATCCCCCGTGCGATAGGTGCCGGCGCTGTGCCAGGCCAGACGGATGAACAGTGCTCCGTAATGGCCCCAGTCGGCGGGCCACCAGTCTTGAGAGTCGGTCATCAGCGCCTGAAGGTCTGCCTTCAGGGCGCTGTAATCCAGTGCGGCGAAAGCCGACGGGTAATCGAATGCGTCACCGAGGGGATTGGAGGCCGGGTGATGCTGGTGCAGGATCCCGAGGTTGATCTGATTGGGCCACCAATCGCCGTTGCCTGTATTGCCTGCGGGTGTGACCGCACCGGTGTGGCCACTGAAGGGGCATTTCAGATCAGACATTCGAGGCGAACAACAGGCTCTTTTGAGACCTTATTCATCGATTCTGTTCTGTGCCAATGATCCACAGCACATGGGAAGGGGCTAAAGCACCTGCAGGGCTGCTGAGCTCAGGAGCTGCTTAATTCCATCCCCAGAAAATCACGCTTGCCGATGTTGACGCCGTTGTGGCGAAGAATGGCGTAGGCCGTCGTGGTGTGGAAATACACGTTGGGCAGAAGGAAGTCGGTGAGGAACTCGAGGGCGTTGAAGGTGAGTTGGCCGCCACCGAAACTCTTGGGGATCGGCATGGTCACGGTGGTTTGTTCTTTGCCGATGAACGCTTCTGCAGGGAATTCCCCCAGTTGGGACAGGGTGGTGTCGATGCGGGCGATCAGTCCCTCAAAAGTGGGCGCATTGTCGGGAAGGGATGACGGCTCTTCGCCAATGAGCCGTGCCGCTCCTCGTCGGGCGATGTCGGTGGCAGCTTGCACCTGTTGCTGAAGGTCGAACATGTCGGGGTACAGCCGGCTTGCGAGCAGCACGGATTCATCGATTCCCCTTGCTTCAAGATCCGCGGCCGCCAGGCGCAGAATGAGCTGAAGATTGGTGAGGATCCGTCTGAGCTGCCGGATGGCCAGGGTGTGCAGATCGGTGCTCATGCACGGTGCTGAGGGAATCCCACTCCTAGCCATAGGGACCGAAACGGGTGGCGCAGGCAGCACCACAGCGCGCACCGAGCTGGACTGCATCAGCAACCTCCCATCCCGCGGCCAGGCCAGCAGTGACTCCTGCAGCAAAACTGTCGCCGCAGCCATAGGACTCGACCATCGGCCCAGGAAGAGGCTCTGGTGCGAAGCGACCTCCAGGAATGAGGAGGCCACCCTCGGCACCTTCCGTGGCGATGCGCAACATGGGGGCAGGATCAGGGCTCCCCTCGGGCAGCTGTTCGCTGGGATCGAGGCCACTGCCGATCAAGGCATCCAGTGGAACCGATGCCTCCTGAAGCACCGGCAGACGGAGCCTTGGCGTGGCTGTCAGCACCCTGGCTTGTCGGGCAAGGCGCAGGCCAGCGGCATCGGTCGCTGACACAAACACGCCATCGCACTGCGCCAAGCGTTCCCAGCCGAGGGCGTCCTCTGCGCAGGGGGTGAGGCGTTCCCCGATCACGGTGATTGCCCGGTCGCCGCCAGGATCCATCAGGCTGATGCCACGCCGGCTCGGGGTGTCGCGCCAGGCGATCACAGGTTCTACCCCCAGTTCCCGTAGGCGTTGTTCACTGCGTTGTCCGATGGCGTCAGAGCCGAGAGCGGTAAAAAACAGCACCCTGCGCCCAGTGAGACGCGCCAGTTGAACAGCGACAACGGCTCCCGCACCGGCCGGTTCCTCGAGGGATCGGCAGGCACGGCTGATGCGGCCTGGCTGGGGCAGGCCATCCACTTCCAGAAAGGTGACCCATTCCTGATGACCGATCACAGCCAGGTTCAATGCAGACAGGTCTGGCAGGTCGCTCAAAGACACAGGATTAAGGGGTGGGCAGAAGGGATTGGGCCGCATCACGCAAGCGCACATTGATCTTGCCGCCCACGGAGTTCACTTTGACTCCGCCGATGATGTTGAGCGTCTCCCCGTCGGGGGTGCTCACCTGCAGTGTTTCGCCATCCACCGCGCGAATCGAGACGGGATTCGAGACCTCTGAGACGACAATGGGGGTGTCCACATTCACATCACTGTTCACTTCCAGCGGCGTGCTGGTGTCCACCTGAATCGGCCGGCTTAAGGACACTCCCTCCGGGACTTTGACGCTGCCGCTGACTGGAAGCGCCTTGATGGCCTCGACGGACAGCGCACCCTCACTTTTGACGCGCACTGGAACCTTGAACTGCTCCACGCTCACGCCGCCGACGAGCTTCACCGGCAGGGGCTGGCTGAGAGGCAGACCGATGGGGATTGGCTTTCTCAGAATCTGGACGGCAGCGATGGCAACGGCCCAGGCCGCCAGGACGACGGCCAGGGGCCAGCGACTGGCCATGAGCAAGTCGAACCAGCGGGGATCGTTCGCTTGCGTTCGCGTGTCGCCGCGGTCGGTCATGGCTGCCATTTAACGAAATCAACCCGGTTGTACCGGGTTCTGGGAGCGGCAGCATGACTTTGAACGCCTGTTCAGGCAATCAGAGTTCGTATTCTTCCTCGAATTGGCTCAGCAACCCCTTGTAGAGGGCAAGGGTTCCTTCACTTTCTTCGGTCACTCCCTCGGTTTCGTAGAGCTGGGCCAGATGGGCGCTGGCCACGTGCACGCGGGAAAACGCTTCCGCGTACTCGTTCTGGATGTCTTCTTCCCGGATATCCCGAATCATCGCGGAGATGAACTCCACCTTTTTCTGGGCGGCTTTGATGTCAGCCTCCATCTCCTTGCTGAGCTTGCGGCGCTTGCGAGGCATGCCTCTGATCTGACAGCCCTCAACCCTAGAGCTCAAGGTGGAAGGTGGTGTGTATCAGAAGCAGAAGGGCAAGTATTGGGCGCTGCAAGCGGCGTAGCCATCAACCAGGGGCCCCAGGCCGATCTGATGCAGGATCCCTTGTCCGGTCAACCCTTCGGTGATCACGCCAATCACAAAGCCGAGCATGGCGGCGCGACCGTTGAAGCGCTCGACGCGTGCCAGCTGCTCTTCATGGATGGCTCTGGCTGCAGAACCTTGGAACCAGCTGTCTTGTGCGGAATTACGTGCCATGACCTGCTCTCGCTGTAATACAACAAATAGTAACAGTGGTTTGACGATTGCCTTCAGTTAAGGTTTCTTCCACTCCACTGGCTTTTTGCGTTGGGGGTAAAGCTCACGGCAGAGCGGACACACCGTGCCGTCGCAGCCTCGAGCGGTGCAATGGTCCCGCCCGTAAAAAATGATCTGCAGATGCAGTTTGTTCCAGGAGTCTCTGGGAAACAGACTCTTGAGATCCTTTTCGGTTGTCGCGACCGACTCTCCGCTGCTGAGCCCCCAGCGCTGGGCCAGGCGATGGATGTGGGTGTCGACCGGGAATGCCGGAACACCGAATGCCTGAGCCATCACCACACTGGCGGTTTTGTGACCCACGCCCGGCAGCGCTTCAAGCTCCTCGAAGCTGGCCGGAACCTGGCCTGCATGCACATTCACAAGGATGTGGGCCAGTTTGTGCACATTCCTGGACTTGGTTTTGGCCAGGCCAAGCTGGCGGATATGGGAAAGGATCTCTTTTTCATCGAGGGCTGCCATCGCCTCTGGGGTGGGGCCTGCGGCAAACAGTGCGGGTGTGACCTCGTTGACCTTTTTATCGGTGCACTGGGCGCTGAGCAGAACCGCGATCAGCAGGGTGAAGGGATCGCTGTGATCGAGGGGGATCGGAGGTTCGGGATAGCGCGCGTTCAATCGCTCCAGAACCACGGCCGCCCGCTCGCGCTTCTTCATGACGCTGCAACGAAAGCGTCATCGTTGCAGCGCTTTCTTCCGGATGCGAGCATCAACGACTGCTGACGGCACAGTTGATGAGCTCCCAGGAGTCCAGACCCGAATCCGACACGCTGAACGCCTACGAACGGGTGGTGCAGAAAGAAGAGGAAGCGGCGGCGAAGCGGGCGAAGGCTGCAGATGCAAAAGAGGATGATCCCAGCGATCTCTACCGACAGCACAGCCATCAGCAGTCGATGGAGGGGGGTTGAGGCTGAATCAGGACCCCGGTTGAATTGCTTTCTTCACAGACTCAACACCCTTTTGGATTGCTTCGGCGGGAGCCTTGATCATCTGCTGTTTGGTGTTTGACCAGATGTTGATGGCGTACACGATGGATCCGCCGATGATCAGCGCGGCCACCACCAAGCCGATGCCGTTGCCTCCCTGCTTGATCACCACGGGTTGTTGCTGATCCTGTTCGTTCATGGCCGAGGACATTCCTTGAGTGGTTGTAGCCATCGGATCGTTTTCTGGCTGCTGAGTGGATTTGATCTACGGTCAAATCTGATGTCGCCTTCCCCTCCTTGAACAGCACAACCCGGGGAGTGATCTATGTGTCGGTGTGGGTGGTGATCTGGGGCACCGCTTCGTCGCTTGTTGACTGGCTTCTGTTGAATGCCGATCTTTATGAGACCGGCAGTTTTGGTCAGGTGGCCACCTTCGTTGGCTACGGAGCGGCCGCTGCTGTTCTGGCCGTTAAGACGTCAGGACGTTTCCTCATCAGTGGTCGTCAGGATGACCCTGAAGCCTGAGGCTCTTTTTGAACGACTTTCGCTGCGATCAGTCCGGCGATGAATCCTGTGGCATGGCCGATCCAGCTCACACCAGCCGGTGACGCCCAGGGCAGAAGTCCTGGCAAGGCACTGCCGAACAGCAAGAGCGTGATCAGGCTTAAGAGGATGGCCAGAGGCCGCCGTTCGAGAAAGCCGATCAACAGCAGGTAGCCGAGGAGTCCGTACACCACGCCCGAGAGGCCATGGGCTCCGACGGGCCAGAAGAGCCACACCGGGATCTCCATCAAGATGACCGCGATCCAAACGGCGAGATAAGCCCTGGCGCTGCGTGCGAGCACCAGGTAGCTGAGGGGAAGAAACACGAGGGTGTTGGCGAGCAGATGCCCGAAGCCCCCATGGCTGAAGGGGGCTGTGACCAGTGACCACCAGGGTGTCCCCGGGCCCATGGCCAGATTCCAGCCACCAGCGAAAACCAGTTGATCGATCAGCTCCTGGAGCCAGGCGATGCCGAGGAGGATCAGCGGTAACGCGGTCACTGAACGCGGAACGTCACACCCATCACGGCAGTGATGTCTTTCTCGATTGTGCGGGTGTCGTACGAGCCATAGCGGCCCATGTCCGTTGAATTCGGGACTGTGATCTGAAATGTGCCCGTATCGGCTTTGGTGATGGCCCCAATTCCGGATCCTGCCTGCCCTGCAATGGCCACGGCGCGTTTGCGCGCGTCGGCCGTGGCTTTGGCGAGCATGTCGACGCGTTTGTCGGCGAGTTTCGTGTAAGTGTAAGAAGGCGGCTGAATCGTGAGCGAGACGCCATCACCGACCAGTGAACCGATGGATCGGGACACCTTGCTGATCAGATTCACATCGGGGGTGCTGATGCGGATCGGCTGCCGGGCCGACCACTCGGTTTTGATCAAGGCCCCGTTCACGCGGTTGCGGATGTCGTTGCTCGACGACTCGAGAACCGCGAGCTGAACCGAGCCATCGGGAACGCCCTGCGTCCGCAGAAACGCCAGTGTTTGCTGAAGATCAGGCTGCACGGCCTGATACGCGGCTTGCTGGCTTGCCCCGCTGCCTTGAACCACCACGGTCCAGTCGGCGTAGTCACTGCGGATTCGTTCTGTGCTGGCTCCCGTCACGGTGATGGTGTCCGCGGCTGTGCGGATCCCTTTCACGGCCACAGCACCGGCCACCACCAGTCCTGCGCTGAGCACGACCATGGGCAGCACCAGCGGAGGCGTCCGGCGGATCCATCCCATGAAGCCGCTCGCCGGCACGTGTTGGGATTGGGTTTCGATTCCGTCCACTGGATAACGTTTGTTCGTATCAAAACCCTAGGGACTGCGTTGTCGCTCGGCATGGCCGCAACGGAGCGGAGCTGTGACCGGCTATGAATCGTTCACTGCCCCCTGTGCACCTCTCCATGACCACCAAAACCGAGGTGATCGTGATTGGCAGCGGTATCGGTGGTTTGTGTTGTGCAGCCCTCTGTGCCCGTGCTGGCCATGAGGTGCTCGTGCTCGAGGCCCATGGGGCACCCGGTGGTGCTGCCCACGGCTTTCAGCGCCAGGGCTATCACTTCGAATCCGGTCCATCGCTGTGGAGTGGACTGGGCCGGTGGCCCAGCAACAATCCTCTCGCTCAGATTCTTCGGGCTCTCGATGAACCAATCGAGGTGATGTCCTACCGGGACTGGGACGTTCTCTTCCCGGAAGGCCATCTCCGGATCGGCGTCGGCGCCGACGGCTTTGAGCAGGTGGTGCAACAACTTCGCGGTGATGCGGCCTTGGAGGAATGGCGGCGTTTCGCCAGAACGCTGCAGCCAATCGCAGCAGCGGCTGATGCCCTTCCCCTTCTGGCGCTTCCAGCGGGAGGGATCGATGGACTCGGGCCCCTTTTCAGACGCAGTGGCCGTTTGTTGCCGCACCTTCCGGCTCTTCGGCATCTCAGCGGTGCCTTTGGACCGCTTGTGGACCGTCATCTGACGGACCCCTTCTTGCGGCATTGGGTTGATCTTCTCTGCTTTCTGATCAGCGGGATGCCGATGGCGGACACCAACGCTGCGGCCATGGCCACCCTGTTCGGGGAGTGGTTTGATCCCGAGGCCTGTCTTGACTTTCCCAAGGGTGGAAGTGCCGGTGTTGTGAACGCTCTTGTGCGGGGCCTGCAAAAGCATGGGGGGACGTTGCGACTGGGTGCCCGGGTGAAGCAGATCAGGCTTGATGGCGATCGGGTGATCGGCGTGGAGCTCACCAACGGCGAGCAACTGGATGCGGATCACGTGGTGAGCAATGCCGACGCCTGGAGCACGGCGGCGTTGCTGCCTGAAAATGGGGCGTTGCGATGGCGGCAGGATCGTTTGAGCACGCCCGCTTGCGGTTCATTCCTGCATCTTCATCTCGGGTTTGATGCTGCCGGGTTGGACGATCTGCCGATCCACACCGTCTGGGTCGGGGACTGGGAGCGTGGCATCACCGCGGAGCGCAACGCGGTGGTGGTGTCAGTTCCGTCGGTGCTGGATCCCGGCATGGCCCCTGCCGGTCAGCACGTGTTGCATGCCTACACACCAGCGAATGAACCCTGGGAGCACTGGAGCGGGTTGAATCGATCCACGCCTGACTACGACCGCCAGCGTACTGATCGCTGTGGGGTGTTCTGGCATGTGCTGGAGCAGCGCATTCCGGATCTCCGCAGCCGGTGCCAGGTGGTGATGGAGGGTACGCCGCTGACGCACCGCCATTATCTGTCGGTGCACAACGGCAGCTACGGCCCGGCCCTTTCCGCTGCTCAGGGCCTATTCCCTGGAGTGCAGACCCCGGTGAAGGGGCTTCTGCAGTGCGGTGCCAGCACCTTTCCTGGTATTGGCATTCCTCCGGTGGCCGCCAGCGGTGCGATGGCGGCCCATGCCATTACCGGAAAGAAGGCCCAGTCCGAGCTGCTCGAGAGCCTGGCTCTTTGACGCTCTAGGTCGATCTCAGTGGGAGCGACGGCCTCCAGCCAGCACCGCCAGCACGGTCAGGCCTCCCAGAAGAACCCCTCCGGCCGCTGCAATCGCGACGGCGATCAGGGGCTTCTCCTTGACGGGTTGCTCGAGACGGGGGCGCAGGGCCTCATCAAGCTGGTGCAGCTTGGCATCGAGCTGCTTCTGGAGTGGATCAATCGCCTGCACGACCTGCTCGCGCACGGTGCGCAGCCCCGTGCCTTGATCCGTTTGCGGCTCGGCCACGGCGGACTGGCCGTTGCTGGAGACCTCATGCTCAAAAGGAGGAACCATGGAGAAATGCTGCAAGGGTTCTCCCGTGCACTAGCGCCGGATTGCCCTGGTGTGACGCACTTTCCCGTTTCTTTCTTTAGGTTCCGCCCCGATGACAACGGGCAGTTCAGTGGTCGTTCAGGTTCTCAGTGCCAACGAGCGCTACAAGCTGGATGGCAGCGATGATGCTCTCTTCTACAGCGAACCTCGGTTCGTTCAGCATCTTGATGGCGGTTTCAGAGGGCGACTGACCCAGCTCTATCGCGAACGCATCCCCACCTGTGCCGTGGTGCTGGATCTAATGAGCAGCTGGGTGAGCCATCTCCCCGAGGATCAGCATTACGAGCAGGTGATCGGCCATGGCCTCAACCCCCAGGAGTTGCAGGCCAATCCCCGTCTCGATCGTCATTGGGTTCAGAACCTCAACCAGTCGCAGGAGTTGCCCCTCGACGACAGCAGCGTGGATTGCACCTTGATCGTGGCGGGATGGCAATACCTGCAGCAGCCGGAAGCCATTGCCGAGGAGCTTCTGCGGATCACCCGCCCCAACGGCCAGGTGATTGTTGCGTTCAGCAATCGCATGTTCTTTACCAAAGCTCCCCAGATCTGGACCGATGGTGCCGATGGCGATCACCTTCGCTACGTCGCTGAGGTGCTGATGGCTCAGGGCTGGCCGAAGCCGGAACTGATTGCGGAGGAAACTTCCAAGCCTGGTCCCATGGGATGGGTTGGCGGCAAGGGCGACCCCTTCTTTGCGGTGATTGCCACCAAACCCGTTCCGTCAGCTGTCTCCTTCTGAGGCGTCAGGGGGAATCGGTTGCCAGCCACTGTCCCAGCGCGATCGGTCGCGGAGCTCGCTCCAGCTGAGGCGAAGCCGAACCTCAGGGTTGAGAACGGAGCACAGTTCCACCCAGCGCTCGGCTCCCCGCCCTCCCTGGAGCACCAAGCGGAAGTGGCGGCGACCCTCCCGGGGGGTGCGGCTTGTCCAGGCCTGGGCTGCTTTCCAACTCACCTAGCGTTCGTTGATTGCTGGAACGTCATGATGCCGCTGCTTCGGGGGCGCCTGTTGCCCGTGGTTAGCAGCCCGGCGTTCCCAACCGTTTTGATCAAGGAGACCCTGCCATGAGCCAGCGCACGATCGCCATCAGTGGAGCGTCTGGCAAGACGGGGTTCCGAATCGCCGAAGAGGCGCTGGCTGCCGGAGATCAACCGCGGCTGCTGTTGCGCTCCGATTCGCAGATCCCAAAGTCTCTCGAGGGTTGTGAGCAGCACCGTTTGAGCTTGCAGGACTCTCCCGCCCTGGATCAGGCGCTCCGTGGCGCCGATGCGCTGGTGATCGCCACCGGAGCGCGGCCGTCTGTGGATCTCACCGGTCCGATGCGCGTGGATGCCTGGGGTGTGCAGCGGCAGCTGGAGAGTTGCCAACGGGTGGGGCTGCGCCGTGTGGTGCTCGTGAGCTCCCTCTGCAGCGGACGCTGGCGGCATCCACTCAACTTGTTTGGGCTGATTCTGGTGTGGAAGCGCGTGGGGGAACGCAGTCTTGAACGCAGCGGCTTGGACTGGACCGTGATCCGCCCCGGTGGTCTGTCGGAACGGGAGGAGGCGCTCGAGACTGAGGGCGTTTTTTGGACAGGGCCGGATCAACAGGAGAGTCAATCCATCCCCCGGCGCCTGGTGGCGCGTTGCTGCCTTGAGGCCTTGGATACGCCGGGATCGATCGGCCGGATCCTCGAGGTCACCAGCAACGCCGAGCAACCTGCGCAACCGTTGTCGGAAGCGCTGTTGAGTATCGATGCCTACGGCGCTGCGGCGTCGACCGCGCGATAAAGGGCGCGTCAGAGGGCATTGCTCTGGGACGCCAATCGGGAGATCCAAGACGGGCCGCCACCCGTCTTTTTTTGTGTTCAGACTCTCGGCAGAGAGCGATGTGCTCATGGCTGATGTGGATCTGGCGGTGATCGGTGCGGGGCTTTCGGCCTGTGCTCTGGCATCGGCTCTACGCCGCAAGCAAACAGTCAATTCCCTGGTGATCCTCGAGGCCGGACGCGGGCCGGGAGGTCGTTGTGCGACGCGGCGCCGGCGGGATGATGCTCTCTGGCGGCTGGACCATGGCGCACCGACCCTCAGCTTCAGTGACCCACCGCAGGGACGCTTGGGCGCGCTTGTTGGCGATCTCTGTGATCGCGGGGTGTTGGCACCGGATGTGGCTCCTGTGGTCGGTCTCGATGGCGATGGCGCGCTGTGTGAGCCTCCCGCTCATCCGTTGCTTTGCGGCCCACGCTGGCGCGGGCAGCCCACCATGGCTGCCGTGGCCGAAACACTGTTGGCAGATGGCGGAGGCGCCGTTTTCACTGGCTTCGGGGAGCGAATCAGCAAGCTCAGCTGGGAGGACGGACGCTGGTTGCTGCCTGGTGGTTGGCGAGCTCACACGCTGGTGCTGAGTGGAACATTGCTAGCCCATCCGCGCTCGCTGGCGATGCTGGGCTGGCCCGATGTGCCCTTGCGCAGCGCTGTGGCTGTGGGGGTTGACCCCAGTCTTGATGCAGCCCTGGCCTCGATTGCCGTGATGACGGCCAGCGTGCGCTGGAACCTGATGCTGGAGTTGCCTCCAGTGAGCGCTGACCTAGGCACTGGAGATCCGCTCCCTCGACAGATTTGGCTGACGCCGGAGGCCCGGGATCACTGCGGTGTGGAACGGCTGGTCTTACATCTACAGAGCGATGGTCGCCTCGGCTTGGTGGTGCATGGCCTCGATGATGGTGCTGCGATCAGGCCAGACACCCAGCCAGATCTGCTCGTGCATCACGAGAAGCGGTTGCTGGCGGTCTTGCCTCCGCTGCTTGGGCCCTGGCCTGCCCTGCAGGCGGCTCTCCCTGAGGCGCGAAGCCTCGGGGTGATGCGCTGGGGTGCGGCGCAACCCCTGGATCATGCGTTGCCCCGGCATCTGCAGTGGTGTCCGCAGGCACGGGTGGGATTCTGTGGTGACTGGATCGACGGTCCAGGTTTCGGGATGGCGGAAGGTGCTTTGCAGAGTGCGTTGGATTTGGCAGACATGCTGCAGTGATGTGTTCGCTTGACGAAGCAACTCTCTGATTTGTTTCATCAGCTAAAAAAAATCCCGAGATTGCTCACTGAAGCTGGCTGTGTTGTGGATTGCGCGTCAGAACTGAAGAAAGGCTTCTTTCGATGCGATCACACTTTCAGCCGGTTCGGCTCCATTCCAGCGTCCACGACGACGACCCCTGCCAGTGCGCTGCCTGCGTGGCTTTGCGAGGACGCCTGCAGGCCATGGTTGTGTCGGCACCGGGGAGATCGACATCGAGGCGTCCCAGCGCGGAACAACGCTGAGCGTTGGCCTCAAGGTTGGTTGAAGCCTTGATTCTCCAACGCCTGGGCCAGGGTCTGCAGCCGCTGACCATTCACTCCAAGGTCGGAGTCACCCAAGCGTGAAACAGATCGGGCTTCGAGCAGTTCGGGGGCGGCTGCATTGAGCTCTAGATCATCGACAAAGCCGAAGATGCGGCTGCTGAAGGTGGCATGGAGGTAGCCATCTTTCTGATCGATCACTTCCGCCTGCGGTGTTGATTCGATCAGTGTGGTGAGGCTGTCCAATGCTGCGCCGGAATCCGAAACAGCCCAGTCAACCCGTGCGCAGTGAGCGGGCCCGGGGCAGGGGCTGAGGTGACCGCCATGCACTCCCAGATCCTCGGGGACAGGGCCAACGAGATGAAACAGGGCGAGAACCAGGGGGAGGGCGAAGAGAGCGAACGAGGGCATGACGTCAGGGGGAGCGAGTGGGTGGCTCAGGTCCAGCGCACTGGATCCTTGGAGTTCAGATGCTGCACATGGTCAGTGTCACCATCGAGAAGATCGCGGCTGATCGTGAGGCAGATGCTGTCGAGCGGGAGAGAGAAGCTGCTGCCGTCAGCGTCGAAGGGACCCTCGACGTAGGCGCCGATGCGTTCCGCCATCAGAAACAGCAGCACGATCAACACTCCACTGATCGGGATTCGCGACTCGGGCCCGAGGTCGTGAAAGTACAGGAGCAGAAGCAGTCCGAACAGCCAGGTGAGCAAGCGCACGAAGACGTCGTAAGACGCGGGCAGCGGCGTGTTGCGGATCCGTTCCAATCCGCCGATGGCATCGGTGCAGGCATTGGCCACTTGCATCAGCTGCAAGCGTCCGAAACTGTCGATCTGCCCCTGGCGATGCAGGTCGCGGATCCACTCGGCCCGCTGCAGACCGAGCTGGCGCAGGCTGCTGCTGCGGGGCAGCTTGAGGCCGTCGAGAAGTTGCCCTTGCAGCTCCCTGAGCTCCCGGTGCCAGAAGTTACGCAGCTGGAAATTCAGCTGCCATACCAGAGCCACCTGCAACTGCAGAAGCTGACGCTCCTGTTTGCGGTTGATGCGTTCGCTGCTCAGGTGTGCACGGAGGGTGTCGGCCCAGCTCCGGCTCACATTCACGATTGATCCCCACAGTTTCCTCGCCTCCCACCAGCGCCCGATGGCCTGGGTGTTGCGAAAGCCAATGAAGATCGAGGCTGCGATTCCGAGAATTCTCACGACATCGCCATCGGCTGTCCAGCCTCCGGGAATCACGTTGCTTTCGATCAGCACCGAAATTGTGAGCAGCAGCAGCAACTCCAGCCGCATGCGTTTCATCAGCTGCAGCAGCACCAGGGAATAGTCCCGACGCCGCGTGCTGGGCGGATGGCCGTAGTCCCCGAGATCAATCATTGCTTTGAAGTCACAGACGCTGCTACGAGACAGCGATCATGGCGGCACTCGTGCACGGACCCATGCATGCCAGCTGGACGGAGCAGTGGTGGCCGGTTGCCTATCTGCGCGATCTCGATTCTGGACGACCGCAGCGTTTCACGCTCCTCGAGCGGGATCTCGTTCTGTGGTGGGATGCCGCGTCCAGCGACTGGTGTGCCTTTGATGACGTCTGTCCCCATCGGTTGGTGCCTCTAAGTGAGGGGCGCATCAATGCGTCCGGGGAGCTGGAGTGTCCTTATCACGGCTGGAGTTTCAATGGAGAAGGCCGTTGCACGCGCATCCCTCAGATGGGCGAGGGTGGAAGCCCATCGGGGCGTCGGTCCAGCTGCACCAGCCTCCCCACATGTTCAGCACAGGGACTGCTGTTCGTGTGGACTGGCGATCCGGCGACTGCTGGGGCCAACGATCCGCCGCTTGTCCCTTTGCTCCAGGAAGAGGGAGATGGATGGGCTGACGGGTGGATCGTGCAGGACACGTTCCGAGACCTGCCCATGGATGCGCTCACCCTGCTCGAGAATGTGCTGGATGTGAGTCATGTGCCGTTCACACATCACAAAACTGTCGGCAACCGTGAGAACGCTGCACCTGTGTTGGCGGTGATTCAGTCGGAGGGCGATTCGGGATTTGAAGCTCTGTGGGAAGAGGGTCCCCGCAGGGGGCGGCTGGGCTCCCAGTTCACCCATTTCCGCGCTCCTCAGTTGATGTGGCATGACCTGGATGCCAAGGGGTTCGCGCGGATTCTCACCGTGGTCTATGCCGTGCCGATTCGCCGCGGTGAGTGTCGACTTTTCGCCCGGTTCCCATTTCAGTTCAAGTCCGCGTTGCCCAGGGTGTTTGTGGGTCTGCGACCCCGATGGCTGCAACACATCGGCAACCACAAAGTTCTGGAAGACGACCAGGTGTTTCTGCATTGGCAGGAGCGGGTGCTGGAGGCTGCCGGTGGTAGCGCTGCCGCCGAGAGTGCTTTTTTCCTGCCAACGGAGGCGGATGTGTACGTGGCTGCGTTGCATCGCTGGATCAACAGCCACGGCGGAGAGCCCTTCGCAGGCCAGTCGCTACCGCCAAGACAGGGGATGGCCTCGCTCATGGACCGCTACAACAGCCATACGGTGCATTGCCGCAGTTGTTCGACCGCTCTGCGCTGGATTCGTCGGGGGCAGCCCTGGTGTTGGGTTGTCCTTTGGACTGCGGCGGTGTTGATCGGTGTTGGCCAGTTGGGCTGGTTGAGCGCTTGTGGAGCGCTGCTGGCCGTTCTCGCTGTTGTTCTGCTTCAGCGTCTGCGGCGTTGGGAACGGGGGTTGACGGTCGGCGACGGACTGGCGCCGCGTAATTATGGGAATTGATTGATGGCATCATCTGCTCGGAGATGATTCGTGTGACCTCCCCATGCCCTGACAGCGTGATCGTGGCGCTGGGGGCCCGTGAATGGCCTATCTGGGCCTGTGAAGTGAGTGAATTCCCCTGGAGCTACGACCAGAGGGAGACCTGTTTGTTGCTGGAAGGTGACGTGACAGTGACGCCTGAATCCGGTTCGCCGGTGCACATCAAGGGCGGTGATCTGGTGGAATTCCCGGCCGGGCTGAGGTGTACCTGGAGCGTGCATCAACCCGTTCGTAAGCATTACCAGTTCGGTTGACCCTGGAAGTTCTTGCTGAAGCGCTTCACTGTTCAGACATCCACATCGGCTCCCCATTGCGGCCTGCAGGGTTGCCAGCCCACGCGCAAAAGCTCCCTCCAAAGCTGCTCCGCGGTCTCGCGCCGCAGGTGCACCCGGGTGGTCAGCAGAGGAGGCTGGTTTGGAAAAGGTCTCCCTGAATCCACGAACACGCGCGGGTCGCGGTTCCAGTTTTTTTCGTCGGGGTGGAAGCGTTTCGTGTCCTGGGTGCTTGGGTCCTGGATCCAGCCGTGACGGGGCATCGCTTTCGGGGGGTGATCAGGGAAGCGCGCATCCACTCCTCCGCCTTGAACGGTGCGTAGGGCGAACTCGGAGCCATGGAGACGCTGCTGGTACACCTGTTCTAATGGGGTAGTACAGATGTGTCAATGCGCTGTGGCGTTGTCCGTGTGGCATGACTAAAGACAGGGGAGCACCGTTGCGGCTTCCGCTTTGATCTCCGTCTGGCAAGCACCATCTGCAGGGGCCCCTCTTGAGCGCGGCCAGCGGCCTGCGCTTGACCCTGCTCCCGATGAGCTGGTGCTGGAGGTGATGCACTGCGGCCTCTGCCACAGCGACCTCTCGATGATCGGCAATCACTGGGGCGTCAGCCGCTATCCCCTGGTGCCAGGCCATGAAGTGATCGGCAAGGTCACGGCTGTGGGCGAGGGAGTGGATCCCGACTTGATCGGCGAGGTTCGCGGTTTGGGCTGGATCAGTGGAAGTTGCAACCACTGCAGCCTTTGCCTCGGCGGTGATCAAAACCTTTGCAACTCCCTGGAGGCCACGATCGTGGGACGGCAGGGGGGCTTCGCCAGTCATGTGGTGGCTCGGCAGGACTGGGCAATTCCGCTGCCGCCAGGGCTGGATCCTGCTGATGCAGGTCCCTTGTTTTGCGGTGGCGTCACCGTGTTTGCGCCGCTGGTGGACGAAGCCGTGTCGCCCACAGCCCATGTGGCCGTGGTCGGCATCGGTGGGCTGGGCCATATCGCCCTGCAATTCGCGCGGGCTTGGGGGTGTGAAGTCACCGCCATCACCACCAATCTCGCCAAGGCCGAACAGGCGCGAGGTTTTGGAGCCCATCACGTGGAGGAATTGGAGGCGCTTCCCGATCTTCAGAATCGCTTTGATCTTGTGATCAATACGGTCAATCACCCCCTCGACTGGAGTGCGGTGATGGCTTCGCTCAGACCCCTGGGACGCCTGCATCAGCTCGGGGCCGTGTTGGAACCGATTCAGGTCGGTGCCTTCGATCTGATCCCCGGGCGGCGGTCGATCACCGGCAGCCCCACGTCCTCACCGGCCAGTCTCCTGAAGATGGTGGATTTCTGTGTCCGCCATAACATCCGCCCCCTGGTGGAACATCTGCCGATGGATCAGGTGAATGTGGCCATCCAAAGGCTTGCGCAGGGTGATGTGCGCTATCGCTTTGTACTGGATGCTTAAAGCGGTGTGCGTTTGGAACAAAGCATGAAAGCCCCCGAGTCTTTGCTGGAGCGCATCGCTGATGTTCCTGGCATGGGGCGAGGCTGCCGGCGTTTGGTGGTGCTGCTCACGCAGCTTGGTGATTTCGACTCCATGGAGTACGCCCAGGCCCTGGTGCCTGCGCTGCCTCAGCTGGACCAGGCCGGGATCCAGCTATTGGCGATCGCGATCGGAAGCCAGGAGGGTGCCGATCGTTTCTGCGGGTTTTCCGGCTTTCCTGCCGAGCGCTTGCAGGTGGAGCCCAATGCCAACCTGCACCAGGCCCTGGGGTTGTCGCCAGGGCTGAAGGCTCCAGGCGGCGCGTGGCCCTCCTTGCTGCTGATGTGTGCAGGCATCGGCTCTCCCGGCACCCTGGCGGAAGTGTTGCGTGGATACACCGGCGATCGCACAGCGCCCCAGCGCTTCAGCGACGATGAGGTGATCAGCACCGGTGTGCTGCCGGAGATCCGTGCGGGGATGTTTCGCCGGGCCGGCGGGGGCGGGTTTCAGCGGCCGTTTGAACTGGCCACGGTGCGTTTGCGCAACATGAATGAAGTGCTGCGCCACTGGGGCACATACGTCCCCGATGATCGCTACATCACCCAGCGGGGAGGCACGTTCCTGCTGGAGGAGGACGACTCCCTGCTGTACGTCCATCGGGACCGCGGCATTCTCGGGTTTTCCGAAACGATGAACCGTCCGCTGGCCTTCCTCGATCCCTGGATGCCAGATGCCGGTTGATCCGAGCCGTCCGTATCCGTTGCCGCCCTGGCGGCCTTTGCTGCGGGCAGCCCGCCAGCGGGAAGGACGGGCTCCCGGGGCCAGCTGGCTCCAGCTTGCCAGCGTGGCGGCTGATGGCACGCCGCGGGTGCGCACCCTTGTATTTCGAGGCTGGAGTGATGAGGGCGCCCTCGAACTGCTCACCGATGCCCGCAGCGAGAAACCAGTCGAACTCAGTGGGCAGGGGCAGGTGGAGCTGTGTTGGTTGTTCCGCAAGGCCAGAGAACAGTTCCGACTACGTGGAGCCGCTCAGTTGCTCAGTGATGGCGACGCTCCTGAGGCTCTGAACGCTCACTGGCAGCGGTTGACGCCCGGGGGGCGCTCGGTCTGGGCCTGGCCGCACCCTGGTCAGCCCTTCGATACGGCTGGCCCCTGGCCAGAGGTTGTCGCCGATGGGGAACCTCAGCCCCCTCACCTGGTGCTGATCCGCATCCAGATTCAGCGGGTGGAGCAGCTCGATCTCAAACCCCATCCCCACCGGCGTCTCTGCTGGGACCGTGGGGACGACTGGGTCGAGCGACGGCTCAATCCCTGAGCGTCCAGAGGGCGAGCCCACCGCCCCGGCCCCGTGCGGCCAGCCAGCCGCCTGCATCCCTGTGGATCAAAGCGAAGAACGGCTTGCGCTTGGCGGCTGGAGCCGGCAGCGACCGTTGCAGCAGGGTGATGGTGCCAAGCGTCAGCTTGACCTGCTCGAAGTGGAAGCTCAGCAGGGGTCTGCCTCCAGCCAGCTCCCCAGGTCCACTGAACTGCAGGGTCAGGGCACCGAGGTTCACGGCGTTGCGCAAGCGCAGTTGTTTGGCGTCGTCCAGGCTGATCTCCAGGCAGGCGCCAAGGCTGCGCAGCAGCCATCCACTCAGGGCGTTGGCGTCGCTTTGTCCCTTGGGCCAAATGGTTTGCAGCTGCCAGCAACCGATCAGGTTGTCGGCGTTGATGCCACTTCCCTGATGGCGAACCCGCCGCTCGCGCGTCAACAGCTCGTTCCCTGTCACGGTGGTGCTCGGAATGGACAAGGAATCCTCGACGCTGTCGCCAACATGCTGTCGGATCGTGCGTAGGCGTGCTAAGCGGGAGCGCCTTCCTTAGCGATTCCATGTTGTTCCTCATGCACTGGCACTTCAAGACCGGCTTTCACGAGAAGGCGGCGCGCAAGTTCCTGGAGACCGGTGCTCCTTTGCCGGCTTGCAAGTCGTGGAAGCGCTATCACGCACCCGGATCGGTTCAGGGCTGGATCCTGGTGGAAACCGATGATGCCGGCGTCTGCTACGAGCACGCCGCTGAGTGGGCTGAATGCCTCGACTGGACCGTGACACCCGTGTTCACCGATGAACAGGCCGGTCCCCTGATGGGCAAGGTCTACAGCTGATCGCACGGCTTGAGCCGTCGTTCGTCCCCGTCTTGCCGCCAAACTGCGGCAAGACCTGGGGGCGTGATGACAGTGGAGTCGGTGAAAGCGGAGGCGCTCTCCTGGGCTGCCCTCGAGGCTCTTGCTCCGGCTGCAGCCGAGCGGGTGGAAGGCCCCACCAACGCCCAGGCCAGCTTGCGGCTGTTCGGGCACTCCGAGGCGGACGTGCAGGTGACGTTGTTTCGGGACCACCACGCCTGGTGCCCGTACTGCCAGAAAGTGTGGCTTTGGCTTGAGCTGCGCCGGGTGCCGTACCGGATCCGCAAGGTCACCATGCGCTGTTATGGCCCAAAGGAGCCCTGGTTCACGGCGCTCGTTCCCTCCGGAATGCTGCCGGCCCTGGAACTCGATGGTCGGCTGATTACCGAGAGCGATCGCATCCTTGAGGCCCTCGAACGTGCCTTCGGGCCGGTGGGAGCCGGCATGAATGACCGGCGGGTGAGGCGGTTGCGCGAGCTGGAACGGCTGCTGTTCCGCGCCTGGTGTGTGTGGCTCTGCACTCCAGGCCTGCGTGAGGAGCAGGAACGACGTGCCCGGGACCAGTTCCAGCGGGTGGCCGCCCAGATGGAGGAGGCGATCGCCGTTGGTGGCGGGCCTTGGCTGGATCCCGACCATCCGAGCGGGGCAACACCTGGCACAGCGGACCTGGTGTTCATTCCCTATGTGGAGCGGATGAATGCATCTCTGGCCTATTTCAAGGGGTTTGCTCTGCGTGAGGCCCATGGAGGCATCGACCGTTGGCTCACGGCCCTTGAGCAGCTCGAGACGTATCGCGGCACCCAGAGTGATGTGCACACCCATGCGCACGATCTGCCTCCGCAGATGGGCGGATGCTGGTCGGATGGCAGTGCCCAGCAACAACGGATGGCCGCGGCGGTGGATCAAGGGGAGGGACTGGGTGCCCTCGAATGCCATTGGACACCCTCCGAAGCAGAGGTGACTCCCCAGGCCAGAGCCCTGGAGCGGGTGCTGCGCCATCGCAGCACGCTGCTGGAACGCAGTCCTCTCGGGCAGGCCTTTGATCAGCCCTTGCGCGCGGCACTCACCACCCTGATAGGTGCTGGACCGGTGTTACCGGCTGCAGGCTCAGCGGCAGCTCTGCGTTACCTGCGCGACCGGATTTCGGTGCCTCGCGACATGCCTCTGCACAGCGCCCGGCTGCTGCGGCAAGCCCTTGAGAGCACAGCAGTTCTGGCAGGTCACGACCAGCCGACTCCACTTCCCTTTGAGCATCGCTTCGATCAGGATCCCAGGCCATTTGTCGGCTCGGGCACCTGATCAGTGATCGGCGATCGAGCAAGGTGGGAAGCCAATGTCCCATGAGTCGATGGCTGGAGATGGATTCGGAGCGAAAGGCTCCTCTGCCGCTGCCGGGAAGCGCAGCAGCTCCAAACGCAAGCCTCGGCAGGCCAATCATCAGCGGGAACGCTGCCCCCTCGGCCGCGATCCCGGCTTCGAAGCGATCTGTGCGCGCCAGACTCTGGGCCTGGCCTTGTCGGGCCGCCTGACTGAGCAGGCGGTGAAGCGGGCTCACAAAGCCTTGGCGGTTCAGCATCACCCCGACAAAGGCGGAGATCCCGAGACGATGACCAAGCTCAACAACGCTCGCGATTTACTCCTGGAACCAGAAATGGAGACGATTCCAGCCTGATGACCAAGGTTGCTCTTCTTGGGACCGGCCTCCTTGGATCTGCCATCGGCCACCGCCTGTTGACGGTTGGCTGTTCGCTGCGGGTTTGGAATCGGGATCCAGCCCGCTGTGAACCGCTCGTTTCCGCCGGTGCCCAGCGCTTGGATGATCCTGCCCAGGCCATCGAGGGAGCCTGCACGGTGATCACGGTGCTGCGGGATGGTCCGATCACCTCTGAGGTGGTGGCGTCGTTGGGTGGATTGAATCAGTGTTGTGTAATGCCCATGGGCACCATGGGCATCAGCGAAAGCGTGGCCCTGGAGACCCAGGTGCAGGATCAGGGCGGTGTTTATCTCGAAGCCCCCGTGCTGGGCAGCCGTCCTGAAGCGTTGGCAGGACGGTTGCTAGTGATGGCGGGTGGGGATCAGGCGGTGTTTGATCAGCAGTGCGCTCTGCTGAAGCACCTCGCTTTGGAGCCGAAGCGGATGGGCATCGTGGGAACTGGCGCCGCATCAAAGTTGGCTCTCAACCAGTTGATTGCCAGCCTTACCCACGGCTACTCGCTGGCCCTGAGGCTGATTCAGGCCTCAGGTCTGGATGAGGAGCGTTTCATGGAGGTGCTACGACCGTCGGCGCTTTATGCGCCCACGGCGGATAAGAAGCTCAAGCGGATGCTGACGCATGACTACAGCGATCCCAACTTCACCACCAGCCTTCTGCGCAAGGACCTGAACCTCTTTCTTCGGGAGGCCGGTCTGGCTGGGTTGGATGCCGGAGGTCTGGAAGGGCTGGCCCGTTTGCTGATGCGCGCGGAGGGGACGGATTTGGACGCTGGTGACTACAGCGCCCTGCACGAACTCACGGCCGCCGACACCACGTTCAACTGAGATACCAGCGGATGAGCGCCATCACCTGACCGGCAGGGCCATACCCCGTGAGCCATTCGCCGATCACGGCAGCGGCGAAACCCACCATGGCGGTGCGACCGTTCAGCCTCTCCACTCCGGCGAGAGCGCTGGTGTTCCAGGGGCGGTTGGTGGTGAGGCCTTCGCCGAACTTTTCAACGGGCTCGTAGCGGAAGCTCGGTTCGGACATGGCGTTGGCTCAGGGTGTGCTGGAGCCTATGCAGAGACTGCTGATTTACGCATAGGGTTCAACCGGTTATTGCGACGTCATCCGTGGACGCAGAGCGCCTCCGATCCCTGTTCACCAAGCCTTACGGCATGCCAGCACCCACCGAAGCGCAATGGCGGGAGCTGTACGACGACAACGTGCACTTTCAGGATCCAACCCAGGAGCGCAGCGGCATCAAGGCTTACATCGAGGCGCAGGAGGGCTTGATGCGTCGCTGCGATGACGTTTACCTCACCGCCAGCGCCATCGCTGTCGATGGGGACATGGCCTTTATTGAATGGGAGATGGGCCTCAAAATCAAAGGCATCGAATTCATCTACCCAGGAACAAGTCGCTTGCGCTTTAACAGCGACGGGAAGGTGTGCGATCACCGCGACTATTTCGACTTTGTTGGTCCAACCTTTGAGCCCGTGCCCGTGGTGGGTGGGTTCGTGCGCTGGCTTTACAAGCGATTTGTTGACTGATAGCGGCTCAGCTTCCAGAAGGCCAGGCTGGTCAAGGCTGCGCCGAAACCAAGAAAGAGGGTGAGAAGGGCTTCGCTGCTCATGTCAAGTGCGCTTTATCTTTCTAAATATTGTGGCGGGTTTGAAGGGGGAGCGTGGGCCGAGATGGGCCAGTCCTGAGTATTTCTGCTCAAAGTCGAGTGGATTGGCTGCTCGGCTCGCGAGCCTGCGAGTCATGTCGTTACATTTTCGAAACATACGGGTCTTGACGTGCTCAGAACGATTCTTTCGAAGCCATTGCTCGCCGACGTGGGCATGCTCGTTCTTCGAGTCTTCACAGGGACCCTCCTGATTCATCACGGTTACGAGAAGCTCGCCAATATTGAGAATTTTGCTGATGCCTTCGTGCGTCCGCTGCATCTCCCATTCCCGATCGCGCTTTCGTACATCGCAGCTTTCTCTGAAATTGGTGGCAGCTGGCTCTTAATCACCGGATTGCTCACCCGCTTCGGTGCCCTGGCAATTCTGGGAACGATCACGGTGGCGATCTACCACGCAGTGATCACCGCAGGTTTCAATATTTACCTGCTCGAGCTCCTCGGCCTTTATTTCGCGGCAGCCGCGGCCGTGCTCACCGTTGGTCCTGGTCGCTTGGCCATCGATGAATTGATCGTTCGCCGTTTCAATCCTGAAATGCCTTCGCAGCCCAAAGTTGCAGACGATGCTTTTGCTCCCGCTGACACTCTCGCCCAGGGTGCAGAAGCCTGAAGTCACCTCCGGCTTCGTGAGCTAATCGTTGGTTGGACTGAAGCGCATGCTTTGGTCCATTTTTTTTGATCGGAATCATGGACTCGATGAATGCGCCCACAATCAGCTTGCTGATTTTTGGTGCCCTCTTCGCTGCACTGCAGATCTGGTGGATCGGTTCGCTGATGGTGAGAAACCGGCGACGTTCGGGCGAGCGCCCACTCACGACATCACAATTCCGCCGAGATCTTGAACGCATCTTCAAGAACAAAGCCTGAAGAGGCTTCCTGTCAGTAGCTCGACTGAGGAAGGGTGAACCCTGATTGCATGTGTTGCACATCAAGCATCACCCAGGTGAGCCAAACCAAAATGGCCACAACGCCTGATCCAGCGGCGAAACGTCCCAGATTGCGGATCAGAAGTTCGAAGACGCTGACTTCCTTCATTGAATCTGGTCGTGTGACCACATCTTGCTCGATCGTGGTCTGATGTGCGGTCGCTTCGCTCTCTCGATTCCGCTGTCGGACTTGCCGTCGCCGTTGCTCCAGCGTCTGGATCCAGCCCACCAGAAACGGTATGCGCCTCGCGATCTGATTGGTCCTGGAGAACCTCTTCTGGTTTTGCGCCGGGATGAAAGGGACGTCTCTCCTGCGCTGATGCTTTGGGGCTTGATTCCAAGCTGGACCAAGGATCCTCTGAGCGGACCGAGACCGTTCAATGCCCGAGTGGAAACCCTGGATGACAAAGCCATGTTTCGGGGGGCCTGGCGTCATCGACGTTGTTTGATTCCAGCCAGTTGTTTCTTTGAAAAAGGCTGGCGGATTCGGAGAGGCGACCATCAACCGTTCTGGCTTGCAGGCCTCTGGGAACGCTGGCTTGGTGCTGATGGCAGCGAAATCGAGAGTGTCACGATTCTCACCACGGCTCCCAATGCGCTGATTCGACCTCTGCACCCGCGCATGCCCGTGGTGATCCCTGCTGGGCTGGAGGATGAATGGATGGCGGATGTTGATGGAGCGGGCTTGAGAACGTTGCAGCCTTTACTGGGTCGTTGGGATCCCACGGGTTGGATCAAGGATCGGCCTGGAGACAGCGACCAGCCTGGAGGCAGCGACCAGCTCTCTCTCTTTGAGATGCCTTAGTCGTGTCGCAAGACACCGTTGCGAACGTTGGCTGCTCTTAGGTTTCATCGGCAGAGATTTGAAGAACCATGCAGCTCTATTTCGTGATCGGCACGATTCCCGATATCGACAGTCAGCTTGATGTGTACAGGGAATTCATCAACTATTTCGAAGGAGGTTGTCAGAACGACTGTTTTGAAGGCTTTGAATTGATTCAGCGGGCTCACCTTCCTGGCCAAGGCCAGGTGGTGGCTCTGATGAAAGCCCGGGGTACAGAGGAACTCTTTCGCCACCTCGCCCCTTGGCGGGCCCAATTCGGCGTTGAGATGGAGATCACTCCAGCGATCAGTGATGCCGAGGTGGTCGCCAGTCACAAAGTGCTGTTCGCTTCGATGGAAGACTGAATCAGTCTTCGCCTGGATGGGCCCGTGGGGCCGGAGATTCAAGGAATCGATCGCGCCAGCTGCGCTCCTGGAGTTCGGCTTCAGGAGTGCGTTCTTGGGGAAAGCTTCGAAGGAAGTCCTTGTCTTGGCATGGAACATAGGGTCCTTGCTTCAGTTCGAAAATCACGGAGTCGCGCTCTAGAGCCACGAGCGTGTGGAATTGACCTTCGGCCACCTCCACTCCGCGGACAGGCCCGGATGCTGAAAGCGTCTCCGTCTGAAGAATCTCTCCCTCAGGGCTGAAGATCAGCAGGCCGATGACTCCCTGCAGAACAAGAAAGCACTCGAAACCTGCCCCCTCCTGATCGCGGAGATGACGATGGGGACGGACATAGGTGCCGGGTTGCAGCACGTTGAGAAAGCGCTGCACCGGTTCGGCTTCCTTGTGGAAGTTGTGGTTGCAACGTTGCCGTGGTCGCTGGGAGGCTTCCCCGGCCAGAGCGTTGAACAGGGTCTGATCGATGCGCTGGATCGGAGATCGGCTCATCGGCGTTGCTCCCGCAAGCGGCGCATCGAATTTCTCGGCATCCTTCTGTTCTCCCGAAGGGAGGGCATGACATCGTCCGGATGGCGTGCGCGGGGGTGGATGCTGATCAGGGCGATGCCGATCAGCATCAACAGAATGACTGCGCCGGCCCGAAACACCTGAAACATCAATGACCGGTGATGAACGCGTTGATGAGGTGATCGATCTGGTGTTGCAGAAGCGCGATCGGATCATCGCCGGCGACGACCTCGTCGAGATCCTTCACGCTCCAGAAGCGGATCTTCGCTTCCAGGTCAGGGAACAGCTTCTGCACCATCGGCCTGTGGGCATCGGCATCCACGGCCACCACCACATCGGCTTGTTCCACGTCGCCTCGGGTCACCTGACGGGGCATCGCCAGTTGGGTTGGATCAACGGCAACACCACGCTGCTGCAATGCAATCTGAGCCTCGATGGCCATTGCTCCGATGTTGCCGCTATCAGATGTCACTCTCAGACCGGCTGATACGGCGCGAATGTCATCGCCATGGCCCTGGAGGGCGATCTGATGGTTGAACCAGAGTTCAGAGAAGCGGCTGCGGAAATAATTGCCGGTGCAGAGGAAGAGAACGGTTTGCATCGCCGCGTTCAGGAGAGAGGATCGGCAGGAGAAGTGCGCACCACGCCCTGTTCCAAGGGAAGCAGGTCATCGTCATCGGTGGCCCGACTGCGAACCGGTGCGCTGAATCCCCTGGCGCGGGGGTTCTTGACCTCAAACGGCCCCGGAGTGCCGGTGGGGACGGCCAGTCGCAGCGCAAAAGGGTGTTCCCCAGGTTGCACATCACCGATGGATCCCACCCGGGTGCGATTCTGCAGAACGGGCTCGCCGCTGCGGTCGAGGATCCGGGCATACACGTCGGTATCAACGACCGCACGCCGTCCGGTGTTGTTCACCATGCCGCTGAGCACGTAGCAGCTCGCCCCTTCCGGGCTGGTGATGGTGGGCCTGCTGGCCGCTGAGGGACTGGGCTGGGCCCCTGGATCCGCGGCATCACAGGGAGCCAGCGAAACGTCCGTGAGGGGAAGGTCTGCGGCAAGGGCCGGTTGAGCCACAAGCATCAGCAGCGCAAGCACTCCGGCAGCAAGAACTTTGACCATGGCTCAGTGCTGCAGGCCGGCCACGGTGTCGGTGAGTTGGGCTACATCGGAGAGACCGTTCACGTCGAACCAGGGGGCCGTGGCCCAGTCGAATCCCTCCCCGAAGGTGTTGTCCGGAGCTGTGATGTACCAATGGCAGTCCACATCAGGGACATCAACGGCGCACTGGGACCAATCGTTCTGCCATTGGGGGACCTGCACCCACATCACGGCGGCAAAGAGCAGGGAGAGAAGGCTTCTCAGCACGGGACCCAGACAGGATGGCTGGACGCTACCAGGGTTCTGCTGGGCCCGCGAGCACTGCGGCGATCCTCTCGCTAGGACGTGTGAAGTGATTCGTCTCTGACGCCACCCCTGCATGCAAAGTCCATCGCCGATGCGTTCTGTCAACTCCGGAGGTCCGGAGGGGGGCTTGGTGGCCATCGTGGCCCTTGTGCTGGCTGGGCTGCTGCTGCTGGCGCAGTCTTTGTTTGTGGTTCCCGCTGGCGAAGTGGCGGTGATCACCACCCTGGGCAAGGTGAGCGGGACTCCGCGGCAACCGGGGCTCAACGTCAAAGCGCCCCTGGTTCAGCAGGTGTGGCCATTCAGCGTTCGTACTCAGGTGCGGCCGGAAAATTTCGCCACCCTCACGAAGGATCTTCAGGTCATCCAGGCCACAGCCACCATCAAGTACGCCATGCGTCCGGATGAGGCGGGTCGGGTTTACAGCACGATTGCCAGCAGCGACCGGGATGTGTATCCGCGGATTATCCAGCCTTCCCTTCTGAAAGCGCTCAAGTCCGTGTTCTCGCAATACGAGCTGGTCACGATCGCTTCAGAGTGGAACGACATCTCTGCGCTGGTGGCCAGCACCGTGGCCGAGGAGCTGGATCAGTTTGATTACGTGAAAGTGGTGGGACTTGATCTCACCGGTCTTGAGATCGCCGAGGAATACCGGGCGGCGATTGAGCAGAAGCAGATCGCTGAACAGCAGCTTCTGCGGGCGCAGACCGAGGTGAAAATCGCTGAACAGGAGGCCCTTCGTTACGACACGTTGAACCAAAGCCTTGATGACCAGGTGTTGTACAAGCTCTTCCTCGACAAGTGGGACGGTCAGACTCAAGTGGTTCCCGGGCTGCCGGGCGTTGCCGGAGGAACGCCGCCGGTGATCGTTGGCCGGCGATGAATCGTTTGCCGCGCTTGCCTCGTCTTGACCCCGGGCTGATTCTTCCGCCTGTCGTCACCAACGTGTTTCCAGGGCGTCGTCTCGCGCTCTGGTTGTTTGTTCCGCTGATGCTGGTGACGCTCTGGCGCAGCCAACATCACTTGCTGGCTGCCGATGGCGGAGCGCAGTCGATTGCCCACATTCCCCTCAACGCTTACCCAGAGCCTGCGGCGGCCACGATCGTGGGGTTGTTCGCCCTCTGGGGGCTGAGTCAGCTGATTCTGGCGTTTCTGCAACTGCTGGTTCTGCTGCGCTACCGGAGCATGATTCCCCTGTTTTATCTGCTCTCGTTGATCGAATACAGCGTGAGAGCCTCTTACATTCCGGCGTTTCGCCCGATCCCGACCACGGCCACAGCTCCGGGCGCCGTGATCAATGTTCCCATTGCCGCCGTTTCTCTTGCGCTGTTGCTTCTCAGCATCTGGCCCAGGCGAGAGGTCTCTGTATGACGCAACGCACAGCCACCGGTCTTGTTCTGGTGCTCCTGGTGGGCCTGATCACCCACTGTGCATCCAGGGTGCAGACACGCGTGCGCTATCGCGTGCTGCCTCAGCAGGGTCCAGGCAGGCTTCTTCCGGTTCCGGTGCGTCATCCATCGTCCAAGCCCGGTTTGCTCCTTTGAGGGGGGCCCTTGAGTACGGGAAGAAATTCCAACGTATCGCCCGATACAGGGCTGGTGCTCCTACTGATGAAGAACCCCTTCTGGAGGTTCAGACCATGTCGATGAAACAGCTGGAGACGTTCTTGGCCAAGGCCAGTGGCAATGACGACATCCGACGCGAGTTGGACCAGTGCGACGGCGACACGATCTGCGTCGCCAAAGTGGGTCTGCGCCATGGCCACAAGTTTTCTGCCGCCAACTACAGCCGGTGGCAGAGAGAGCACGGCTGAACGCCATCTGTGACGGCACGTTGACACAATCCACGGCGACCGGAAGAGCTCACTTACAACTAATGAGTCCCTGATTGAGACCCCACATGGAGACCAGCTTCGGCAGGGACCTTGCCCGTTCGCTTGCGTTGATGCTTCTGGAATTGCAGGCTGAACTTGAGGAGTTCGCTCACCAAGTTGACCTTCAACCAGATGTTGTGCCGTCCTCTGTTGAGCGGAGCCTGAGTTCTCAGGCTCCGCGGTAATCGGGGTCGAGGGGAAGTCCCTTCAGGCCCAAAGCGATTTGCCGAGCTGCGAGGAGCCCTGGATAGAGAAGGTTGGCTCGCCTCGTATCGCTGAACACGCCATGAAGCACCCGCAGGAGAGGGTCGCTCGGCGTGAGGTTCCTGCAGAGCATGGTGATGGCTTCGCTGCCATGCCAGATCTGCTCACCGTCCATCAGCACAGCGCCGTTGCTGATGTTGTATCCGCGCTTCCTGAGCATGGCTCTGAGTTCATGATCGCTGCGGCCGTCGCGGATCATGAGGTCGGGAACACCTCCGAGCAGCTCGCTGCGTAGGGCAAAATGCCGACAGAACGGACATCCGCCGTCGTAAACGAGGGTGTAAGCCATACCAATCATTCTGACGTGCTTCGTGAGCTTTCAGCCGCTGCTCATCAAATTTTCAGTGCCGTTTTTTCAAGGTGGATCGAGGCTCAAGCCATGGGGGACGATCACTCCCCTGCATTCTTCGGGAGCTTCCCATGACTGACTACGAAGTTCACCTACGCCGCTACGGCGGAACCATGCACGGCCCGATGATCATCAGGCTGGAAGCGGAGGACCCCATGCAGGCCCAGCGCGCAGCCCGCGATCTCTGCCCCGGTGCGGTGGTCACTCGTGTTGAGCCGACCTTTTCAATCCGCTGAACGGCCTATTTCACCCTGAACGGTAGGTTGAGCTGATTACAACGATCGGATCGCTCGTCCCTGGAATGGCAGACAAGGAACTCCTCAGAGAAGTGGCGCTTGAGCTCTGGAGCTCGGTGAAAAAGCTGCGCCCGGGTCTGCCACGGGAATCACGACTGGAGCTCACCCTCAAAGCTCTGATGGTGATTGGAGATCTGAGCGATCAGATTCAGGCCGCGGTGGTGGTGGGGCTGATTGCCGAGCAGGAGCCCCCTGATAGTGAGCCCGAGGGACAGGATGTCACCCTTAGTGAAGAGGGCTCCGCCAGCAATGCGGGTTCTGAAGTTGAGCAGACCCCTGACGGGCGCAGGGTTGTGCGACGTCGATCGAGGTCTGGGAGCTGAGCCCTTCAGATCGTTAGGGCATCGAAGCCAGTACGGCTTCGCCCCGACGGTTGATCTCTTGGGCGAATTCGGTCCATAGGCCCTGACCCCAGTAGCGGAAGCAACTGGTTTCCAGCAGCAACACATGCAATAGGGCCTGTTGATAGGCAGCGCTGGCGGTCGCCGATGGATCGGCTGCAACAGTCGCGTCGAAACGCTGATGAAAGCGTGCGCTCAAGGCCTGCATCGGGTCCAGCACATTGCTGTAGCCATCCACCCAGCTGAGGTTGCTGGTCCAGGACGCTCCTTCCATCGAAAACCCGTCCTCAAGGGATGTGAGCTTGGCAATCGCTGAGGTGATTGCTTCAGGGTGAACGGCATCACCTACCTCCTGCCACAGCCTGTGCTGATGCAGGGCCTGAATTCGCGGAAAGTGCTTGTCTTCGACGCCGATGGCATCGAGATGCGCCAAATACTCCGATCCATTGAGCGCTGTGACGTTGCCTTCCCCATCTCGGACCCGGCGGCTGGCCTGACGGAACGCTTCAGGAAACTCATTCATCATCACGCCGCCGTTCTCCCCATCGGCGATCTGGCTCACCAGTGATGGCACTGTCTTGCCATTGAGATGCTGCGATCCCATCCCCATGGCTTCGTAACACGGCTGCATCTGACCTACCAACTTGGTGTCGGATCCCTGGGTCTTGATCAGCACTGTGATGCTGAGCTCCTCGCCTCGGGAGTTTCTGGCAATGAGCTGATTGGGCAGGTAGCGCTGGGCATGATCGAGGGGGGCGCCGTTGCACTGCTCCACGCTGTGCTCCTGCACCAACATCCAGCGATAACCGGATTCCTTCAGAGCCTTCACCAGAGCAAACAGGGTGTCGGGGTGATTGGGTAGGTGCATTTCCGGAAGGGAGAACCCCTGCACCCGCTGTAAAGCCTCGTCGCCAAAGAGATTGGCGAATTGGTGGTGCCAGGCGCTGATCTGCAAGGCCAGATCCGGAATCGGGGTGGAGGGTGCAACGGCATGGCTCCAGAACGTGCCGAGCCACTCCACATGCCCCTGCATCTGTTGATCACAGGCGAGATGGCGCAGGGCCTCCGTGATGTCATCACGGCCCATCTGCTCCACCCCCCAGAGCAGATTGCCGGAATAATCGAGCATGATTTTGGGATTGCAGCCCTCGTTGATCAGTTCGGGGATCAGCTCTGCCATGCGCCGGTAGCACTGCGCAAACGGCTCGGCGTTGTGGTTGTCCCCCTCTCCTGGTCGATCGAACATGTATTGAAGGTGGGAGATCAGAGCGCCATCCATGCCTGCCGGCACTGTGGGTTGATGCATGTGCAGAGCGCAGGCGAAGGCTGCTTGTTGGCCTTCGAGAGTGCTGTTGCTCTTTGAAATCCATGGATTGGAGCGATTCAGCCTGAGGGACTGGATGGTCTGCTCCCGCCCGGCGATTGGTGGCAACTGGTCAGAGTTCATGGCGCTTGGCTGCAGGGTGCTGATCTGGGCTGGTCAGGCTGCGGTTGGACTCACCCTTGATGATGGCCAAGAAGAATCACCCAAGCCCGCTGGTTGCGCCCTCATGCCACTTCTGGTGCCCAGCCGACTTGACGATGCCAGCTGGGAGCCCACTGCAGGCAGTGGTGGGTGAGGTGCGCGCCCTGAGGCAGTTGTCGATGCTGCCGTTCGCAGGCCAGCAGCGTGCGTCCCTGCATGTCACAGCCGAAGCGGAAGTGCTGGCAAGTGATGCAAACGCTTGATCCGCGGCTGGGTCGCAGATCGTCGACACTGAGGACACTCCAGAACTCCATCACCCGTTTGCGCAGTACACCTGTACTAGCCGCGGGATTGGTTTTGGTCAAGACATCGCCAGCCATGGTCCTCTCCCCTGGAAAGGGCCCGATGCTCGTCCCATGGGATGACTCCACAGCCCGCTTGGGTTTGGACTCTGAAGTGGTGTGAATCAGGCGTTGCAGGTGCACCCGCAGGACCCATTGCCGTGGCAGGGCTCCTGATTTTGATGTCCGCTGGCGCAGGCTTCTGAGCAGAAAGCGATGCCGTCACGGAGGACGGCTTTGCTTTCGGGCACGGTGCAGACGCAATCAGGACATGCGCAGGAGCTTGTTAAAGGTGTCATCGCGTGACTCCTGAAGAATTGGATAGGTCTGTCTTACGCCTGCTGGACTGGGGGTGCAAGGGGAGATCCGAACTCCAGGATTGGCTTCTTCAGCGGCGGCTGGAGGTGAGAAAGCCTCTGATGTAGTCGAGGCCCCAGTCGAGGGTGTGCACAGGCAGCTCGTAGCAATCGTTGAACAAGCGGCGTTTGGCCTGCTCCAGCCGGGGCATGCCAATGGCTTGAAGGTTGGCGCTTGAAGCGAGAAAGAATTCTTCCCGTGCCACAGGGTCGTTGCGTTTCATGCCATTGACATACAGCGTGCGGATCTCCTGGAAGAGGTCGGCCGTTTCACCTTCGAAGCGAATGATCTCGTCGCCGAGGGGGATTTCCATGGATTTGATGCAGCGCATCGAAAAGGACATCGCTGCCCGGGTTTCCTCGGGGGAGAGGGCGTCCTCGTGGCCGTCGCGAAATTGATGCTGAATCACGCCGTTGCTGCATTCGAGCAAGCGGAGCAGTGCGAGCTTGTCGAGCTCGGCGTCGGGTAGCTGGCTGAAGAGGCTGAACCAGTTGCGTCGTTTCATTGTTCTGCGATCACCCAGGCGGTGGCTGCTCGTTGGCGCATGTACAGGTCGGCAAGCTCGCGAGCGAGGGAGCGCAACTCCTGAACATTGTCGGTGGCGTCGATCAAGCGTTTGAGCGACTCCACCTCGAATTTTTGGCTGAGGGACAGCTGCATGGAACAGCGCTTGATTGCAGTCACCTTAAAAAAAGTTCATGATCATCGGTTGTCGTGTCCGCTGCCAAAAAGAGAGGCCGTTCACGCGGTGCGCCACAGCGCCTGCCAAGATGTAACAAATTCGTTACATCGGGCTGATGACCGTTGGTGAACTTTTCCTCGAATCCCTGTCCACGGGGGTGATCACGGAAGATGAGATGCAGTGGCTCACTTCGCATCAGCACGGATTTTCCCGTACTGAAGAAGCCGCTGCGGTACGTCTCGGTCGGCTGGTGGACGAGGGCATCGTGAATCTGGGCTGCAGGGTTTCAGGCCTCCAGCTGAAGCACCGAGCGATTCGCGACCAATGGATCGAGCCTCTGGGCCGTCGTCGCGGGCAGCAACACTGAAAGAGTGAGTGTGAACTCTTTCAAAACCCATGGCGGACTTTCTCAATTGTGTTCGCGTCGTGGTGAAGCAGGGGTTTGAACAGCGCTACCTCGATGCTGTGGAGGCCTGGGTGTCTCCCAAGGGAATGCGTGAGCGCTATCTGGCGCGAACCGGTGAGCGCGCGTTCTGCTTCGTGGCTCTCTGGGACAGCGAGGATTCCCTAGTCGAGGCTCGCCCGCAGATGATTGAACATCTGAATTCAGTGAGGGATCTGCTCGAGGAGCTGTCCCCGGAACTGGGCGTCACCGATCCGGTTTCCGGCCCAGTGATTCACTGCTCGAATGGCTGAAGCGCATCACGTCTCCGGCCCATCCTCGCGTTCGCGAATCCGCTGTTCAAACTGCCTCACGTGACGGCGTCGCCTGGCGATGGGCACACCCACCGCCAGCGCCAGCACGCCAACAATGAGGAGCGTGGCGAGCAGCTGCGCCAGTGTGGCCTGGGGAAATACGCTGGACGACAGGCGATCCACGGCTTCTTCCACCGCGCTGCCGTTTTCGGTGATCAGGACCGGTGCGATCGAGACAAGCCTCACAGGTGGTCGTCAATCATCAGAGCTGGTCACAGTCTGGCGTGAGCTGAGCTGAAGAACCTCGGCCTGCATCACGCGGAAAGCCATTGCAGCGACACGGTGCGCTGACGCGGGCCATCCAGCTCCACCAGGATCACGTCCTGGTAGCGCCCCAGTTGCAGCGCTCCGTTGTTCACCGACACCGTCGTTTGATGGCCGAGCAGCAACGCCTGCAGATGGGCATGGGCATTCCGCGGTTCATCGTCGGGGATGCCGGGGCGCAGCTCCAGGTCGTTGTGTTTCCAAGCTGTGGTGGGGGGTGCCAGCTGCCGAAGCCACTGCTGCAGATCCAACAGGAGCCTCTCCTCCAGTTCGTTCACGATCACTGCGGTGGTCGTGTGTTGCGTTGACACCACAACGGCTCCATCGCGTTCGCCATGCACTTGAACAAACCGCTGCAGTTCGGCGGTGAGTGACAGGCACTGGAAGGGGGCGTCGGTGCTGAGGTGGAGGAGATGGGAGGTCATGGGCTCATGTTGCCGATCAATCCATGCATCGTCTTCGTCTCAAAGGAGCTAAACATGCAATCGACGCCCTGGATCCATGGCCCTTCTTCCCCGCTGGCAGTACATGACCGATGAGAGCAAAGCTCTTGTGAAGCGTGCAGCCGTGAGTGTGTTGGTGCTGTTCGTAGCGGCGATCCTGCTGCGAGCGCTTTTGCCCTGGGTGTTGCTGGCCTTGATTGTCTGGTTTGTCTGGAGCTGGATGAGCCGACGCTGAAGGGTTGTCGACAAACGATGCAACCGCGATCAGAGTTGTTGCGGTTTCCCCTTGGTTTCATGGCTACTGATCAGGACCGCACACTGATGAAGGAGGCCATCCGCCTCATGCGCGAAGCCGGAGTGGTGAACAAATCAGGTGGTCCGTTCGGTGCCGTGATTGCGAAAGATGGAAAGGTGGTATCCGCCAGCGGCAACAGTGTGGTGCGCGACCTCGATCCCAGTGCTCACGCTGAGGTGAATGCCATTCGTGCGGCTTGTAAAGCTCTGGGGACTTGGGATCTCACCGGCTGCGTGATGTATACCAGCTGCGAATGCTGCCCGATGTGTTACGCAACCGCCTACTGGGCTGGGATCCGGAAAGTGTTCTATGCCGCGGCATGGTCGGATTATTCCGATCTCTTCTCGGATCAGGAAATCAATGAAGATATGCAGAAATCCAGGGATGAAAGGGAGATCCAGCTCACGCAGATTCTTCAGGACGAAGCTTGTTCCGTTTGGAAAGAGTTTCGCTTGCTGCCCGATGGTGCCCGGTACTGAGATGTTCAGCGCTAAAGCAACGGGACGGGCCCCTGAAGCTCATGGATGAGCATCATCAGAGTGATGAACAATTCGTTTACACCTTCCATAACGAGTTGCTGCCCTCACAGGTGGAAGCCTTCAGCAGACTGCAAGCCGACTTGGATATCGCTGCCAAGGCTTTCGAAGGCTATCTCGGACAAGAATTGTCCTATCAGGTCATTGAGAGCGATGGTCTGATTCAATGCACTGCCCGGATTCGTTTCACAAGCCTTGAGCTTTGCCTGAGCTGGTTGGATAGTTCTGTGCGCCGGCATCTGCTCTCCGAGGCTGAAGGGGCCATCGGCTATCGCTATCGCGCCAGTGTTGAACCGCAATCCTTTGATCAGTGGATCGCCGTGCGCAGTGGCCAGCGTTCTCCAACCTGGAAAGTGAATCTTCTGGTTTGGTTGGCGTTGTATCCCTCTGTGATGGTTTTGATTCTGATCGGTCAGACCACGTTGGGACGTTTGCCATTGCCTCTCAACATGCTGATCAGCAATGCCATCACTGTTGCTGTCACGGGTTGGTGGCTGGTCCCCTGGTTGAGTCGGGTGTATGGCGGCTGGCTGTCGAATCGGTCTCAGCGCTGGAACTGGATTCACAGTCTTACGATTGTTGGTTTTCTATTTCTTTTTCTTGTTCTGTTCAGCGCTCTGAATTCGTTGCTCTGATGTTTTTTGCAACAGGTTTGTCGTGGTCAGATCGGATCAACACGGTTTAATTGGGCAGTTTTGAAGCCAGAGGATGAGATTCATTCGTGTTCTAAATCTCAATCCGGGTTTCCTCCTTCTGAAAAATCTTCTGGGGCTGGTTCTTGCATTGGCAGCGCCAGTGATGGCCCAGAGTCCTCCCCCTTCCGGTAACCCGGCAGCGTCCCAGAGCGCTCCTGGGACTGGAGAACTCGGGCGTTTGCTAGGGCTCCCTGAAGATGGGGCTCTCCGACTCAGTGGTGTTTGGGTGGGGAACGCTACGGAGCAGTGGTCTGGAGGATTTTCCAGGTCCACCGATGAAGCGCAGGAACTGCTTGTGGAGGCAAGCCTGGATCTGGGCAAAGCGATTGGTCTGGAGAACACCTGGATCTGGGTTCAGGGACTGCAGGTGAATGCCACGTCCAACGCCGGAACGGCCAGTGGCAGTGTTCAGGGCAGCAATAGCCTTGCGGCGGCGCCACCCCTGGACCGCACCGAGCTGTTCGAGTACGCCATCCGCAAGGACTTTTTTCAAGGGCGCCTGCGGGTTGTTGCCGGCAAGCAGTCGGCCAGCACTGTGTTCGCCAATATCAATCGGCCCGACGCCACCGACGATCCGCGCTACGAAGTCTCCAGCCTCACCAGTCTGGCCTTCACGCCGGTGTATTCCATGCCGACGCTTCTGGGTCGACTGCCCGGCTACACCAATTCAGCGCTTGGCCTGAGGTTCACCCTTCAGCCGGGATGGTTTGACGACCGCTCGTACTTGAGTGCGGGTGTGTTTGATGGACGGGGAGGGCTTGGCGCTGCCTCTGTGCAGACGGGATTGACGTCACCGTCGCTCAGCGGCCCACTGTTCAACATCATGGAAGTGGGAAGCGGTTGGCTCGTCGGCGATGCCCGTAAACCCGGCTCCTTTGGTGTGGGTGTGTGGTCTCAGGGGGGCGAGTCCTTGCTGTGCGATCACAACAACCCTCAGCAGTGCATCAGCGACCTGGGTGCCTGGGGGATGTACGTGCTGTTGGATCAGCGCCTCTCCAGTTTTCGATCGGATCAAGACAGCAGCGGCGTTAATGCATTCGTCAGCGCTGGTTGGTCGCCATCGATCACCAATCAGATGAATGCGTCGATCACCGGAGGATTCACGTTGCAGGGGCCTCTTGAGGCGCGTCCGAACGACAGCCTTGGCGTGGGTCTTTCATGGGCTCGCCTCAACACCCGCGGCTTTCTCTCCGAGACTTACAACTCCCATGAATTGATGCTGCAGGGATATGCCCAGATCGCTCTGGCGGAGGCCCTCTTCCTTCAGCCCACCATCACGCTGCTGCCCCGTGTTGGCTACAAAGATGCAGGCAATGATTCTTTGAGCGGACTGCTGCAGCTCACCATGTTGTTTTGACGGCAACCGTGGTTGTTTTGCTATCGAGAGGTCGGCGGTACTGACGGCAGCGCTCGATGGAGCTTCACCAAGGCGAAACGGCCTATGAGACCGCGCTGGCGGTACTGTTCAACGGCGATGCCGCTGCAGCCCATCCGGCCTCCATCGCCCAGCCTCGCGATGAGCAGGAGGTTGCGGCCTTCGTTCGACAAGCCTGCGCACAGAAGCGACCTCTGCGGGTGCGCAGCGGCGGCCACAGTCGCTTCTGCAGTGGTGACGGTGCCCTGATGCTGGATCTGGCGGCTCATCTGAGGAACGTCACGGTCAGTGGAGATTTGGTGACGGTGCAGGGGGGCTCCGGTGTTGGGGCCGTTCTCCAGGCTTTAGCTCCCCACAATCAGATGGTGCCCGTGGGGACGCATGCAACGCCGGGCTTCGGGTTGTTGACCATGGGTGGCATCGGTCACCTCAGCCGCAGTTTCGGCCTCACCCTCGATTGTGTGGTGGCGATGCGTGGAGTGCGTGCCAATGGAGAGCTGTTCGAAATTCGAGCCGAAGAGGCTGATGGATCGGAGGTTTGGCGACTGTTGCGCGGCGCGGCGCCTTTTCTGGCGGTGATCACGGAGGCGACCTTGCGCGCCTATCCCCGTCGCCCCCTGCATGTGATCCGACAGCTCAACGCCCTCCCATCCCTTGTGGATGCCCTTAACTGCGCCGAGAGCTTGCCGCGGCAGATTGCCTGCTCGTTCGTGCTTGGTGTCCCCCCCGACCAGGAGCAAGCGCAGCTGATGCGTTACGTGGTGCTCCAGGAGGGCGATGAGTCGTTGCTGCCGGCCTTTCTGAATGAGGGCCAGGAGTGCTGGCATGACCATGTGGCGGGCCAGGAGTGGCTGCCCGATTTCAATCTCCCTGATCGAAACGGTGTGCTGCCGCCTGAACCACCGGTGGAGCCTGATCGCTTTCGCCGCCTGCGCTCCTGGATCTACACCGTGAGTGTGCCGTCAGGCCTGAGTCACGAGCTGGCACCTCGCCTTGAGGATGCGATGCGGAAGGCGCCGAATCGGCTCTGCCGCATTGATCTCCAGCACATCGGAGGAGCCGTCGCCGACCGGCCGATGGCCAGCAGCCTATACCGGGGCCGTCATGCGCAGTGGTCGATTGTGATCTCCGGCTTCTGGTCGGCGGGCGATGCTCTGAATCAGCAGGCCGCCTGCCGTTGGGCGGATGCGGTGTTCGATGCATTGGAGTCGTTGGCTTGCCACGTCTACCTGGTGGAGCGGCATCCGGGCACGATCCGCTACCAGCGGGAGTTGGAGCTCGCCTACGGCTCTGATCTACCCCGGCTGCGGCAGATGAAGAAACAGTGGGATCCCGACGGGCTGCTGCCATCTCTCGATCCCCCTTCTTAATCGCCGTTCGCTGGGTGGTATTGCTGGTGATCACACCTGGATGGTGCCGCTCAGGTAAGGAATCACCCGCCCACTGATCAGCACCCGCTCTCCCTGAAGCGTGCAGCGCAGCGAGCCACCTCGGGCGGAGAGCTGTTGGGCGTTGAGCACGGTCTTGCCGAGTGTTTCGCACCAGTAGGGGGTGAGGCTGCAGTGGGCGGACCCGGTCACGGGGTCTTCAGGAATGCCGCACCCCGGAGCGAAGAAACGGCTCACGATGTCAACGTGTTTGCCTGGAGCGGTGGCGATCAAGCCTCGCCCCGGGAGGGCGGCCACGCGCTCCGGATCTGGCTGCAGTGTTCGAATCGTGTCTTCATCAGCGAACACGGCGATCAGATCCACCCCCTGCAGGCAGCTCTGGGGTGTGGCGCCGATGGCCTCGTGCAGGCCTGCTGGCGGCAGGCATGGTTGAGCCCGCTGCACTGGAAAGTCGAGGGTGATTCGATCCCCATCGCGGTGCACGCTGAGGGGACCACTGCGCGATTGAAACAGCAGGATGTCCCGTTGCGGTTCCCGGCGGAACACCACAGCGGCCGCCGCCAGGGTGGCGTGGCCACAGAGATCCACCTCACAGCTCGGGGTAAACCAGCGCAGTTGATAGCGTCCCCCAGCGCCAACAAGGAACGCCGTTTCCGACAGGTTGTTTTCCGTGGCGATCGCCTGCATCAGTTGATCCGGAAGCCAGGCGTCCAGGCAACACACGGCGGCGGGATTTCCCTGAAACGGTGCCTCCGCGAAGGCGGCCAGCTGCTCAATCGCAATCCGAGTGCTCATGGCTCGCTCGGCTCCTCTGTGTCGCTTGCAGCCCGGGATCGTTCCACCTGGATGAAGGCCAACCAGGCCAGAGCCGCCAGGCCTGCCCCCAGCCAGTCATTGCGGAGCGCTTCCACAAGAGCTGCGGTGCTGGCGGCAATGCGCAGTGCCCGCAGCAGCAGCTTGATCAGCGGAGGTCGGGCAGGTGGTTCAACGGTCATCAATCCAGGCCTGGATCGCGCTATTCAAAGCCTCTCCTAGCGATGGAGCCGCTGCATGGGCAGGATGTGGGGGGTTGCTTCGCGTTGATGGCGTCGGTTCTCGTCACAGGATCCAATCGCGGCATTGGCCTGGAGTACTGCCGTCAGTTGCGGGAGCGTGGCTTCGATGTGATTGCCGTGTGCCGGGAGCCTTCGCCGGAGCTGCAGGCTCTTGATGTGCGCGTTGAGGCCGGTTTGGATCAGTCGGACCCAGGGATGCCCGCGGACTTAACCCGCCGTCTCGATGGCCTGTCTCTGCACTGGGTGATTCTCAATGCCGGCATGCTGGAGTCGATCGGGTTCGACCAGCTGGACGAGGCCTCCATCCGCCGTCAGTTCGAGGTGAATGCTCTCGCCCCGCTGCGGCTCGTGAGGGCGCTGGTGGGACAGATGCCCAGTGGCGGCAAGCTGGCGTTGATGAGCAGCCGCATGGCCTCCATCGACGACAACACCTCCGGTGGCTCCTACGGCTACCGCATGTCGAAAGCGGCGCTTAACAGCGCTGGCAAGTCGTTGGCGCATGACCTGCGATCGCGGGGCATCGCCGTGGCCATCCTGCATCCAGGGCTGGTGAGCACCCGCATGATCGGTTTCAATCCCAGGAGCATCAGCCCTGAGCAAGCCGTGAGCGGTTTGCTGGCGCGCATTGATGCGCTCAATCTCGACACCAGCGGCACGTTCTGGCACGCCAATGGTGAGGTGCTTCCTTGGTGAGCTGGGAGCGCAAGTGATGGGGTTCGATCCGCGCCACTGGTCGCCCCAACGTGAGACGACATCCTGGGAGAGCTCAGCGTCTCGTCAGCGGGTGACGAGCAATGTGGAGGCACTTCTCCGCGAGAACGATGCCCTTCGAAGGGAAGTTGAGCGTTTGCAGCAGGAGCTCGAGCGCGCGCGTCGTTCCCAGTGGCAGCAGCCCACAGCCCAGGCTCCTGCACGGATTCGTGCAGCGCAGGTCCAGGCGTGGGGTGTGGCCTTGGCCAGTCAGCCGGGATGGAGCCAGCTCCGCCAAGGTGCTCTTGAACTGCTGATCGACCAGCTCAACCGCAACAGCTTCCCGTCTCGCTTGAGCCTGCAGCAGCGGCTGGATCGTCTGGTGAGCGGCTTGGGGACCGATCTGCTCGCTGCAGTCGGACCTAGAACAACCAAGAAAACAGCTGCGGTACTGGCCGCTTTCGCGCTCTATGGCGTGCGCGCCAGCGAATGGCTTGATGAGGATCCGGCGCGGGTTGTGAGCGAGCTTCATCAGCGCCAGACCCAGGCCAGTCGTCGCCAGACCCGGCGCACCCGCAGTGACCGGCGCACCCGCAGTGATCGGCGCACAACAGATCGCGAGCCTGCAGCCGCTTCAGGGAACGGGGAGGAAGAGGCGCTGGCGGTGCTGGGCTTGAGGCTGGGAGCAACCCAGGAGCAGATCAAGCAGGCCTTCCGCCGCCTGGTGAAGCGTCATCATCCGGATGTGGGTGGATCGGCAAGTGCTTTCCGCCGTGTGAACGAGGCCTATCAGCAGTTGGTGGCCTGAAGCCAGCCCTGCACGCAGGCCACGCAGGCAGCACTGGATTCGTAAGGCAGCACGTTGCGGCCATCGAGCGTGGCGATGGCTGCGTCTGGAAGCTTGCGGCGGTAGGTGTCCAGGCGTTCTGAAACATCATCCCAGCTGCGGGAGCGGCCGATGCCAGTGGCCGACTGGCCGAACACCACTTGCACCGGAACCGTGAGGCCTGTGAACTGGGGTTCCCAGTTGCTTCGCCAGAAGCCTGCCAGAAAGGAGAACACGGCCCAACGGCTCTCCATGGCTCGCGAGCCTGCCTGCAACGTCTCCAACCATTCGTCGTCGACAGCGCTCGGCTCAGCGAAGAGGTTGTTGCGCGAGAAGGATGCGAGGAAACCGCGGCGGCGGGCATAGCGATAGAACAAACTGCCCAGCGGACCACTGAATAGCAGCGTCCACAGCTGTTGGGCTCGCTTCTGCGGGAACGGTTCCGATAGCACGCGCCAGCCCGGTGGGCTGATAGCCACCAGCGCCACCACCAGTTCAGGCGCTTGCGCCTGCAGGGCCAGGGCAATCGGCAGGGACGCTCCCTGGGAGATGAGCACGACGGGCTCGGCTCCCCGTTCCTTCAGGTTGGAAATTAAAGGCTTGGCCCAGTCGTCAGGAGTGAGTGGCTGTGGCGGGCAGGGAGCATGGCCGCAACCGAGGAGATCGGGTGCCAGCAGCATGCGTTCTGGCTCCAGGGTTCTCCAGTGCTGGATGAACCGGTCCCAGAAGCGGCTGGAGAGACCAACGCCAATTGGGTGGATCAGCAACAGCGGGGTGTTGCTACCCAGGGCGCTGCTCCTGCTGGCGCAGGGTTTCGTAGGCCTGCCAGAGACCGTTCACTTCTGCGCAATGGGAGTCGCGATCGCAGACGCGGTAACGACCATTGCCGACGGCATCGATGGTGGATCCGCGGGAGGTGGCGCAGATGCGGCTGACAAACGCCATGGGCTTGAAGCGAATGGAACCGGTTTACGCGTTGGCCTGCTCCTTTCTCCAAGGAAATTTCATTTCGACATCACTCCTGGAAAAGAAAAATCTCCAGGGTGGGGTTGATCGGCCGCTGGCGACGCGGTTCACAATGAACCCAACGCTTCTGCTCGAGATGTCCAACGCCCGCGACATGATCAACGCCCATCTGTTCCCGGTGCTGGGACTGATCGCCACAGCCAGTTCGGTGTCGATCGCACTGTCGTTGCGGCCGATTGCCGAACAATCCTCGCGTTGGAACACCTGCTACAGCGACAGCCTGGCCTGGTACCAGGCCAACAAGCCTGATTGGACGATTCAAGACAAGGAGGTGTTCGCCTCCAATTTCTGCAACGGCGGCGTGCCAGTGAAGCCAGGAGCTGGATTTCAGTTGGCGCGTTGATGTCCGCTACACCCGGCTGTACCCCAGTTGGGTTTCAAAAATCTTCAGGGGAAGACCGAAGGACTGCATCAAGGTGCGGCATTCGTCTCCCACCGTTCCGTACACCTCCACCCTGAAGTCGTCGCCCAGTTCGGCGTGCTTCTGCAGGTACTCCTGAACCGGAGGATTCGACACGTGCGCGGCAAAGGCGGCGTCGTTGGCATACAGCTCTGACCACACAAAGGCCTGTGGGTCATCGGGATCCTGATCGAAGGTGTGATGGAGCATTCCCGGTTCGCTGGCCTGCACTGCAGCGTCAGTGGCTCGCGCCAGCTCGAGATAGGCCTCCACACAGTTGGGCTTCACGTGAATGCGTGCCAGCAGCATGAATGGCGTGTTCTTGTCGAAGCTGGCCATGGCTTGAGATTCAGTTCAACGATCATCGCCGGCGGCCGAGCACCGTGCGCTTCACCACGCCGTCCTCCTTCTGGTAGAGCACCAGATCGTCTTTCTCGAGGGTGTAGTAACGCCGAACTCCATCGGTGCGGTATTCGCGGTTGAAGGGCACCACCCAGGAGGTGCCCTTCGCCAACACATAGGTGAGTTCCGACTGATCGGCGCTGAGGCAGAACCGCACCTTTTGGTCCTTGTAAAGCCCCACATCACTCACAAAGGGCGCCTGGAAGTAGTCGCAGGAGTGGGCCCGTTGGTATTCCTGCTTGATGTTCGCCAGAGCCTGTTCAGGCACGACTGCACCGAGCAGCAGGGTCCCGAGCAGGAAGGGGAGGAACGGTGATCGCCCCATGGCATTGACAGTGCAAGGGATTTGAGCCTTTGTAGCGGCTTCTGCTGCTGCCTGCAGTGAGGCAGGGCCGGGTTCTAGGGTTCGATCCGCTACAGAACCGGTTGGTCCGTTTCTCTGATCGAGATGTTCAATTCCCTGGCTCCCTCCAAGGCGCTCGACTTCTTGGGCCGGCTGTGTCTGGCAGCGGTGTTCGTGAATGCCCTCCCGGGCAAGGTCAGTGGCTTTGCGGCCACAGCTGCCTTGATCGCCTCGAAGGGGATTGCCGAACCCCTGGCCGGAGTGCTGCTGGTGGCTGCGATCGTGATCCTGATCGCTGGCTCGTTGCTGCTGGTGTTCGGAACGAACACCCGTCTGGGTGCCTCATTGCTGCTGGTGTTTCTCGTCCCCACCACCCTGATTTTTCACACCTTTCCGGTGGATGCCAGCTTCTTCATGAACCTGGCCCTGATCGGCGCTTTGGTTCTGGCGATCACCCGCTCCACCGGCGCAGCCGTTCCTAATTTCCGCGATGTTCGGGTCCGGGATGGCATGAAGGCCCTGCGTCGCTGACCTGGCTGATGACCATTCCGTTTGGCGAGCCCGAACCCAGCGATGGCCTGCTCAGCAAGTCGGTGGCATCAACGCGCTTGCGTGACTGGTAGCAGGCCCGGTTGCGGCAGTTGGCGGCTGCTCAGCGCATCCAGGATGCGAGGGCTCTGCGCAGTGAATTCCTGATCGAGTGAGCCCCCGGCGCCTCAGGGCAGGGCCAGGGCTGTTCCTTCCCGCCGAGGGTCGGCGGCTCCATGCCAGCGATCGCCAATGCGTTGCAGCAGGCCAATGCCGCTGCCCAGGGTCTGGGAGCGCAACTTGCGGCCCGGTAAATCAAGTTGATTGGGATCGATGGGCCAGGGGAGCGGCGGTTCCTTCTCGATCACAAGACTGTCTCCCTGGGGAGATAGCAAAGGCAGGCCGACCGATCGCTTTGGAGGTTCCGCCCATTGCAGTGCGGCCAGCAGCACCCGGCTGATGGTGTGCGGGATCCGCTTTCCCCCCGGGCTGCCCAGGGCCAGGACCGGTTGGTGGTCGTTGAAGACGATCGTTGGCGCCATCGACGACACCGGCCTGCGCCCTGGCCGGCGTCGGTTGGCCACGGGGAGGCCCCCGACGACGGGTCGCCAGTCGAAGTCGGTGAGTTGGTTGTTCATCACCATGCCCTCCACCAGATTGCGGCTGCCGAAGACGGTTTCCACTGTTGTGGTGTAGCTGGCGATGTTGCCTTCACCGTCCACGATCGTGACCTGGGAGGTGCCCAGTTCGGTGCCGGGCCCGGAGCGACCGAAGGGGAACTGCTTCATCCCTGGGGGCAGACCAGGCTGCGGCAAGCGTTCGGGTGAGGCCTGCATGGCCTGGGTACGGGCCTGGACGTAACTCGGATCCAGCAGTCCCTGGATGGGAACGGTTCCATCAATCGGATCGTGCACCCAATAGAGGCGATCGGCATCGGCCCAGGATTCCGCCAGGGCCAGATGGCGCCAGCTTTGTGGGAGGGATGGATCGTTGAAGCCGCCGGTCGCCTCGAGCAGGGCCAGGGTCTGCAGCACCGCCAGCCCGCCGCTGCTCGGCGGGGGCACCGTGCAGACGCGGTGCTTCATCAGCATCCGGCAAAGGGGGGCTCGGCGCTCTACGGCATAGGAGGCAAGATCCGTGGCACTCCAGCCTTTGAAGTTGGGGGACTGAACCTTCAGGGCGTTCACCCCGTGCTGAATCCGTTGGGCCAGCGGGCCTTCGTAAAAGGCGCGCCCCCCCTCCTGGGCCAGGGTCTCCAGGGTGTGGGCCAGAGCCTGGTTGCGGAACAGACGGCCGGCTGGCAACGGTGTTCCGCCAGGCAGATACAGCTGTTGGAAGGCCGGGTTGTGGGTTGCGCCGAGGCGCTGGGCCAGGGCTACGGAGCGGCGCAGCCGCGGGCTGGGAAGGAAGCCTTCCCGGGCCAGACGGATGGCGGGCTCAAGGGTGCTGGACCAGGGGCGTTGCCCCAACTGTTGATGGGCTTCCCAGAGCAGGGCCACGGTGCCAGGCACGCCGATCGCATCCGGATTGCGGGTGGCTGCCCGATAGGAGAGCGGTTCTCCTGACGGCTGAAGCAGGTCGTCGCTGCGGCTGCGTTCCGGTGCGGTTTCACGGCCATCGAACACCTCCAGCGCCTGACGACGGGAATCCCAGTGCAGCAGGAAACCTCCACCTCCGAGCCCGGAACTCTGCGGTTCTGCAACGGCCAGCACCGCCTGCGCTGCAACCAGGGCATCCACGGCATGGCCACCGCTGGCAAGAACGCCCAGAGCGGCTTTGCTGGCCAGGGGGTTGGCGGTGACGACCACGGCCGAGCCGGCAGCCGTGGAGATGCTTTTTTTGCGTGTGTCCGCCTGCTCGGGATCATCGCGACTCACCGGAGCTGCGCTCACGGGGCTGAGCGAGAGCAACAGCAGCAGGGCGCCAATCATCAAGGTGGGGCGGGGATCGGGACAAGCTCTGGCGGAGTCTGGCGCCTGCACTGCCTAGCCTGGGGATTGGGATCGGCTGCAGGAGCGGACCATGACAGATGCAGGCCCATCGACTCCCAACCCGTCGCATGTGGTGGTGATCGGCGCGGGGTGGGCCGGCTGGGGTGCCACCAAGGCTCTCTGTGAAGCCGGGGTGCGGGTGACGCTGCTGGATGGGATGGCGGATCCCACGGGCAGCACACCCCTCACCACCACCAGAGGCAAACCTTTTGAAGCCGGCACTCGCGGGTTCTGGAAGGACTACCCCAACATCAATGCCCTCACCGCTGAGCTGGGGCTCAGCAATGTGTTCACGGAGTTCACCACCAGCGCCTTCTGGTCACCCGATGGACTGGAGGCCACAGCTCCGGTGTTCGGCGATGCGCTGCGTTGGCCCAGTCCCATCGGGCAGGTGCTGGCCACCACGACCAATTTCAAACGCCTTCCCGTGGCTGATCGCCTCAGCATTGCCGGGCTCCTCTACGCGATGCTCGATCTCAACCGCAGCGACGCGGTGTTCGAGCGCTACGACAACCTCGATGCGCTGACGCTGTTCCGAAGCCTCGGAATCAGTGAGCGGATGATCAACGATTTCCTCCGTCCCACGCTTCTGGTGGGCTTGTTCAAGCCGCCGGAGGACTTGTCGGCGGCGGTGACGATGGAGCTTCTTTACTACTACTCCTTTGCCCATCAGGATTCCTTCGATGTGCGCTGGATCCGCTCCAGCACCATTGCCGAACAGCTGATTGCCCCCTTGGCGCAGCAGCTGATCGATCGCCATGGTCTGCAGGTGCTCGGCGGCACGCTGGCCACAGGTTTGAACCTCCATCCAGATACCAAGGCCGTTGCGTCGGTGCAAACCCGTGCTGTGGCGACGGGTGAAAACGCCATGATCGACGGAGTGGATGCGGTGGTGCTCACGGTGGGTGCCAAGGGGATGGGCGCACTGATGGCACAGTCGCCAGCCTGTGCCGCTGCAGCCCCTGAACTGGTGGATGCCGGCAGTCTCGGGGCCATTGACGTGGTGTCGGTGCGGTTGTGGCTGGACGCCTACGTGGAGGTTGCGGATCCCGCCAATGTGTTCTCCCGATTCGAGGCCTTGCAGGGGGCTGGTGGCACCTTCTTCATGCTCGATCAGCTGCAGCAGCAGACGGAAGCTGCGCTGTGGGGGGGAGAGCCACCGCGGGGATCAGTGATCGCCAGTGACTTCTACAACGCCACAGCGATTGCGGCTCTGAGCGATGAAGCGATCGTGGCGTTGTTGATGCGTGAGCTCCTGCCGGTGGCCAATCCCGCCTTTCACACCGCCAATGTGCTGGAGGCTGAGGTGCGCCGCTACCCGGGGTCGGTGGCTTGGTTCTCTCCAGGGAGCTTCCGGAAGCGGCCGCCGTTGGAGACGGCGATTCCTTCACTGGTCTGCGCCGGCGACTGGGTACGAATGGGGGCGCGGGAATTTGGTGCCAAAGGGCTTTGCCAGGAGCGGGCCTATGTGTGTGGGCTGGAAGCTGCCAATTCCTTGCTGCGACGGGGGGTGGTGCGAAGCGCCGATCCTGGCGGCAGGGCTCAGCACCGGGTGATTGCGATCCGGCCCGATGAACCCCAGGTGCTGCTGGGGCGCTCACTCAATGCCCAGGTGATGAACACGGCGGACGCCTTGGGCTTGCGTTGGCCCTGGTTGGCATAACGAGGCTTGAAGCCATGGCTGAGCCAACAAGCGATGGCTAGTTTTTAGAAAGTTTCAGTTGAGCTGTGAATTTCGCGCAACTTCTGTCCAGGTTTGCAGAGCCTGAAAGCCGCAGTCTTGAAACTTCGAATTCAGAACGGGTGCGTCACAATGTTGAGACGCCAGATGGAGCAAAGGCGCTTGCTCTGTTTGAGAAAGCTGTCGGGTTGATGAAGGAGAAGTCGGCTCTGAATCCAGGTGACCCACTGGGGTGGACCTACCAGGCTGGGATTCATGGTCTCTGGAATCTGGATGTTGAACAACCAGAGGCATTTAATGTTCAACAAAGCGAGAGATTTGTCGATTTTGCTGTAGAGAATGGATTTGATACCCGCGAAAATATGTTGAATGGAGATACGGTTCTTAATAACTGCACTCACTTCGCTGGTTTTTGGAATGGCTCTCGGAATTCGATTGTGCAAAGAACGACAGTCAGTGACGGAGCTCCTGCTAATTTCATGGCCTGGCATCGCTTGTATCTTCAGTATTTTGAGGAAATCGCCAGGGAAAATCTGCGGCTGAGCGGTGATCCTGATGCGGAAACATGGGCTCTTCCCTACTGGGCTTACTTAAACGAAGAGCAGACAGTGATGCCCAAGCTTCTTCGTGATCCAGAGTCGTCGTTGTATACCCCATACCGCAATCCCGGCTTCAATGCAGGGACGTCAATCAATGATCTTGGCGTTGGAGACATACAACCTGCATCCTGGTCTAGCACGGCTTTAAAGGGTTTGGGTGCAACTGGTTACTTGTCAATGGGAACACGGATTGAATATACCCCACACAATCAATTTCATCGGTTGTCTGGGTTGGATGGAGGCCTTTTCCCTGATGGAGATGGTCTGATGTTGCCCCCAGGGTCAGCCGCTTTCGATCCTGTTTTCTGGATCCATCATTCATTTATTGACAAAATCTGGAGCGCCTATAATAAGAAAGACAATGCTTTTTATGCATTTGAGTATGAATTTGACCAAACACCCTGGAACTATGCTTTTCTGACGCCTTCGCGAGATGGCAGTCTTCAAAAGGACGTGGTGTCGTCTTGGGGTGATGACTCGCCGAATGTCATCAGTAAAATCTACAATCCCGATTATTCGTACGACTATTTCGGAGCGCTTTCTAATCCTGTTGATGAAGCGGGTCCCAACAAAGTTCTGTCCATCCTTCAGTCTCCAGCGTTCCGGCCGATCGTCTCTGATATTGATTGGGGTATCGACGCCGAGGCGCGGTCAGCTGTTGTTCAAGACGGTCGTGAGCTGAGTTATTTTCAGTCGGTTATTCCCCTGACGATTGACGGACGCCAGCTGACCTACGAAGCCTATAGAGGTTTCGCTGGGGAAGATGCACCCTTTAATCTTGTCGCCAATATCAATTTCAAGTTGCCCTCTCCGCCAGCCTTTGCAAGATTTGTGTTGACGACTAAAGATATTGTGGAGGATGTGTCGTTCGAGGAGATTACATTCTTCGATATCATTAGACGAAACCGTGGTCTGTTCGTTCAGGATATGCCGATGGGCTCCATGTCGATGCCAATGGCTAAAACTGCAACGATGGATTTTGGATATAGTGATTATTCTTTCTTTGGTAATCCTAATATCGACACTGATGATCTCGTTGCTCCTGGTGATGAGATGGTCCTGCTGATGCTTTCCGATTCTGCTGACACTTCTGTGCAGTCTTTGTCGTTGGGGTTAACGGAAAATCTCAACAAAGCCTCAACCCGGGATTCGGATTTTGATTCTGCAGCCTATTTCTCTCAGTTCCCCGAGTTGCTGTTGAACCGTGAGGCAACCGAAGATCCAGAAGGGTATTACAACGCGAATGACAAGCCTCGCGGTGTGGTGGCTCCCGAAGTTAATTTCCGCGCCGCCGCTCTTGGCATGGCTTATCTCGCGGAAAATCCCGATTTGATCGAGCAATTGGAGAGTTCTTCTCCCTATGTGGCCGTTGCTGATTATCTCGATCAAGGCCTTAAGCAAGGGCGCTCACTCGGTGATGGGGCTTTGCGTTCTTCTCGGAACTATTTTCGCCGCGATCGTGAGTCGGATGCCGTGATTCTTGATCTCACATTGTTGCCTTTGGATGGTGAAGCAGTGGTGGATGTGGTGACAGGGCGTGAAGCTGATTTCGACTCGACGCTTGGTTTTTATCGCGTTGTTGATGATCTTGGCACGGTCGTGGTTGATGGAGTTCGTTATCAACCGGGTCACGCGGACTATGCGCGCATGGCAACCAGTAACGGCAATCGATTCGATCCGCTCACTGGTTTCAGTGCCAGTCAAGAGCGTGCAGAGCGCAGCACGGGGATTGGGTTGACTGCGGATACAGGCCGACTCGCCCCCTTTGCTGTTGTGAACGATCAAACATTGTTCACTTTCGCGGAGGCCAATGCAGACGGGCTTAACCATTTTCGTGTTCTCGCGCCCAATACACTCGGCTTTGAAGATTTCTTTGCTGGCGGTGATACCGACTTTGATGATGCGTTGGCATCCTTCCGTTTCACATTGCCAGGCGCTGATGAATTGCTGTTGGCATGAAGCGGATCCTGATCACCGGGGCTAGTTCCGGCATTGGCTTGGACGCCGCCCGCCGGTTGGTCTCCAGTGGTCATCAACTCACGCTCCTCTGCCGCAGCTCTGAGCGCGGCCAGCAGACGCACGCGCAATTGGTCGCAGCCGGTGCAACGCCCGGTCAGGTGACCTGCCTCGTTGCCGATCTGGCCGACCTGCGCAGTGTGCAGAGTGCCTGCGATCAGCTGCTGGATCGGGGTGAAGCCTTCGACGCTCTGGTGCTGAATGCCGGGCAGCAACGGGCGGGGGTCTCAGCGCCGGTGTGGTCGTCTCAGGGCATCGAAATCACCTTTGCTGTGAATCAGCTGGCCCACCAGCTGATCGCCACGGACTTGCTGCCGTTGTTGCGGGCTGGATCGCAGCCGCGGGTGGTGATCACCGCCTCTGATGTGCACAACCCTGCCACTGGCGGCGGGCGCGTGGGACAACCGGCGGATCTGGGTGACTTGGCAGGACTGCGGGCCGGTGCCGGTTTTGTGATGCTGGATGGCAACGCCCGTTTTGATGGCGACAAGGCTTACAAAGACAGCAAACTCTGCAATGTGTTGCTGGGGCTTGAACTCAACCGCCAGCTCGCGGGCGCCCTGCCTGTGCTCACCTGGAGCCCGGGGTTGGTGATCCAGCGCAGCCGTGAGGGTTTCTTCCGCTACAACCGCCAGAGCAATCCTGTGGGGATGGCGTTGTTCGCGTTGGTGGCGCGCGATCTGCTGCGGGTGACGGAATCGGTTGCAACGGCTGGCGGTTTGCTGGCGGATCTGATCACAGACTCTGCCTACGCTTCCCCTGGATTCAGCTACTGGAGCAACCGGTTGGTGCGCCCCGGCATGCATCGTTTTTCTGCCGTTCAGACCAGTGCTGCGGCAGCCGATCTGGCCAAGGCTGGTGAGCTGTGGCGTCTCTCGGAGGCGTTGATCCGCACGGCGTTGGCGCCACACTGAAGCAAACATGTCATTGCGCTGATGCCTCCTTCGGTTGTCACTTACGTGTTGGATCGGCTTGCGGATCTCGGCATTGGTCATGTGTTCGGTGTGCCTGGGGACTATTCCTTCCCTTTGAATGACGCTGTGGAAGTGCATCCGCGGCTGCAGTGGGTGCCATCAGCCAATGAATTGAATGCGGCCTACGCCGCCGATGGTTACGCCCGTCGCCGTGGTGCCGCAATCGTCTGCACCACCTACGGCGTGGGTGAACTCAGTGCCCTCAATGGCGTGATGGGCTCCATGGCTGAGCGACTGCCCGTGTTTCACCTGGTGGGAACCCCGAGTGTGCGCATCGTGCGTCAGGGACTGATCTGTCATCACACCCTTGGTGACACGCGCTACGACCGCTTCGAGGCGATCTCGGCTGCAGCCGGTTGTGTGAGTGCGCGGCTAACTCCGGAGAACGTGGTGGTGGAGTTGGAGCGGGTGATCGACAAAGCCCTGGAGGACTCCAGGCCGGCCTATCTCACCGTGCCCATGGACCTGGCTCTGATGCCGATCACCGGTACGCCGATTCAGGGCACACCCATCGGCAGCATCGATCAACACGCCAGCGTGGCGGTGGAGCTGGACGCCGTGCTCGATCTGGTGATGGAGCGTCTCGCTGAGGCCACCCGTCCGCTGGTGATGCCCACGGTCACCCTCAAGCGTTTCGGACTGGTGGAGACGTTTGCAACGTTCCTCGAGGTTTCGGGCTTGGCCTATGCCACCACGCCGATGGACAAGGCCCTGCTCAGTGAAGGGCATCCCGCTTTTCTGGGGATGTACAACGGTGCGCGTTCCACCCCTGCCGCTCTGCAGGGTGTGGTGGAAGGGGCTGATGTCCTTCTTGATGTGGGCGGCCTGGTGATGGAGGACCTCAACACCGGTCTCTGGAGTGGGCATCTGGACAGCCGCCGGGTGATCTCTCTGCATGCCGACTGGGTGCAGGCCGGGGATCAGGTGTTCACCAGCGTGAGCCTCAGCGAAGTGCTGGCTGGGCTGATCAAGCGCTTTAAGGCCTCGGATGCCAAACCGAGTCAGTGGGGGGAGCAGCGGCCGGTGCAGCCCGAGCCCCTGATGCCTCTCGCCGGTGAGGGGGATCAACCCACGGCATCGGCCAATGTTTATCCGCGCCTGCAGCGGTTCCTGCGGCCCACGGATCTGTTGATGTCAGACACCGGCACCTCTCTGCTCAAGCTCAATGCCATGCGTCTGCCGGATGGGGTGGCCATCGAAACGCAGACTCTCTGGGGATCGATCGGCTGGGCAACGCCTGCCGCCCTGGGGTGTGCCCTGGCCGATGCCGAGCGTCGGGTGGTGCTGGTCACCGGTGATGGGGCGCACCAACTCACGGTGCAGGAGATCGGGGTGATGGGCTTCACCGGGGTGAAGCCGGTGGTGATCGTGCTCAACAACGGTCTCTATGGGGTGGAGGCTCTGCTCAGCGAAACCGGACATGCCTACAACGATCTGCCTCCCTGGCGTTATGCCCAGCTTCCCGAGGCCTTCGGTTGCCAGGGATGGTGGTGCGGGCAGGCCTCAACCGTGGCGGAGCTGGAGCAGGCGTTGGCGGCGATCAATGCTCACGACGGTGCGGCTTATCTCGAGGTGAGCATTCCAGCGGAAGAAAGCCAGCCTCTTCCGGAGGCGATGATCGAAACCCTGCACCAAACAGCGACGCCCTAGGTCAAAGATCAATCGACGTGACCGTGAAGATGCCGTCGTTGCGATCGTGGTCATCCCCGCCGCCGATCTGATCCTCAAAGCCGAAGCTGCTCTTGCTGATCAGATTGAAATGGCGGTAGTCACGGGCATTGGCGTTGTCGTAAGCCGTGAACATCTGTGCATTGCCGGTCATCACGATCGGGGCATAGAGCTGGCCAGCCGTCAGCTCGATGGTTCCCTCACGGGTGGCATCTCTGTCGGCCACGATCGGCGTATCCGCCTCAAGCCGCTGGCTCCAGGCTTCCTTGAGGTAACCGCGATCACCTGGTGAAAGTCCGTTGATGGTGCCAGTGATGTCGTCGATGGCATAGAAGAAGAGTTGATTGTCGTAGTCAGCGTTACGGGAGTAGCTGTAGTTCACCGTTGCTACTTCGCCATCGAGAGCGTCGGGCAGGATGGTGAGATCGATCAGGGCTCCCACCACTTCGCTGCTGTAGGGCGACGGTGTGTCCAGAGGACTTGTGGAACCGAAACTGGGGTCGCTGCTCTTGACCTGAGCTTCCGCTGCGCTGCTGAGTAGATCCCAGGTGTGGATGCGGTTCAGGCCCTGACGCTCGACGGCTGGCGGTGCGTAGACATCGGAGGACTTTGGGTTGGCCAGGATCGATTTAGCACCATCGGAGATGTCGCTGGTGGGCCAATAAAACCGGGCCATGACCTGGAAGGCGCTGGCTGCTTCTAAATCGGAGGATCCTGATCCGGTCACCAGCGGAGTGGGTAGCCAGTTCTGGAGATTGCTTTGCGGGGCCAGGTTGGACAAGCTCAGATTGATCGAACCATCGCTTTCGGTTTGCAGCGTGATCTCATCACTGCTGATGCCTTTCTGCTGGTTGGATCCGAGCTGAGCGACGGGGTTGATCCAACCGAAGGAGAGTGTGCTCCCTCTCGGGCCTGAAAGTTGAATCGCCTCACCCGGTGACCCCTGGCCGCCGATGGCGATGCCGTTGCTCCCGTAATCGGGTTGGTACTCGGAGGCCAGGGTGAGCAGGAGTTCGTCATCTTCATCAGTTTCGGTCTCGCTCCCAAGCTCGGTGACATCCTTCACGTAATAGATGGTGTCGGGATCCAGGCCCTCAACAGCGATGTCCGATTGGCTCTTGCCTGTCAACAATGCGGTGCCCTTGGCCGTGCCTGAATTCCAGTTTCCGGGTGTTTTGGTTCTCAGCTTGCCGTCGATTGTGAGTTTGGCTGTTGCATTGATTGGTGAATAGCTCGTGTTGCGGATTGCGTTCTCGATCAAAAACGGCTGATAATTATTGCCGGGATTCGGTTGGTAAATGGTGTACGCCCAGAATCCCTTGGCAGGCCCATACAGCTCGACAGGATTTCCAGAATCGGTCGTGGTCGATCGTTTGGGAAGAGCAATCCTGTAGGTGTAGGTGCTGGTGAGCGCGTTGCCCTGCGCGTCGATTTCCGTGGTGGGGTAGACCGCATCGTTGGGGATGTTGGCTGCCGCGCCTTCCACGGCAACGCCTGCCCGCACGAGCCACGACTCCCAGTCGTTCGGGTAAACGCCGACGTTCTTGTTACTGATGGACCATCCGTTGTTGGTCCCCTCCTGCCCTTTCACCAGCGCGTCGGTGGCTTTGCTGAGGAACTTGAGCGTGAAGAGGTAAGACGCATCGAACATCTCCTTCTCCCGGTCCGTCCAACTGGACGGCTGGGTGAAGCCGGTGTCGAGGTTGAGGCCGATCGTTTCAAAGCGTCGGTTCAACTGATCCTTTCGTGCCGTTCCGAGGGCTGAAGGAGGCTGGTACTCCCGCGAGGCGTTCTGCAGCACGTTCTGATTATCGATCCAAACCTGGTAGGGAGGAGGGGTGTGGCCGGGATCACGGGACTGTTGCGCTGGCACCGGATTCAATGCCAGCGCTCTGGACACCTGGGTGAAGAACTCCTTGGCGGGATTGGGCTGATCCTTCGAGAGCGTGGGCACCGCTCCAAAGGCATCAAACGCCGCATCGCTGCTGGTGGATTGCGTGATCGGCTTGGCGTAGGGAACGGTGCCGTCGCGCTTGAACTGATCGAGGGTGGTGAGTTGAAATCCGGTTCCCACCTCGTCCTTGTCGCCGTTGATGAAGGTGCGGGTGGCGGCCATCGCCGTTGGATCCAACGTGTTGGTGTTGATCCGTGCGGTGATCCAGGCTCTGGGAGTATCGACCTGGAGCACCGGCATGGTGGTTTGCCCCCCTTGGTCGTCGGTGATGGTCGCCGACTTGTCACTGCCGTAGTGGATGCTGTTCGGACCCGCCAGCAACACGTACTGGGGCGCGTCGTCAGCACCTGCGAGCGGGTCTCTCGGCCCAAAGGAGCCGATGGTGTTGATGTAGCTGTCAAGAACGGCGAGAACGTAATAGTTGCCGTCGGGATTGGCGGGAAGTTGAAGGATGAGCTCGTTGGCGCTGTCCTCACCGCGCTTGCTGAGATCAAGCCAGGAGGTCATGTAGAGCAGCGAGGCATTGGGTGCCGGCGCTGAATTTTTATTGAGCCAGCTGGCGGCAAAGTCAGGTTTGAATAACTGGTTTCTCGGTGCCTGCGTAATCGTGTTGAGGTTGAAATAGCGGTGTGTTTCTTCCAGGGGATAGGACCAGACCGTGGCTTCCACGGTGGATCGGAAGATCTCGAGATCAGTTTCGGTGAGATCGGTAATGCCGCTGCTGTTTTTGAAGTCTTCGAGCAAGGCATCTGTGTTAAGCCCACTGCCATCGGCGGAGACGTAATCCGACCAAGCAAAAGAACTCATGACTCGACTGCTTGAGATGCTTTATCAAATACCTAGATAATTTTCGGGGTGGCGTCCATGGAAGGAAATGGAAACTTTGCTGTCGCGGAATCCGGCAGAAGCTGAGTGAGCAGGGCTTCACAATCGCTGCGGCGCATCAACCGCGGCACTGGATAGGAAGGGTGGGCTTCCTGGAGGGCATCGGCGCTGATTCGGGGAATGTCGACGCTGCGCAGAGATGCAATGAACGGTGGAACTCCCAGCTGTTGGTTGAGCGCCTCCACCCAGCGGATGAAGCCCAGCGCGAGATCGTGATCGCTGGTCTGGTCAGTGGCCAACCCGGCAGCGTGGGCCAGAGCGGCCAGCTTGGGCTCGCACGCCGGAAGGGAAAAGCGCAGCACACTCGGCAATACCAGCGCATTGGCGAGGCCATGGGGGATGGTGTAGAAGCAGCCGAGAGCATGGGCCAGGGCATGGGCATAGCCCACATTGGTGCGGGTGAACGCTTCACCGGCGGCATGGGCGGCAAGGGCCATCTGCAGGCGGGCCTCGAGGTCGTCCCCATGGGCGTAGGCCCTGGGCAGCCAGCGAGCAATGGCGCTGATTGCCTCGAGGGCGCGGCGGTTGCTGAAAAGGCTGCCGCTGCGGCCGATATAGGCCTCCACCGCGTGGGTGAGGGCATCGAGGCCACCGGCGGCCGTGATCGCGGGCGGCAGGCCGAGCATCAACTCGGGGTCGATCACCGTGATCGCTGGCAGCAGCTTGAGATCGGCAATGGCGAGTTTGCGTTGCCGTTCGCTATCGGTGAGCACGGCTGCGATTGAGGCTTCTGAGCCTGTGCCGGCGGTGGTGGGCACGCAGGCCAGAGGTGGTGGCGGCAGCACCACTCGGAAGAGCCCCTCCATGGCCCGGCAGCTCAGCCAGGGGTTGGCTGCGCGCGCGCCAATGGCCTTGGCGCAATCGATCACTGAGCCGCCCCCCACGGCCACCAGGCTGTCGCAGCGGCCTGCGCGGTAGGCCTGCAGCCCGGCTTCCACGCTGGCAAGGGTGGGATTGTCAGGAACCTGATCAAACACCCTGAAGGGCCGCCCGATCCGATCGAGTTCCGCCAGCAGGGGCTGGGGCAGTTGCAGCTGCAGGAGTTGCTGGTTGGTCACCAGCAACGGCCGGCGCCAGCGACGTCCTTGCATCTGCGGTGGTAACAACCGCAAGGCACCGGCACCGATGAGCTTGCGGGGCTGGGGGAAGGGCAAGACCCGGGCCAGAGCCTGGAGCAGCCGCTGGTAAGCCCGCATCAGCAACACAGTGATGCCCGCTGGTTCGTTATCGGTGGGCATGTTCAAGGAATCGGGCAGTCGGGAAATTTCCGTTTCGCAACGGCATAGCCCTCCTTGCTGGCCTCAAGGCGTAAGCCTGTTTCTTGTTCGACAATGCTTTCCAGCATCCCTTGCATGAAGAGCCTTGCCTCGTCGGTGGTGAGGAGATCAGCGTCCTCGAGCATGCACGTCGTTGTGAGGATGCCTGAGGTGAAACCAACCCCGAATGCAAAAGATTCTTCCTGGCTGGGTTGCTTGTTTTGAGCGCTTGATGGTGACGCTGAACAAACCATCAGTAGGGCGAAGGCTGATGGTGCCGCAATCGCTTTGATCACCCGGACGATCATCGGTGCCCTGTTCGGTTTGTTTCTGATCAAGTGTTTGGATGCAGCGTCAAGAGTCTGCAGGATGTGAGCATCAATCCCCCAGACCGTTGTCATGCGTGCTTCTGTTTCCCTCCCCCTGGTGCTCGCCGCGTTCCTCCTGTCTTTGCTGCCTCCCGCAATGCGGGCCTCTGAGGTGTGTTCCTCAACCAAAAGCACTGTGGAGGAAACGGGTTGTGTGATTGCGGCATTGAAGGCAATGGACCAGCGCTTGGAGCAGGCTCTGGAGGCGGTGGCTCTGGAGGCCCGTGCGGTGCCCAGTGAAGTGTTTCAGACCCTCTGGCGCGACAATCTCACCGGTTTTTACAAAACCAGTGCCGATCCAGCGGAACAGGCCGCGGGATTCCGGGACGAACGCCGCAAGGTGTGTGCTTATGCCAAATCTGTGGCGTTTCAGGGCACGGGATACGGCATCTTCACGACGCGCTGCGAGCTGGCGCTGACCCGAACTCTCTTGGATCAGTTGAAGCCGTGAGTGGCTATTTTGATCGTAATTGCTGTTGATTTCAGTGCTAAATCATTGGAGGCAGCGAAATAATCAAGTCATTGAAATCTTGATCTGACTTTTCAGTAGCCAGCAAATCTTCGACTCCGATTGTGAGTCCGCCACCTGGCGTTGTGAAACTTGTGAATTGGATGCTTTGACCTGGGTTGCTTGCAGCGTACGAGCTGTAAAGTGTCGATTCATTACCATCAACAAGAATCAAGAAGCTGTAGTTGTTTTGTGTTGATATGGAAAATTCGATGGTCCCGGTTTGATCGTATCCAGGTAGTTGTGAAGAGGAGAACACGCGCTCAGCCTGTTTGGCATTGTCGAGAGCTGCCTCCAGATAGCCATCAGTGCCGGGAAGGAGGCCATTCACCGCTCCGGTCAGCGCGTCAGATTCGTAGATTGCGATCGCGTTGTTGTAATCACTTAGACGTCGGATTGTGGCCGTGACCGTCGCAACCGGCTCAGCAGCAGCGGTCGCCAGCACCCCTGTCCCCCCAACGGAGTACACCGCCTGAATGCCTCCTGAGAATGTTGCAGTGGCGCTGTCACCAGCAAGCGTAAGATTTTCCAAGACCAGAACTTCGTTGTCTTGGTTGGTCGCCACTGGAATCCAGGTTCCCCGCACAAGTTCTGAGATCTCGCGACCACCAAGGGCAACTCCCTCGGTCTGTGACCAGGTGTTCTCGATGATGTCCTCAAGGTTGAGCGATTGTCTGCTGGCAGCATTGAGTTGCGTCAGGGACAGCACGGTGTCTGTTGATTGGTTCCTTAGCCCGAAATTCACAATCTGATCACTCGTGTCCTGTCGCAGCACACTGATTTCAGTGTCAGCGGCCACACTGAAGCTGTTCGTGTCAACTTCTTGACTCAAGCTGAGGTTGGCCCATCCAGGTGCCACTTCAACAGTGCCGAAAGCGTTGCCTGCATAAGTGATCCCTTTGTTGATCTGTTGTTCGGCTTCGGCTTCGGTAAGGCCTAGGAAGCTTAGACCGTACTCATCATTGTTTCTGAATACAATATTCGAGAGTTGATTGTTGAGTCTTCCTTCAACCGTTAAACCACTGCCTAAGTTATTGGCAATCAGTACGTTCTCGCTTCCTGTTGGATCTCCGAGATTAATGTCATTGGTATTTCCGCCAACGAAAATGCCACCCAGGGTGTTGCCAAATTGCTCTTCAACTCTTTCAGTGAGCGATCCAGTGCCGATTGCGGTATTTGCGATCTGGACCTGTTTGGCATTGCCAAGAACATTGATCCCATAGCCGTTGTTGTTGGAAATCGTGTTCTGGGGGATGACGGATCGATAGGTTCCGGCGATCGAGATGTTCTCGGCATTGCCATCGACGCGGATTCCATCGAGGCCATTGGCATACGAAACAATTTCACCCGAGGGGTAGGTGTAGGTTGCCGAATTGCCAGCGGTATTGAGGCCGATGATATTGGGATCGACCGTGATGTCTGCAGCGCTGCCAGTGATATGGATTCCATTCTCGATGTTGCCACCGATCACATTGGTGCGAATGGTGTTGTCACCACCACTGCTGGTGAAGAGCATGCCATTGCGTTGATTTGGGGCAATGCCTCCGAATGCTGTGGTCCCGGCGAAGGTGTTGAAGGTGATGAAGCCACTGGCTGTGTCCTTTACTTCAATGCCATTCAGGGAATTCCCTGAATTCACATTGCCAAGGGGGATCACCCCACCGTATTGGGTATTGTTTGAATCTCCCTCGATGAGGGCCCCATTCAGTCCGTTGCCCAGTGAGTCGAGATTGTTTGCGGCTAAGCCAAAGAAATTGGCATGAATCGTGGAATTATCGCTGTTCGTAATGCGTACACCGTTGCCTTCGTTTCCACTCACCACGTTGTAATAAATGAATGGTGAGCTTTCTAATTGACAACCAAGGAGTCGATTGTTGTCGGCATTGAGAATGGCGACGCCATCCGCTTTGTTACCCAGTTTGACGTTTCCGGTTGCTGTTGTGCCAATGAAATTGCCGCTCAGGCTGTTGCCCTCGGCACCGTCGCGGATCAACACACCATTGCCTGTGTTTCCGGAAATCAGATTTCCCAGGGGTGGTGGTGTTGTGTCTTCTTTTGTGGGGTTATTGCCGCCACTCAAGGTGCCACCAATCAGATTGCGGTTGCTGGCATTGATCAGAATGCCGTTTTCGCCATTGGCTAATGCAGTGCTCCCATCGGCGCTGGTGCCGATTCTGTTCTGGGCAATGGTGTTGTTGGTTTCAAAGGCCGTGCTCGAGCCGAGAATGGCGATGCCATTGCCTCCATTGCCGCTGATCACATTGCTGGGATCCACGAAGAAGCTCGTCTCTGACGACCAGGTTGTGACGCTTCCGTCGGAGGCCTCATATTCGCCGGTCATCACATCACCGGCCACAGAGGTGGGGACTGTGGTTCCTCCAGTTTGGTTGTTGTAGTTGACTTCGGTCCAGAGTCGCTCTCCGAATCCCCCATCAGCTGTGCGCTGCACGGTCATCAGTTGACCTGTCAGGGGGAGGCCTGTTGCGGCGTCGATGGCCCAAGTCGCCAGGGTGAAGGTGTTGTCGGTGCTGTTGTAGCTGATGCCATCTGCATGGCTGGCGATGTTCCCCAGAGCGACGTCATTCACATCCCAGCTGGTCCATTCGCTAAAGCTGTTGTCACTACGCCGGTAATACACAAGGTAGCCATGGGCTACGCCGTCGGGTTCGCCATCAAGGCTGTATGAGCCAGTGATCGCGAACAGATCGTCGTTAACTTTGGCAATGCCATAGGCGGTGGTGGATTTGGAGCCGGGATAGGCAATGTCGGCAATCGACAGGCCACTGCTCACCTCGTAGATGATGGCCTTCCCTGTACCGATGATTGGTCGATTGGTGTCTGGAATGGTGACGGTATTATCCCAGTTGCCGACGACCAATCCTTCCTGGGTGCTGTGAAAAAACGTCCAGGTTGCATCCGGATGCTGGTATTCCGTGAACCCCTCTGTGGTGCCATTGGCCTGATCAATGGCACCCGTGTAGATGAATGCCGATGTGTTGGTTGGGGGAAAGTCTCCATTGCTGTTGTAAGAACCAACCAAGCGAATCGTGTTGGCATCGAGTTGTTCCGGGCCATAGCAACTGGTGAGAGCACTGCTGCTACCTCCGAATGCCGTCGCGGCATTCACCGTGAACCACTCACCGCTGCCGTCTGCAGCACCAAGGCTGACCAGGCCAACGACTTGGGGAGCGTCGCCTTCGGTGCCACTACCGCAGAGAATGTATGGATCGGACGTGTTGCTTGCGGAGCGGATGCCCTGGATCGCGGAAATGGCGTAACCCCCTTCTTCAGAGAGGTCATTCCATGAGGTGCTGTCGCCTGGCGTGGTGCTGCCGATCAGGTTGCCTGCGGAGCTAGCTGTGATCGTGATGCCATCGCCGTTGTTGGCACTTGCACTCTGTCCATCGAGATCAACGCCGATGTAGTTGTTTTGAACGGTGTTGTTTGAACTTTCAAGTGTCAAGGCTGCACCAGATGCGCCGACCAGCGACAGACCAATCAGCGATGATCCATCACTTCCTGCGGAAAAGGTGATCCCGCGATTTCCAGCAAAATCAATCTGAATGCTCGGTGCTGTCTGCCCCGTTGGCAAAGCGTTGATGCTTAATGGAGAAGAGATATCTGGAAGCGCATTCGATAAAGAGATCACTCCACTGAGTTCTGGCGAGAAAGTGATGGTGTCGAAATCACGACTCGCATTTGACAGCTCAATGGCTTCCCGCAGGCTCCCTGGGCCACTGCTGTTGAGGTTGGTGACAGTGAAATTGCTCATGGAATGCCCAGGGCCGCTTGTTTAAGTTAAAGCTTGCACTTGAAGTTCTTTATGGTTGTTTCGTGCATGCCCATTTTCATTCTGCTGTGAACGTTTGGCGTTGCTTTGAAATTAAGTTATTCTTAATTTGTGAATTCCATTCGTGTTCAATTAGGTTTTGCGTAGGAACCGTTTAGGTTGATGGGTTGCTTGCTGCTGAGCGGTGATGCTGTGGATGTGCGCTCTGTGTTTTCTCAACGCATTGGGAGGTCGGTGATGGAGGAATGGGCTGATGCGCTTGCGGTGTGGGGGAAGGGCAACACCTGACCCGAACTCTCTTGGATCAACTACGGCCCTAACGCTTCCAACGATGTCTGCGCAAAGCGCGGTGTCTGGATTTTGGAATTCCGGTCATGAAAAAACCCGCCCTGAGGCGGGTTTGAACGCTTGCTTCAGATCAGCGTTTGATCCTGGGGTGGCAAGGTGTCTGATGTCAGTCCCGTTTGGTTGAGGTAGCGATCAACCGATGCATCAACCAGGGCATCGAACTGTTCTCCACCGCCAGCGAACAAATCAAGGGCTTCGATGTAGCCATCGGTGCCGCTGCCGAGGTTGATTCCTGCCTGTTCAGCGTGCGTTCTGAGGCTGCGGGCGCGGTTGGCGGCCTGGGAAAATTCGCCTGCGTAGAGATCCTCGATGAAGGCGGTGGCCTCTTCCCTCAGCCTCTGGCTGCTGCCGAGAGAAGGAAGTCCTCCCATGGCTTTCTCGGTGAGAGCCACAACTTTGTCGGCATCGGGGAGTTGCAGGTCTTCCCAGTAGCCCGTTCCTTTCTCGGCCATGCGGGAGAGAACATTCGGGATGGGATTGACGCGCAGCAGCAGTGTTTCGGCCGCCGTGTTGAAGTCTCCGTTGATCAGAGCGTCAAAACCACCGTTCATCTGTTCTTTGATGTCGGTGATTCCCATGCTGTCGCTCACATCGCGCACTTTGGAGAAATAGCCTCCGGTGCGCAGATTCAGCGTTGCATCAACCATGCCGGTGAGGGCATCGGCTTTGGGCGCACCGAGGGTGATCGCATGCCCAAAGGCGCCTTCGGTGTTGTTGTCGGCGTTGTCCACGGTGTTGGCCACCAGATTGCCGACAGGTCCTGTTGCCGCCACGGCATGCTGCACGCCATCGCCGATGTTGCCCTCCTGAAAGCTTTCGATGGCTGCGAGCTGGCGCTCTTTCATGTTGGTCAGCCCGGTGCTGTCCACCAGATCGCGGGCAGCGGTGTAGAAGCCCTCGGTCTGCTTGTTGAGCGCTCCATCAATGGCTTTGGACACCGTGTCGGGTTCGTTCATCAACTGTTCCTTGACGACACCGATCTCCTGGGCCGCGCGAGGATCACGTTCAGCCGTGACTGCCTGGGCGACTTCAGTGGCTGCATCCACCAAGGTCATTTCACCGGCGACGACTTCGCTGCCAGCGTTCACCGCTTTGGCGATGGGTGTGTGCTCCCCGGCCAGTTTGTTGACTCCTTCACTGACGCTGCTTTCCCCTGAAATCACCTGAACGGTGGTGTCAATCGCTTCCCCGACGCTTGTTTTCTTGGCGGCATCCACCAAGGCGTCGCCGACATCTTTTCCGTTGGCAACATCGATCACACCCTCCACGACGGTGCCAAGGGTGGTGTTCTTGGCCGATTCAACGAGATCAGTTCCATAGTCCTCCCAGGTTTTGTCACCGGAGGCGACCTCGATCAGACCTGTGACGCTTTTGACCAATGGCGATTCGGTGACGGTTTCTGCGACAGCACTCAGGGCTTCGGCAGGTGTTTTTCGACCGGCGACCACATCAACGGTGGAGGTGACGGTTTTGGCGACCACGTCGACAGCGGAGACGACGGCGCTGAACAGTTGAGCAAACATGATGGTGAAGTGGTGAGTGGAGCAGAGGAGCAAGTCCGATCTGTCCTTGACTCATTCACCATCTCGAGAGGGTCTTAAGCCGTTCGGTGCTGTTCCGGAGGGAATCGCGAGAGGTTCTGGTGAGAATCAGGTGAAGCGATCGCAGCATCTCAGCGATCACGCTTGAGCCCAAGGGCTGAGGCGTGATGGCGCAGGTGGGTGTCGATCACACTGGCCACAAAGAAATAGCTGTGGTCGTAGCCCTCATGCACAGTGAGCGTGAGCGGCTGGCCGCAGCGCTCGGCCGCTGCCTTGAGGTCGCTCGGGCGCAGCTGTTCTTCCAGAAAGGGATCGGCGGAGCCGACATCCACGAGCAGGCAGTCCTCCCGGCGATGACCATCCTCGAGCAGGGCCACGCCATCCCAGGCTCGCCAGCGGGTCTGGGCCTCGGCGCTGTTTCCGAGGAAATGAGTGAAGGCCTTCTGCCCCCAGGGGCAGGCGCTGGGATGGCAGATCGGTGCCACCGCCGAAACGGAACGGAAGCGCTGCGGGTGACGCAAGCCCAGCACCAGGGCTCCATGACCGCCCATGGAATGACCAGCCAGCCCCAGGCGGTTGGGGTCCAGGGGCAAGGCTGCGCTGAGCCGGGCCGGGAGCTCCTCCACCACATAGCTGTGCATGCGGTAGTGCTGGTGCCATGGCTCCTGCTCCGCATCCAGATAGAAGCCGGCGCCATGGCCGAAATCCCAGTGTCCCTCTGGATCATTGGGCACCGCATCACCACGGGGGCTGGTGTCGGGCATGACCAGGGCCAGCCCGAGCTCGGAGGCCAGTCGCTGGGCTCCCGCCTTCTGCACCGCGTTTTCATCGCTGCAGGTGAGACCTGACAGCCAGATCAGGGCGGGCAGGGCAGCGACACGCGACGCTGCGCTGAGCGCGGCGGGGGGCAGATACACGCTCACCGTGGTGTCACTGTGCAGCGTTTCGGCGTGCAGTCGGTAACGCCGCTGTTCTCCGTTGAAGCAGCGGTGGGTGCTGATCAGTTCCATGGCGATGGGTTGGGGACGGGACCTTCAGAAATGAACGACGGAGCGAATGCTCTCTCCCTTGTGCATCAACGCAAAGGCGTTGTTGATCGCCTCGAGCCCCATGGTGTGGGTGATGAAGGTGTCGAGAGGGATCTCTCCGTTCTGAAAGCTCTCCACAAAACCCGGCAGTTCGGAGCGTCCGCGCACCCCCCCGAAGGCGGAACCGCGCCATACCCTGCCGGTGACCAGCTGGAAGGGACGGGTGCTGATCTCTTGCCCAGCACCCGCCACGCCGATGATCGTTGATTCACCCCAGCCCTTGTGGCACGACTCCAGGGCTGCGCGCATCACCTCCACGTTGCCGATGCACTCAAAGGAGTAGTCGACGCCGCCATCGGTGCGCTCGATCAGCACCTCCTGGATCGGGGTGTTGTGGTCGTTGGGATTGATGCATTCAGTGGCTCCCAGTTGCTCGGCGATGGCGAACTTGGCTGGGTTGATGTCGATGCCGATGATCCGTTCAGCGCCGGCCTGCACGGCACCGATGATCACGGCGAGGCCGATGCCGCCGAGACCGAACACGGCAACCGAACTGCCCGGCTCCACCTTGGCGGTGTTGCGCACGGCGCCGATGCCGGTGGTCACACCGCAGCCCAGCAGGCAGACCTTCTCGAGCGGGGCCTCGGGGTTGATGCGGGCCACCGCAATCTCCGGCAGCACGGTGTATTCCGAAAAGGTGGAGGTGCCCATGTAGTGATGGATCATCCGACCGTTCTTGGAGAAGCGACTGGTGCCATCGGGCATCAGCCCCTGCCCCTGGGTGGTGCGGATCGCCTGGCAGAGATTGGTCTTGCCGGAGCGGCAGAAACGGCAGCTGCCGCATTCCGGCGTGTAGAGCGGAATCACGTGGTCGCCGACGGCCACGGAGCTCACGCCCTCGCCGATCTCCACCACGACGGCACCGCCTTCATGGCCCAGCACCGCGGGGAAGAGTCCTTCGGGATCGGCTCCCGAGAGGGTGTAGGCATCGGTGTGGCACACCCCTGTGGCCACTACCTTCAGCAGCACCTCCCCGGCCTGGGGCGGAGCCACGTCGATCTCGGTGACATCGAGGGGTTCACCGGGAGCCCAAGCCACGGCAGCTCTGGCGCGAATCATGGGCAGATGCTGATCGGCTCAGCCTTCATCTTGGCCCTGATCAGCGCCTGTGCCTGCATGGGAGAGTTCAGCGACGCGTCGGGAATCTCTCTGATGACTCGCCAACGTTTCCGGGGTTTGTACCTTCAGAACACAGGCCATCCCCTGTGCTTCTCGTTTGTGACGTATACGCCGCAAACCAGGGAACAGATGGTGGCGTGCGGTGATCTGCGCGCGGATGAGGAGTCTTTCAGTCCGGTGTTGTTTGATTTTCTTCTGTTTGTTTCCGAAGGCATTCTTGGCGCTTCGCCGGATGCTGCGTTTGCGCTTGGTTACGACGATGTGTCGATTGTGGCGTCACGCATCAGGGGATCTGGCGTGCAACATGAATACTTGATCGCCATCAATCCGTTTGCTTGGAACGACAGCAAACAGGCGGTGTTGCAGCATCTCAGAGACATCCTCGCGAGAGATTTGTGGGATGGGGCCCGGCTGCGCCGGGGCGATGATCATCCGTCGCCGTCTGATTGAGTTCTGATGTTGCGAGCCAATCTGGTTCTGTTTCAGCAGCCTTCGCCATTGATGTTGTACGACTGAATCTTGAAGTAGAGCGGGTCGGATTCCATCCCGGGGATGATGTATTTGATGCGTTGTCTCCCCAGGTTGAGAATGGCTTGAAGCCGGCTGTTCTGAATCGATTCCAGCTTGATCGATTCTGTGGAGCGGCGCGTCTCACGGAAGATGAATGGATCCGGGTCGTTGACGCCCATGGTCATTTCCCAAACCCCTGGGCTGATCACCTGAAAGCGCCGTTCCCAGTTGGCCACGCAGGTCACATCGCGCACGTTGCCGATGCGCGGTCCCCGCATCTGGGCCAGTGCTGAGGTGCCGCCCAAGGCGATGCCCAGCCCTAGGCCGATCGCTAATAAGCCCCTGCTGGCGATGGATGCCTGTGGGTACTGGTGGTGGTGACAACTCATGCTTCCTGCGGGTGTTGGTCGCTTCCAGCGGCGTTGCTTGTGAACAACGCCATCATGACCGTGACGCGATTAGCCCTCTGAACTGATGCCTGTGTTCACCGTGTCCGGCAGCCTGATTGCTGGTTTGATCGCACTGTCGGTGGTGCAGGGAGAGACGATTCGCTACCGCTGCGGTGGGGGGCAGATCATCGAAGCGCGTTACGGCTCTCTCAGTGATCAGTCGCTGGCGTTCGTGCGCCTGCGCCTTCCCGATGGGCGGCGCCTCACCTTGCCCCAGGTGGCGTCCGCCTCTGGTGCCCGCTACAGCGCGGATCAAGCCGTCACCTGGTGGAGCAAAGGCAACAGTGGCTTTCTGCAGGAACGAGGTGACAACGGCGAATGGCGCATCACCCTGGATGCCTGCGACGCGCAGAGTCCTGGCTGATCGCGGGCCTCAGGCGCTGCGTTGCTCTGGTTTGCGCCAGAAGCCAAGCCATTCCTCACTGCGGCCGGCAACCGAACCCTGGGCCGGCTCCCAGATCAGGGGGTGAAAGCCGATCTGCGCCCAGCTCGCAGCCAGTTGCTCCGGGTTGCTGCCGAAGGGGGGACCGCCTGGGCGGGGGTGGCAGAAGAACAAGCCCAGCAGCCAACCCTCGGCGCGCAGCAGGCGATCCACCGTGCTGCGGTAGTGCGCCCGGTTGGCTCCGCTCTCTGACAATGTGGTGTCGATTGCAAGGCTGTCTCAGTGTCGAATTGCATCACGCTTGGCGAAGTTTCTGCTCTCGCAAAGGATTGGTTTTGTGGAGTCGCATCCGATGAATGCGCAAGCAGTATCGCCAGGCTTTTCTTGTATCCCGATGCGCGAATTCATGCGCCTGATGGACAAGCTTTCTCTCTCGAGGAGCACCGTTTACTGCATCAACAATGGATCGACGAATCGCATCAGCTCGGTGATTTCGCTCTCACTACCCTGTGCGAGGACCCCTGCCGTATTCATGCATCGGGCACGGTGTATTGGCAGGCCCGCTATCGCGAAAGCCCTGCTTCTGGCTCGGGTGTGATTAAGGCTGTGGTTGGGGAGGATTGGGTGATTGAGAGGAGAGCGGATGGCACACTTTGTTTTGTCTTGTATTGGACGAAGTTTTTTCATCCATTACCTGACTCGGCGTCCATCCGTCTCGATCAGTGATCCTGCGCTCTTCAATCCCTCACTCCAGGACCCTGGCCGGCCCGGTGCACACCCAGGTGCGGCTGATGCCTTTCGCGGAAAGGAAGGGGGCGTCGTAGAAGCTGGGGCGACCTTGTGGGTTGTCGCTGTTCTGAACGCGCCACTGCTCGCGCTCGCAGCTCACGCTCACGGTGAGGCTGCCGCCGCCCTGCTTGTTGATGCGCAGCAGGCGCACCCCGTCGTAGAGGCCCAGGGGCTTGGCATCAAGCTGCCTGAGCAGGATCGCTAAGGCCTGCTGGGGTTCGGCGGCCATGGCCTTCTCGGCACTGCTCGCTGTGATGGCGTTGATCCCACCGAGGAGGAGTGCCCCACCCACAACCAGTGCAATGCGGATCATGTTGTGCGTGATGCCGTGGCTGTCCATCATCATCCGTTGAGCCACTGCATCGCCCATGCGTTGTTCGTTTCTTGCTGGGCTCGCATCGATGCTGCTGCCGTTGCTGAGTGCAGCGGCTTCGGCAGCGCCAATCCCGGTGGTGCCGATTGAATTCGCAAGGGGATCCAGTTGCGGCACTTACGCGGGAGCAGCCCCGGTTGAGCTCACGCTGCAACTGGGTGGCGCTCAGGAGTGGCGGATCGAGCCACGCCTTGATCCACGGCCCGAGGCGGTTCCTTTGCAGGTGATGGTGCTCTATCCGGGCGAGGAGACCGATGGCATGGCCGAACCTGCGGGCTATCGGCGGATCAGAACACCCCGTGCCGGCCTGTACCGCTACAGGGTGCTCAACGGTGATGCTGTGGATGTGCGCTTTTGCGTGTTCTGAGTTGCTTCAACGCAGTAGCAGCCACGTGGCCAGGGCTCCCAGCCCCACCCCTTTGCCGAACTGCGCCCAGGTCAACCCGTAGGTATCCAGCCCGAACGTTCGCATCATCCAATTGAGCACTTCTTTGTGCTTGCGAATCACGAATGCGCTATCGGCCGTATTCAGCTGCTGAACACGTTTGAGCTTGAGTTCTGCCAGCTTGGCCATGGGCTCTGTGTGGTCTGCCGCGACTGTAAAGACGTTGTCTTGCCCCATGGCGGGAGCGTTCTTCTCATTAAGGGCGAATTGCCAAGGCAGCTTCCTCCAGACTGCAGTCGCCATTGGGCTGGGCCTTCCGGGCTCTGAGCGCCTCCACTTCCTGGCGTGCTGCTTGGAGATCGGCCTGGAAGACAGGGTCAGCCTGAAGCCTGGCGGTGGTTGCTGAACCCATCAATTCACCGGCCTGCACATCGCTGGTCCAGTGCACATTGCAGATGCTGCGGCTTTCACCGAAGGCCCGGCCTCTGGCGATCAGTTCATCGCTGCGTTCCGGCGCGATCGTGCTCAGGATCAATCCCCATCCCCAGCCCACTGCGGTGTGGCCCGAGGGATAGGAGCCGTCGCCGCGTAAGCCCTGTTCGTCTGCAGGTGTGCAGATGGGCTGGTTGTTGACCATGAACGGGCGCTGGCGCTGGTAGCGGTTCTTGGCGGGGTAGGTGGAGAGCCCCAGATCCGTCATGCTGCGGCGCATCAGCAGCAGCAATCTGGGCGTGTCCGTTGCATTGATCGGCACGCCCAGGGCGCAGGAGAAGCTGATGGCCGCTGCTGGGAAGTGCAGATCGGCATCCCTGGCGGCGAGCGTCCAGCGGGCTGAGTCGCGCAGCGCAAAGCTGGCGTTGGCCTGGGCTTGATCGAGGGCTGCAGCGGCGCTGCCCGCAGGCGGCGGACCCTCGAGCAGGGCCAGGGCATCGGCCATCGCCTCCTGCTCGAGATAGCCCTTCAGCAATCCCGGCTTGATCTCCGGCAGCGTGGCGGGTGATCCGGCCCCGAGCTCACAGGGGGTGGCGGCTCTGGCCGGCGCGGGGACCCCCGCCAGCAGGGCGAGCAACAGCGTCATCACAGCTGAGCTGCAGCAAAGCCTGACCATGGTTCCCGACGAGATCTTGTGGGTTACTAGCAACGCCGAAGGCGCCTTGGTTGTTGCTGGGTTCAGATGGACCGGCCACTCCGGCTCCAGGGATTGATTAGGGGCAGGCCGATCGCTTCGAAATCAGCGGTGTTGCGTGTCGCCAGATGCCCGTCATGGGCAAGGGCTGTGGCGGCGATCACGGCGTCAGCGGTGCTGATCGGACGAGCCATGCCCTCGCGATGGCTTACCAGGGCTGCAAACCAGTGCGCTGCACCACTGTCGAACGGAAGAACCGGGTGCTGGAGCACGGTCGTCAGCAGGGCGTCCCAACCCTGCTCAAGCTGTTGCTTGCGCCGTGAGTCGGGCAGTCGGGCGATGCCGTGCAGGATCTCGGCTTCGTTCATGGCGGTGATGGCCACCTCCTGGGGGCTGAGCTGATCCGCCCAGCACAGAACGGCCTCAGCCGGTTGCTGCCGCATCAGTTCCGACAACACGTTGGTGTCGAGAACGATCACAGCTCAAAGCTTGTCGCGGTTGGAGTGTCATTCCGTGATGGCAGCTCAAGCTCAAGGCCCCCGAGCCGGGCGAAATGGTTGTGAATGCGTGTGCCCAATCCTTCTTTGGTTGCCGCTGGTTTCGTGGGTTCAACCACCTGACGAAGGATCTGGCGCACCTCTTCCTCCATCGAGTGGCCATGCTCGGCGGCGCGTCGCCTGAGCCGATCGCGCACGGCGTCATCAAGGTTGCGGATCGTGAGGGTGGCCATGGCTTGACTGCTGCCAGCAGTGCTGTCATTGCTGTCAACGCTAGCGGTTGGCATGAATTGATTCTCTGCAGATCTGATGGATGAATGCCCGGGCTGTCTCATGGATGAACACGGATAATTTGCTGCAGATATGCAGCAGATTTGCTTCAATTAGTTGGTCTGCTTCATGCGCGATGTCTGTTTCGGCTCCCTTCAAGGCCAATGCCCGGCTTTCAGTGACACCCACCGCGCCAGCCCATGGGGTACTGCTGTGGGCCTGGGCCGAAGTGACGGGCCGCTCCATGTCTGGCCTGGCGGCGATGCTGCTGGAAAACGGCATCACCCAGGCACTGCGTGATGGCGATGTGCCGATGGAGGCGGTGCGGGCGATGGAGCGCTATCAGGCCGCCCAGGCATTGCGGGTGGAGGAGGAGTTTGAGGCCTTCATGGCCGTTGAGGGATATCCTCCCGCGAAGAGTCGCAGAACTGCTGCGGAATTGCTGCAGATGCTCGAACCGCGGTTGCAGCCGGAGCGGCTGCGTGAGCTTGTGCGGCATGCGACTGCTGATCAGCGCCACTGGCTGAAGGCCTATCTGGAGCATGTGCGTCGCCACCCTGATGTGGAAGCTGCCCGTGAAGCCGGCGGTGAGGTGATCGGCTATCTGTTTCAGGAGCTACGCCAGGCCTACAGCGACCTTGCGGACGACGACTTCAAGGCGATGGTGCTGATGGCATTGGATGAGGGCGTGGAGCTGCCGGAGGATTGATCCGGCACCCAGATGGCAGCGGTGGAGTCACCCAGGCCAACGGTGCGGTTTTCGAGGTGTTCGATGCCGATCCAGGCGCAGATCAGGGCATCGAGCATGTCTTCCACGGGCTTGAGCGATGAGAGCGTGCTCACCTCATTGGGTTGGGGCAGGGTGAGAGGGATGGCGCTGATGCGCTGGCTGAGGGCCTGGTGGATGCCGCTGAATTCAGCGAGCAGACGCTTGACCCGTTCGGCAATCGGTGGCCGCTCCGCCTTCCAGTACTGAGCCGAGCGGCTCACCTTGTAGGGCACGCGGTAGTCGCGATTGAGCAAGGCCAGCAGGGCCACATGGGGATAACACTCGATCAGGGCCGGACCTAAGCGAGCTGGAGTTGTGGTGTGCAGGGGAACGCCGAGTTCGCCGAAGCGTTCGCGCAGTTGATCGGCGATGGCACCGGGGCGTTTGGCTGATGGACTGTGTACGGCGCAACCCTTCGGCCCGAAGCGGCTGGCGATGGCGGTGTCTGCAGCGCGCCGGCTGGTGATCGGTGTTGTGGCCAGGGGCATGTCGACCGACACGCAGTCCACGGGCTGCCCTGACAGTTGTTGGCAGGCCTTGAGCAGAGCGGCGGGATCGGGTTCACTGCCCTGGGCTTTCTGGCTCTGGTCCCAGGGTTGGCCCGCAGCCAGGGCGAGAAAGGCGTCGTAGCTGGGGGCCAGGGCCAGGCATTGCCAGCCCTCAGCCGCCCGTTGCACCAGGGCCACACCACTGGGGTTGTGAGCCGTCCAGGCGGCATCGATGCCGAGGACCAGGGCTGGTGGGGGCTGATTGACCTCGTGTTCCTTGGGCACGGTTGCGTTGACGAATGCCGTTCATCACGAGCCTGAAGGCTTGCTTGCCGTAATGCATCACTCAACTGAAGGTCAGCGGAGGCTTTCCTGCTCCCCCATTCGGGGGAGGCAGTCTGAGGCAATTGCTGTCACGTTGTTTCAAGCCCCTGGTTTGTCTTGGCCCCAATCCTTCTCTTCATCACCGGCGTACTCGCTGGCTTGATTGCTGGCTTCATCCTCAGCCGCTTGTTCAGCAAAGGCCGCAGCGGTGATGGTTCCGGTGAGGCGCGTCTCCTTGAAGAGCGGCTGCTGAAGGCCGACCAGGGCCTGGAGCAATTCAGTAGGCAGCTGGAGGCCCAGAGCAGTGAACTCAAGGCAGTGCAACAGCAGGCCCAACAAGCGAGCGAACAGGCGGCGATCAGCCGCACTCAACTGGAGGGGGTGAGCCAGGAGAGAGATGCCCTCAAGGCTGGCCATGACACTGCACTGGCAGCGATGGATCAGTTGCGCACTGAGAAGGAGAGCCTCAGCACCGCGATGGCGGAGGTGGCCGAGAAGCTGCGCAGTCAGGAAAGCCAAACCCAGTTCCTGGAGCAGGCCCGCACGGATCTGCTCACCCAGTTCCGCTCCCTCAGCGGTCAGATGCTGGATGGCTCCCGCGAAGCCTTACTCAAGAGCACCAAGGAAACGGTGAGTGAGCCGTTCGCCAAGGAGGTGTTGCAGTTACGGCAGCAGGTGGAGGCCTTGCAGAAGGAGTCCAACGCCAAGCTCACGGTGCTGGCGGAAACCACTCGCGATCTGCGCCAGCGCAGTGAAGACGTGCAAGGTGCAGCCCAGCAGCTCACCTCCGCGCTGCGTTCCCCGAATGTGAAGGGCCAGTGGGGGGAGGTAAACCTGCGCCGGATCCTTGAGTTTGTGGGCTTGATCGCCTACTGCGACTTCGATGAGCAGGTGCATGTGGGCACCGAGGAGGGCGCCTACCGGCCGGACTGTGTGATCACCATCCCCGGCTCACGCCGTTTGATCGTGGATTCCAAGGCACCGATCGAGAGCTATCTCGATGCATTGCAGGCCAATGATCAAGCCCAACGGGACGCAGCACTCAATGAGCACTTGAAGAAGGTGCGCAGCCACATCGATCTATTGAGCAAGAAGGATTACGCCGGCAAGCTCAGTGCCCTGGGCCAGGTGGTGGATGGGGTGGTGCTGTTCATCCCGGTGGAAGGCGCCCTGTCGATGGCCTTGGAGCGAGATCCACAGCTGCTGGAGTACGCCTTCAGCAAGAACATCATCCTCACCTTCCCCACCAGCCTGCTGGCGATTTTGAAGGGATTGGCGATGACGATTCAGCAGGCGGAGATCGCCAAAAACATCGATGAGATTCAGGCGCAGGCAGTTGAACTGCACAAGCGTTTCTCCACCTTTATCGACAAGTTCAACGACATCGGCAGCAACCTCACGCGCTTGAACAAGAGCTTCAATGCAGCGGTGGGTTCAGCGCAGAGCCGGCTCTTGCCGCAGGGTCGGCGTTTTGCAGAGCTGGCGGGGCAAAGCGGTGAGATTGATGTGAGTGATCCAATCGATGAGGTTGTGCGTGAGATTCAGGCGGGGGAGGTTTGATTGATGGCGTTCTGGTGGGTGAATCACAAGCAGACCTTCCGGCAGGAAACGGAAGGTGGCTACATCTGGTCGCCTAAACAAAATGCCAATGGCGCCAAGAATGTCAGTTACGACAACTTGGCGCGCTGCCAGGTGGGTGATGTGGTGTTCAGTTATGCGTACGCCAAGATCAGCCAGATTGGTTTGGTGGAATCGGTGGCGGAGACGGCACCAAAGCCACCTGAATTTGGCAGCACAGGAGAGTATTGGGGTGAAAACGGCTGGCTGGTGAGGGTGAATTGGCAGCCCCTGCAACAGCCCTTGGTGCCGCGCGAACACTTTGAGCTGATTCAGCCACTGCTGCCTGAGCGCCATAGCCCGATCAGTGCAACATCAGGGCGGGGCAATCAGGGGGTGTACTTGGCAGGGCTTGATGAGGCGTTGGGCCATCTGCTGATCAAGATGATTGAGCAGCATGCTGATGCAGCGATCAAGGTTCATCTCCTGGTGCTGGCAGAAGAGCGTGATTCTTCCCACGCACTTTTCGATGATGTGCAGGCCTTACAGGAGGTCGTGAGCACAACGGAGCGAGATGCATTGACCAAAGCACGATTGGGCCAGGGTCTGTTTCGGCATCGTGTTGCTGAACAGGAGTCGATTTGCCGTGTAACTGGTTTGGCTAGGCAAGAATTCCTCATTGCCAGCCACATCAAACCCTGGCGGGATTGTGATAACCATGAGCGGCTCGATGGTGCCAATGGGTTGCTTCTTTCTCCTCATGTCGACAAATTGTTTGACCGGCATTGGATCAGTTTTGACTCTGATGGCCAGTTGATTTGGCAACACGAAGCAGCAGCAGATGCGCTCCATTGTTGGGGCATTGCGTCAGCCAATGTGATTCGGCCCTTTAGTCGCGAGCAAGAGGCGTTTCTTGAGCAGCATCGGCGCCACCTGCGGACAGATCGATGAGGTGGTGCGTGAGATTCAGGGGGAATAAAGTTCTGTTCGTGTGGAATTCGCGCGAAGATATGATTATTTTTTTGATTCTGCGAATTTGTTAGTGAGGTCTAAAAGTGGATAGATCAATTACGAGTGTTTGCTCAAGATGTCATCGAGGTTTGTGGCTATTTCATAGTGAGCCGCTCTATCACTACCGCCTAAGGCTTGAAAGTGAGCTTTCCCGCACTCGATTTTTGCTCGCTCCTTGTCACGTAGGTCATCGGCGAATTTGCCGCTCTTGGTCTCCACCACGAAGTAAAGCTTCTCGGATCCATCCTGCTCGATGAGCAGTGCCCAGTCTGGGTTGTAGCTTCCCAGAGGGGTTGGAATGGTGAACCAGCCAGGCAATTTGGCGTACACCTTCACAGCACTGTTGTTCTCCAGCTGGTCTCCAAAGCTGCGTTCGGTCTCAGAGTCGTAGATCACTTGCTCATAGACGGCTTTGGAAGCATTAAGAAGATTTCTGAGATAGCCGGTCAGCTCCTCTTGTTCGAAGAGCTCCTGCGCGTAGTAGTGCTCATCGCCAAGGCGCTGATACTTGATGCCATCAACAACTGCAAAGCGTTTACAGCGATTGATTGCCTCGGCGGTGAGCTCGATAAAAACTTGCGGATTGCGTTTGAAATCATCGAGCCGCCGACTACCGCGCAGAATGCGCTGCAGGCTTCGCCTGGTGAGCTGTGTGCGGTCCTGAAGGTCCGTGAGCAGATCAGGAAGCTCAATGTCACTTTCGTTGAGCACCACTGTGGCCGCTCCCACGCGCTCTGTTGCTTCCACTCCTGCCTGTCCAATGGCGAGGTCAGCCTTGCGCCACTGCAGGCGGGTTTTCGCAATCTGCGGCGCTTCCTGCACAGCGCAAATACATTTCTCGATCAGCCATTCGTTGTCGAACTCAACTCTGTAAGTCGTCTTGTGTTTGATGCGATCCCATAATGCCCTGAACTCAGGGCTGTGCAGTACGGCCTGTCGGGTACGTACCTGACGGCGTTCATCAGCGTTCTTGATCTCCAGGCGACCAGCCAGTTTCTTGAGCACGGCTGTTATTTGGTCACGCTGTGCTTCGAATAGCTCTGGCACGCTGAGCGTGTCGCTCTTCAGTGCCTGGCGGAGCGAATCCTGCACCTTGCCTTTGTTGTCGAGATGGCCTTCTGCCTTTAAGTGCTCCCACAAAACCTTGGACTGTTCAACACCCAGAGGAATAGTGCCGCCGTCAGAACTGACAACAGCAACGTTGGCGAACTCGTGGGGTTCCACGACACCAAAGCGAATGCCAGTGTCTTGTTCAATTTCCTTCTGCAGATTTTCTGCAAACTGCTCGTAGCTCTCCATTGCAACGACGGTCAAGGTATTGACGTCAAAACCCCGGATGCGATCACCCTCCTGGTTGACACACAGGCGAAGTCCACGGCCAATAGTTTGTCGCCGTTCGCGTTCCGTTGAAATATCTCGCAGAGTGCAAATCTGGAACACATTAGGATTGTCCCAACCTTCTTTCAATGCTGAGTGCGAGAAAATGAACTTCAAAGGAGTTTGAAGCGATAACAGCTTCTCTTTCTCCTTCATGATCAGGTTGTAGGCGCGCTCAGCACAGTCGCGGTTCGACTGATTGTTCTCGGCGGTATTTGTCCACCCTCCAGCCTTGTCAATCGAAAAGTAGCCGTTGTGTACAACTTCTGCGGCATGCGAAAGGTCTACTTCTTGAAACAGTGTGTGGTAGTCAGGCATTGTTGCTGCACGCCGATACTCCTCTTCAAAGATGCGTGCGTAGTCGCCTTTAATGGGATTCCCCTCACTGTCATAGGAACGGTATTTCGCCACTTCGTCGATGAAGAAGAGAGAGAGAACCTTGATGCCTTGTGGGCGCAGACGCTTCTCCTTATCGAGGTGCTCACGGATCGTGCGACGAATCATCTCGCGCTGGACGGCCAACAGATCTACATCGCCCCAAGCTTGTCCAATCCGCAGATACTGCTCACCGCCAGGCACACGCAGCTGAAGGTATTCATCGCCCTTGGCGACACGGATCTCGCCGATCAGGCAATCGGAATAGATAGAACGGCCCGTCGTCTGCTTTAAATCATCACCATCTTGCACATTCACTGCCTGTCGTCGAATCCCACCCGCAGCTGTTTGCATATCCAGCTGAACCTGAGCGCTAATCGTGCCGCGCTGATTTTTCACCGATAAAAGCCGCACGTAAGGCTTGTTGTGAGCATCTTCCACGGTGGCTGAGGCCACCTCGATTTGTTTGACAAGCCGCTTCTCGTAGGCGTCGACTGCATCCAGGCGATAGACCATGTGATGTCGATCAACGTGGGTAGCGGAAAAGCGGAGCGTGCAGAGTGGATTCATTTCCTCAAGAGCTTTCTTCCCACTTCCTTTCAGGCCCCCATCAACACTCTGTGGTTCATCCACAATCACAATGGGCCTTGTGGCCTTGATCAGATCAATCGGCTCTTCTCCGCCTGTTTTTTCGCTCTTCTTGTAGAGGTTGTTGACGTCCTTCTTGTTGATGGCGCCAACGGTTACCACCATGATCTGGATACTGGCGCTGGTTGCGAAATTCCGAACCTGGCCGAGCTTATTGGAGTCGTAGAGAAAGTATTCGTAAGGCACTCCTGCGTAGAGGCCTTTGAAATGCTGTTCCGTTATCTGCAGTGATTTGTAGACCCCTTCTTTGATTGCCACGGAAGGGACCACGATGACAAACTTTTGGAAGCCGTAGCGCTTATTCAGCTCAAAGATGGACCGCAAGTAGACATATGTCTTTCCGGTACCAGTCTCCATCTCAACAGTGAAGTCACCCGACGTGAGCTCAGTTGATGGTGCTAGGCCATTGCGAAGTTGGATGTTGGTAAGGTTTTTGAGTAACTCGTCATCTAATAGTGACAGGCGGTTACCAACGCCCAGGTCACTCTCAAGACCAGGTATGAACGCTCCACCTAGAGCACTCTTGGTGACGGTGAACTCGGTACGGCAGATCTCCTGACCTCGAAATAAGTCACAAACTGATTCGATCGCTTCAAGCTGATAGTCGAGATTGGGTTCGAAGTGGAGCTTCATCTTCGAGTCCTCACAAGCTCCGCACAGTGGTAATGCCGTGCTGGTTCAATATGGCTGTGAGATTTGTTTTGGCTACATCATCAGTAAATGCGCTGTCGCGGAACACGCAGGTTGTATCGCCTGCTGGGGCAAGTGCCTGATGCCAAGTGATGAATCCTTGGGCAAGAGGCTCAACATTTTCACGGTTGATTTCTTGCGCAAGGCAAGCCATCAAGACACCACCGCCAATGCTGTGCACGGCTTTGCCCGCTATTTCTTTTTGTTCGATCGGCACGCATAGATCAAGTCCGAGCTTGAGAAGTAACTCGTAAAGAATGTCCTCCTCGGTGCGCCCTTCTTTAATGTTATTTGTGTAGTCCAGAATGCTCTGATCTAAATTTTTTAGATCCGGTTCCCATGCGTGGATATTGCTAGTATCAAGCATGAAGCTACGAAATCCAAAATCAGCAATTGAGAGCGAGTAGTTGTCTTTTATTTTAACTGCAGCACGTCGCAATCTTTCTTTAGTAAGCTCTGCAAGATTAGGCTTAATGCCAATTTTTTTACACGTATCGGCCGCAAACTTCTGATTTTTGTCGGATGGGTCGAGGCGCTCCGGGAGCTGCACCAGAATGTACCTACGGCTTCCGCCATCTTCTGCATTGGCTTCCAAAACCGCGTGCGCAGTTGTTCCGCTTCCAGCGAAGAAGTCAAGGACAATACTATTGGATTCCGTCGCAAGATTACATATCTTCCTGAGAAGTTTTACCGGTTTTGGTGTTTGGAAACAGGCTTCACCGTCAAACAAGGCCTTCAACTCAATGCTTGCCTCCTTGTTTGAGCCAAAATCTTCATGCCTCCACCATGTACTTGGTGTAAGGCCGTCAGGCGCTTCTGCAAGAAATTTCTTTAACATCGGCCGCCCTTGCCCCGATTTTCCGAAAGTTATCCGATTATCAGCCAACCATGCCTCGTACTGGTCTTCATTGCATCTCCAGTACCTTCCTTGAGGCGGTGAGAACTTGAGTCCAGTTGGCCCTTCTATTTCATATTGTCCTGCGGAGTAAAATTTACCGGCCGAGAGGTTTTCGGCTTTCCAAGGTCCACGTGGATCGTTGTCCGGATTTGCGAATTTAGATTTCTGCTCCTCTGATCTATCAACTTTTCCCATGGACGCACGAGTTGAATCTTTTGCGTATATCAAGATGTGATCATGGGTATTGGATATATGTGCAGCTGTCATATTTGCGGTATATGCTTTTTGCCAAACGGCATTGCCGACAAAGTTTTCGGGGCCAAAAACTTCATTTGTCAAAGTTCTGAGATGCCCAGCTTCGCCATCATCTATTGAGATAAAAATGAGGCCATCATCCCTGAGCAAGTTTCTTGCAAGCACAAGCCTGGGATACATCATATTGAGCCAGTCGGTATGAAATCTTCCGCTTGCATCTGCATTGCTGGTAAGTGCTCGACCACTCCCGGTTTGTCCAGTTAACTCCAAATAGTTTTTGATGCTATCTCTGAAGTCATCTGGATAGACAAAGTCAATTCCTGTGTTGTAGGGTGGATCAATATAAATAAGTTTTACCTTGCCCGCGTAGCTCTTTTGCAAGAGTTTTAGTACCTCTAGATTGTCCCCCTCGATCATCAGATTCTGCGTAGTTTCCCAGTCCACGCTCTCTTCCGGGCAGGGCCTCAATGTGCCAGTTGAGGGCTTGAGCGCCAGTTGCCTGGCCTGACGTTTGCCATGCCAATTGAGGCCATATTTCTCGTCGGCGTCAGACACAGTTTTGTCGCCGACCAGCGCCTTCAATACATCCACATTCACAGCGGTCCCTTCCGGCCCTTCTGTCACCAGCTCTGGAAATAGCGCCTTTAGCCGCTCGAGATTGGTTGCGGCCAGGTCGGGGCTCATGGTCTCGGGATCGCCAAAAGTCAGTTTTTTCATCGATTCGATGCTCTCAGAGGCGTGTCAGTGCGGAGGCTCGTGCCGCTTCGGTGCGCTTCAGTGCCAGGTTTAGTTCTACCTGCCGGGGCATTTGTTTCTCTTTTGCAGCGGCAGCCCGCAGGCGGTTGATCTCGGCTCCCAGCCGAGAGGCTTCGCGCAGTGCCTCCCGCCTGGCCAAGGCATGCTCAGGCGTCGACGGCAAGCTGAAGCTCCCTGTGATCTGAGCCGCTAGCAGAGCTAGCACCGCATCGACACAACCTTGGTAAAGCTTGTATAGATCAGCTCTCGGCAGCGAGCTCAGCGAGAGAGCTCCAAGAAACAACGGGATTACCTGGGAGGAGTTGGCCGTAGCTAGAGCAGCCGCCACCAGGTCTCCATCTAGCACCGTGGCACCCGCCTCCCCTTCGGACCAGCGCTTGTGCGCTAGTGAGAGGGTGAGTCCCGTACCAACGTCCATGAGCAGGAAAAGCGGGTAGGGCACGGCACGGTGCAGGAGTTCTGTCAGCCTCTCGGCTTTGCTGTCCGCACGCAAGGTCACGTTCAGAACTGCAATTTCCAGGTATTCACGCGTCGCATCACGGAACGCAGGCACACCGATCGTGGTGGGTTTGAGCGTTGCCACCCACTGGACCTCTTCAATACCTTCTTTGATTCGTTGCTTATCCGCAGCCGTTGGAGCTCCATGCTCCAACAGCAAGGTTTTGGGTACCCGCCGGTCCACCCGTGCATTGGGTGGCAGATCCAATGCGGCAATCAGGTCGGTAGCGATCATGTAGCCGCCTCCGGAAGGATCGCAAGGAAGGCAATCACCTCAAAATCATCGATCCCGGCAAACTCGCCAGGCAACACGTGCGTTCCACCCGGCGCGAACAAGCTGGCGACGGCACGTTGTTCCGTCTTGCCGGCAACGGAACCCACTGCTGCTGCCAACAAGCGCTGGGCGTGACGCATGTCCGCGCCTTGCTTCGTGGCTTTGTCAAAGCGAGCACAAGCCGCTTGGTTGGGTTGGTCCCGCCCACCACAGAGTCGCTTTAGCCGGTCAAGGATGCATTTGGCCTGGGTAAAGGGAAGCAGTACGGCACCGTCATCGCTCATGTGCACGAGGTAATGGGGTGCCATGGGGTACCCAGGCTCGAAAGCCTGCTTGGCAGCCTCGCCCTCGGCGCGAAGACAGAAGATGATGCCGGGGGGCAGATCGGCATCAGCCGTTGTGGTCACGGACATCGTGCCCAGCGGCAACGTGTCCAGCACCTCGGGGTGTGCCCGCCTGTACTCAGCGAGGTCGATGCGGAAGTCGCTCAGCGTCAGGTCGGCGATAGAAACGCCAGTGGAGAGGTCCTCGAGATCGATGACCGCGTCTTGGAGCTTCAGGAGCTGCTTACGCCGATACTCAAGGTCATTCATCGGGTTTCCCGACTGCTGCTCGATCAGGTTCTCCTCGCCTGTGGCAGAGATGTCGAGCAAGACCATGCGCCCGCTGACGCGCTGTTCCAAGTTGATGTATTCCTCAAGTTCCATGTTTGGCCAGAAGTTGACCAGCTGAATCCGCTCGTTTGGTGAGCCAAGGCGGTCGATGCGACCGAAACGCTGGATGATCCGCACTGGATTCCAATGGATGTCGTAGTTGATCAGCCAATCGCAGTCCTGTAGGTTCTGCCCCTCTGAGATGCAGTCGGTGGCGATCAGCAGGTCGAGTTCACCCTCGTCCGCAAGCTCGGCAGGCCGTTCCTTTGCGCGTGGCGCAAAAGCAGACAGGATCGATCCCAAGTCCTTTCGCAGAAGCGGCAAAGTGGCTTGGTTGCTACCAGTGCCTGTGACCAAAGCCGTATGGATACCAAGAGTGTTGTTTGCCCACGGAGCAAGCTGCTCGTAGAGATATCTGGCGGTATCGGCAAAGGCCGTGAAGACAATCAGCTTGCGGTTGCCGGGATTGATTGGCTGTTGGCACTTTTGATCAATCAGCTCGCGCAAGGCCTGGAGCTTGGCGTCCCGCTGTGGCTTTACGTCTTGGGCAGCTGCGACGAGCTTGACCAGCCTGTCGCGGTCTTCGCTCAGGTCCTGCTTCCAACGAACAAGGTCGACATCCTTGAGCAGGACTTTGACCTTGCGGCCCACGAGAAGGCTCTCAAAAGTTGGATCGTCAAGGTCCACATTCTCGATGTCTAGACCCTCGAGCTCATCAGCTTGTGCCTCGATGCGAGCCAGGGTGGCTTCTACGTCAGAGAGCTGGCGTTGCAACGTCAGAGCAAAGGATGAAACAGCGCTTTCCATTCGCTTGAGTACGTTGACGCGCAGAAGATGGATCAGGCTCTCCTCGCGGTCTGCCTGGCGAAAGAAACCGCTGCCTCCCTTGACCTCGGTGCTGTACTTGCGGTCATAGGCCGCCTGCCTATGCGAGAGCACATAGCGCAATGGCGCATAGGAAGCCAGGTTCAATCGGCGGATCTCTCGATTGATGTCGGCAATGGGCAGGAAGGCCCCTGCACTATCCACATCTGCCTTGATATTGATTGGCTGGAGACGATCAGGGAAACGACCTGTCTCGGCGGTGCCGTAGTACTTCTCGATGTGCCGCCTGGATCGCGCGATCGTTAGATGGTCGAGCAGCGTGAAGTAGTCGAAGCCCAGCATCTCGACCAAAAGAGAGGGCGTACGGTCCGGCTCCTCCAGATCGAGCCAACGGTTGAATTGCTTCTGCGCTAAGCGAGTGGTGGCGTCAATGCTGTTGATGCCATGGTCGATCAAAGCTCTGTCGTCACCTTCCGTCGCGAATGAAATTTGGTTGCGTAGGTCAGCAAGGCGATTGTTAACCGGGGTGGCCGACAACATGAGCACCCGTGTCTTCACTCCCTCGTGAATGATCTTGCGCATCAACCGGTCGTAGCGGGTCTCGCCTTCCGCTTGGGGCGTCTTCTTGTTTCGGAAGTTGTGCGATTCGTCGATGACGACGAGGTCGTAATTGCCCCAGTTCACATGGGCAAGATCAATGTCGCCCGATAGTCCAGCATCGCGTGAGAGGTCCGTGTGGTTCAGGACGTCATAGTTGAAGCGATCCGCAGCAAGGACATTCCGACGATCGTTTGCTATGTAGAGAGTCCAGTTGTCGCGAAGTCGTTTCGGGCAGAGGACCAAAACGCGGTCATTCCGCAATTCCTGGTACTTGATGATGGCCAGTGCCTCGAATGTCTTGCCGAGCCCAACGCTATCGGCAATGATGCATCCTCCAAACCTGTTGAGTTTGTCGATTGCGCCGATCACTCCATCACGCTGGAATTTGTAAAGCTTGTTCCAGACGACAGTCTGGCGGATTCCCGTCGCGGCGTTAACGATTTGATCTTCATCTAGTTGATCTTCTGGCTTGTGAAAAATGCTTTCGAGTATTAATGCATAAATGCAGGCCGGGTCTTTATGGTTCGCTATTGTCTGCAGGTGCTCAATGAGTGCATTTTTCGCTGTTTCGTCTTCTAGGGCATCCCATTGTTCCTTGAACCATGTGTTAATTGCCTTTGCTTCTTCCTCGCTTTCAGATGCTTGAATTAGATTGAGCGGATTTCCGGGAGATAATCCAAGCCCGGAGTCGCTTAGCGAGAGCGAGCCTATTAGCGCTTTGATTGGTTTTTGGCCTGAGTCTCTGATGACAAATGCGCCCTGGGGTATATTCGTTTTCGCGTTGCGTATTTGAAAATCTTTTTCTGCAAGGTTGAGGATTTGTTTGGTTATCCAGCGCAAGCGAAGTGTGTTTCGTGAGTGCCTTTCTTCTGTGGATCCTGTTGTTTTGAGGTCTGATCCCTTGGGGGCGAGGATTAGTTGGAACTTTTGAAAATTATATTCACTTTGCAAGAGCCGTGAAAACGCAAAAATAGAAAAGCTGTTCGTTATGCCGCAAAGCTCTTCTCCTTGGCTTGAAGTTGCTTGGATCTCGTCAATTGCTCTGTTATTTGCTGAGTTTTTTATGAATCTCATGGCATTGATCCGTTGGCTTCGATTGAGGGATAATTAGAGTTTTGTCTGTTTTTCCTTGTGCCGATAAGGCACAACTGATTGATCTGCTCGGCCTCCGCCACCGTGTTGGCGACGCCACTGGCTAGGCCAGGTGAGCCCACCACGATCGAGAGGCATTGGGCGCGGCTGATTGCCACGTTCAACCGGTTGGGCTCCAGCAGAAAGCTCAACCCCCTCGGTGCTTCATCGCCGCTGCTCGCCGTGAGCGAGTGAATGGCAACCGGGGCTTCCTGGCCCTGGAACTTGTCCACCGTGCCCACCCGGGCTTTGCCAGCCAGCCGTTGCTGCAGCCGGTTCACCTGCACGTTGTAGGGAGCCGTCACCAGGATTGTGTCTGGCGTGAGCGTGCCTGCTGCGATGCCCCCGGCTTTGGCGTGTTGATAGCTGCCCCCCAGCAGGGCATCCACCAGCGATTCGATGCGGTTGATTTCTTCTTCGCTGCAGACGCTGTTGCCGCTGTGCGCCACCGGATCAAACACCAGGCCTTGTCCTTGTAATAGCTGCCCATCACTGCTTTGCCAGGGTTTGGCCCATGTGATGCAATTTCTGCCATTGGCGGGGCTGGCCTGCAGCCGGCCCTCATAAAACAAGGCACTCACCATTGCGGTGAGGCTTGGTTCCATCCGCCAGCTGGTGGAGAGAAACACGCCGCGATCGCTTGGCACCACCGAGGCGCCTTCCATCCAGTACTCCAGGCAGCTCTGGCCTGACTCCCCGGGGTGATCGGCCTGGGAGGGCTGGGCCAACTGCTGTTGATCGCCCACCAGCAGGATCGAGCGGGCACAACGCGCCATGACCAGCAGATTGGCGAGCGACATCTGCCCCGCCTCATCCACCACCAGCCAATCGAACTGCTCTGCCAGCTCCTCTTTGCAGAACATCCAGGTGGTGCCGCCCACCACCGCCATGGCCTCCGAGAGTTGGCCGGGCTTCACAACGCTGATGCCTGCCGCGCTCAGCGCTTCTTCTTTGCTGTTGTTGCACTTCACCACCTCGCCGGCCACCCCTGCAGCGCTGCAGGTGCTCTTGGCTTTTTTGAGCAGGTTGTTGATGGCGGCATGGCCGTTGGAGCTGATTGCCACCCGTTGGCCTGAGGCCACCAGTTGGGCGATCACCTGGCCGGTGACGGTGGTTTTACCCGTGCCCGGTGGGCCCTGCAGCGCCAGGCTGATGCCTGAGTGCTCCTGCAGGAAACCCGCCAGGGCATCAGCAACCGCGTTGGGATCTCCGGCAATGGCTGCATTGAGCTCTTGCAGTGCCGGCAGCGGTTGCCGTTCCAGCAGTTGCAGGATTGCCGGCGGGATCGCCTGGTGCTCGTGCACCCACGCCATGGCCTGCTCTTCCAGCCGTTCGCGCAGGCTTTTGCTGATGTCGGCCGGCACCTTGATCACCGAGGTGGCGTCTTTGGGGATGCCTTCGCCTTCGCCGTTGGCGAGGCGTTGATCGCGCTTGCTCCAGGGCAGCTTCAGGCTCAGCGTTCCCCGTTCGGCATCGAGCGCATCCACATCCAGCTTCAGGCCAGTGGCGGGCAGTTCAACGGTGAGCCGGCTGTCGCCATCGCCGGCATGCAATTTCAGCGTTTGGCTGGGGTCAAAGCGGAAGTGGTGGATGTCGGCGCCGGTGCGGGCACTGGGGCGTTCGTCCATCCCCACCCATTGGGCGTCGGCGATCGCTTCGCCGTCGTCGATCAGCTCCGATGGACTGAGTTCGGCCTTGGACCGGCGATCGAAATAGGCCCACCAGCCCACCTTGGCTTCGCGGTGGTGGAACGGCAGCAGCTGAGCCAGCAGCCTGTGGGCCCGCCAGCTCATCCCGCGCGGCCCCAGTTCACCTTCATCAACCAGGTGATCGGGGATCTCCTCGAGCAGCTGTTGGCTGAGCAACTCGAGGGGTTGCGGTTCCCGTGGCTCCTGATCAGCCTCATCCAGGGGCTGCTGCAGGGGTTGCTCCGGCAGGCCTTGCTCACGCCTGAGCTTCAGCAGCCAGTCGTGCAGGAACACGGTGCTTTCGCAGTCTTCGCGGTTGTAGTCCTCAATCGCCTGCAGCTTCGGGCTGGCGTCCGGCGATTCACCCGGTATCTCCGGCTCGCCGGAGAGTTGCCAGTGCAGGTAGGCCACCACCGAATCGCCGGCGTTGGTCACCCCCGCCTGGCGTTGCTCCATATAAAGGTGCTCCACCTTCTTGATCGAGTAGCTCGGCTCACCCAGCACGATCGCGCTGGTCACCACCGGCAGCAGGTCCACCAGCAGGCCGCTGCGCAGCCAGTCGTCGATCTCGGCTTCCCGGGTGGCGTGCTGCTGCGCCAGACGCCGCATCGCCGTTTTCTCGTAGGCCGCGTAGTGGTAGACGTGCAGGCCCGGATGGCTCCGCCGCCGCGCTTCCACCCAATCGACCCAGGCAGCAAAGGCTGCTTTTTCTTCGGCCTCACTGTGGGCCCACCAGCCCTTGAAGCGGGGCTTGTCCTCCGGACTGTCGCGATAGCAAGCACCGAAGAGGTATTCGAGCTTGGTTCCCGCCACGGAATCCTGGATGCCCTCCATGTCGAACCAGATGTCGCCGGGATCCGCTGCCGGCAAGGCAGACAATCCTTTGCCCGCCACCAGCGGCCGAAGCCGAAAGGCCGGGCGGCCGTCAGAACCCACAGGGGTGAGTTGCAGTTCGGCTTGTTGGCGCAGCTCATGCAACGCCTCGCCAGACAGCCCTTTCACGCTGCTGCCAGCCGGCAACGCCGCCAGCTGCTCGATTGTGTTGATACCGTCGGCGCGCAGTTTCTGGCGTTGGCTCTGGCGCATGCCCGCCACCAGCATCAGATCACGCTGCTGCTTGAGCCGTTCGTCGATGAAGGCCGTCCAGCTGCCGTGATCACCCGGGGCATCTTCCGGTGGCTGGCTTGGGTCAAAGCTCTGTTGAAACGCCGTGAAGCGTTGGCGCAGCAGTTGGTACCAGGCCCAGAATTGATCGGTGGCGTAGTGCTGAAACTTGCCGCCACCCAGGTACAGCTCGAACTGATCGGGGCGATGTCCCAGCAGCGGCGTGAGCAGTTCGCAGTAGGCCGAGGCCTGCACCAGGAAGGTGGTTTTCGGCTTACTTGCCAGCTTGCATTCGATCGGGATGTAGCTCCAATCGCCCAGGGCCGATGGCTGCTCGATCTTGCGCAACAGATCGGCACTGCCGCGCATGCCGCCATGGCACAGCGAGGCCTGATGGATGAAGTCCACTCCTTCTGCCATCGCAGCCTGGGTGGCGGCGTAATCGGCCTCGCTTTGTTTGCCTGGTAGGCGGGCAATCCGGTGCCCTTCCTTCTCCAGCTTCTCGAGCAAGACCTGCTCGTGGCGCAGGCCATCGGCAAACAGTTGCTGATCCAGCTCACTCACCGCTGGCTTGTTGCCATCAAACAGCTTGCGAGCTTCCAGCTCCTGCCACCACGCCCCGATCACCGGGCTGATCGAGAACAGCGACAGCTGGCTAGGGGTGATCAGGCGAGTGGGCATGGCTGCTTGTTGGCCCTTCCATTTTTTTGCATTGGCCCATTTCTCGCATCACCCAAATGGGTGAGTGCAGGGAGGCCCTATCTCCCCTAATTGGGGGATGTTTTGATGGAGTTGCCATCGAAGCTCAATTCAGCGCCTTCTTTTGGTAAGCCAATGCGTTGCCGCTTGGTTGCAGCTGAAGTTCGAGTGGAATCTTTCGTGCTAGCCGTTCGAGTGGTCCTCTTGACACAAACGCCACGCCACCGCTTTTTGGTGTGGGTTGCCGAATGCCCCAGGCCAGCACCATGGGGCCATTAAAGATCACTTCGCAAGTGCCGTTGGCGTGAAGGAGGCCTGCTAACAAATAAATGTCGTCATCAGGTTGCCCATGCCCAAGCGGGATGCCAACCCCTCGGCTCGTTGTGGTTTTGATTTGTACCTTTGTGCCGTCGGCGGTGTGGGCATCGATACCCTTGCGCATCGGTGGTGTGAGTTCCAGCCCAAAGCGATCGGCGATCAGCAGTTCTCCAAGGTTTCCAAGTTGTTGTCCTGCAGGCAAAAGCCCTCTCCCGGGTAATGCGGCTTCCAGCTGATTGGAGATCTTGAATAACTCTTGGATGAGCTGGCGTACTTTGCTGTTGTTCATCGGCTTTATTTGATAAAGGATTTAAGATCGAATTCACGTCGAGATACTCTTGGCGCAAAGTCGTGAGGTTGTCGAGGTGGCGGAAAGCTTTTTGAGGTGTTGTAAGTCAAAACTTCGATCTGCATCCTCAACAAATCTCGCTTCTTCATTGTTCACCGGATGAGCATGACAAACATCCCTCAACTGAGGGATGTTTGTTGGGTGTGATTGGGCAATTCTGGGGGAGTTCATTCCTGTTTCCCCAATCACGATTGAGGCCATGCGTGAGATTCCGAACCGTGAGCTCATTGCTGAGCGCATTCCTGCTGCTGATGGCAATCGCCATCGCTTGATTTGCTTCGCGCATACGTTCAATGGCTATGCGTTCTTGGGTGGTGAGGAGCCTTTAGAGCGCCTGTCTGGTGATTGGTCTGATCTGAGCCTTAGTGAGCTGCGCTGTCTGCTGTTTTGGCAGGTGCGCAGTGATCGTTGGAGCGGAGGCCACTCCACGGATTGGGCTTCGCTGTGGAATCTCTTGGATGTGATTCGAAGCAGGGTTGAAGCCGGCGAGCTGGATTGAGCACCTGGGGGGTGAGGCTTAGCCCTGGCCCCACTCCAGAACGCTCAGCTCGGCTCTTGCGCCTAACAGCCCCCGCAGGCGATCCGCGGCCTGATGTTGTTTGGCACTGAGCGCGTCTTTCCCGCTCAGTTTCAGCTCCTGCAGGCTGATCCTGCCGTCGTCCCAGAAGGCCACCACATCCGGAAAGCCTCCGATCCGGCCTTCGCTTGCGGCCATGAATTGATCTATCAGACCATGGATCGGTTCATCGCTGCCGGCTCCGTACCAATCGGCGCGCATCACCCCCTGGCGCCCTTCCCAGGCCTCCACCACATAGGCCGATCGTGCTCCAGCATTGATCCATTCCTGAGCCGCGAGCGCAGCCGGTGGAATCGGCGCCCCCAGCTCCTGGGCCACATGGGTTTCCCAAAGCGTTTCCGCATTGGCGGCGGGCAGATCGAACCAGCGACTGGTGGGCGTCAACTCCTTCAGGCGCCGGTAAGGGCAACGGGGTACAGGCCGCCAGTGCGGTCGTTGCTGCAACGGCACGGCCTGGTTGCCGTAGGCAATGGTGGTGATCACAAGGTCAGCGGTCATGACGTTCGGGGTAGGTGTTGATCCAGGTTTCGGTCGTTGATTCCGTTGGAATCAGCTGCTGATAGGCGTTGCTGCTGAGGATGTCGTTCACCGCTTCGCCCAGCCGCTCCACTGAGCGGCTGTCGGGCAGGCGATCCACCAGCTCCTGATGCATCCGCTGCAGATACCAGGCACTGCCATCGAGGCCGGCACTGAACTTGCTCCACATCGCTGGATCGCGCCGGGCATCCAGCACCATGTCGCCAGCGTTGTGCGCCTTGTCGGCGGCGGTCACCAGCAGTGATGTCAACGGTTTGCCGGCGAGGGACTCGAGATAGCGCGTCTTGCGCAGCAGCCACGGCTCTTTCACGCCAGGCGCTGCATCGTGAGAGGTGTCGGTGCAGTCGCGCACGATGTCGGCAACCGCACCACCGAAACGTTCGGCGATTGAAGCGTGGCTCTGGCCGGCGTCTTCGATGGCGTCGTGCAGTAGAGCAGCGATCGCCTGGTCTTCATTGCCGCCGTCTTCCCAAACCAGGGCGCTGACGCTGATTAGGTGGGAGATGTAGGGCACATCTTTGCCTTTGCGTCGCTGTTGGCGGTGGAGTTCGTCGGCCCACTGGAGAGCTTCGCCGTAGCGAGGGGTGATGGTCATCAACAGTCACCGCCCAGGAGTTGCTTCACCAGCGCGATTAACTCAGCCTTTTTGAAGTTCTCCAGCGGCCTCGGTGGTGGCACCACCCCATGGCGTTCCAGCTCCTTGGCCAGTTCGGCTTTGCGCAGCTTTGAGTAACCCGTGATGCCGTGCTCTTTGCACAAGCGTTTGAGTGTGGCCACCGTTTGCTGTTGGAAGCTGCCCTGGCCCAGCAAGGCCGCCATGCGTTCATGGCCCGTGAGTTGGGGAGTAACTGTTGCCGGCGCAGTGGCATTGCGCAGCTCCTGATCGAACTCCCTGAGACTGCGGGCATCCGATGCCACAACGGCCCTGAGATTGGCGCGCAGGGCCTCAGCGATCTGTCCCATCAGTGCCCTCCAGGCTGAGTTGCACGGCTTGCTGCTTCTCCACGATGGCGGCGAGCTGTTGCTTCGTCCCGGTCCAGCGGCGGATGAAGCGGATCACAGCACCCACCAGCCGTCCGATGAAGCGGCCGCCCTGGTACGTGCTTTTCCCTTTTTGATACAGCCCGAATTCATTCACCAGGTCGTCGCCGGCGTCTTCCAGTTCGCCCACCACGTTGGTGACGATCTCCAGCATCTCGTAGGCCTCCTTGCGTACGGAGGCTTCCCGCTCAGCGATCAAACGCAGCTTCTGTTCCAGCTGATGCATGGCTTCTTGGCTGCGCTGGGCCTGTCCGCGGTACTGCCCCCGGCTCACCATCAGGCCCCGGTAGTTGTGGCGCAGGTGGAGGTAAAGCGTTTCCAGTGCACTCCGCTCGAGAGCCCCCGGATCGGAGGGGAAAGTGCCTGTGGGTGGATAAAGGATCGGCATTATCTGATGCTCCTTCAGTTGCCGATGTTGAAAGCACGGAAGCGGTCGGCTCTCACCGCCATCCCCGCATGTTCCACATAGGTGTTGCCATCGTTGAGTCGAAAGGGCCCCTGATCGGACGGCCATGAGGACGGCAATGGTTCGGCCTTGGATTCCGACTCGGGCATGGTGAGCACGATCAGAACCGCAACGCAGGTGTCGAGGATCAGCAGCGGGTCGAAGAGAGGAAGCATCGGAATCGGTGGATGCGTGGAATCCTCCATAGCTTTGGCTGAAAGGCCTTTTGGAACCTCCCCCAATCGGGGGAGAAGGTTCTGAAAGTTGGATGAGCGTGGAAGCCGTCTCGCCGGTGAGAGGCTCAACGTTGATCGCTCGTTCTGCCCCTGACCAGCACCGCGCCGATGCCGGCGCCAACCTCAAGCGGGCCCCCGAGCAGCTCAATGAAAACGAAGCTGGGGTGGAGCGGTTGGGCATCATGAGTCGAAGGCCTGATCGACCCACTGAATTGAGGGTCTACCAGCTGCAGTGAAGGCCTCAACGCCACTTAGGATTTCTGTGTCTTTCGATAAGGACCGTTCGCGGCCTTGACCAAAAAAATCATTGTCGGCAGTGAGGAGTGGTGCTCCCTGCCAGGGCTTGGGCTGCCGGCAATCAAGGCACGGGTTGACTCCGGCGCAGCAACGTCCTCCTTGCATGCCTTCAACATCGTGCCGTTTCAGCGCGATGGAGACCGGTGGATCAGTTTTGAAGTGCATCCGCTTCAGAACGACCGTTCCGTGGTGATTCGCCATGAGTCGCCTGTGCTGGAACAGCGTGGTGTGCGCAACACCAGCGGCATCACCGAAACCCGCTATGTGATTCGTGAACAGCTGGTGCTCGGTGAAGAGAGCTGGCCGATTGAGCTCACCCTCACCAACCGCGATGCGATGGGCTATCGCATGCTGCTCGGCCGTGAAGCCATGGTGGGTCGCGTGTTGGTGGATCCCGAGGGCAGCCATCAACTCGGCGATCTCCGCCAGGACGAGCTCGAGGCGATGTATGCCCCTCTGCGCACCGAGCGCAATGGCCTGCGTATTGCCCTGCTGGCCTCGGACCCGGAGCTTTACAGCAACCGCCGTCTTCTGGAGGCCGGCGAGGAACGGGGCCACCGCATGGAGTTCCTCAATGTCAAGCAGTGCTACATGCGCTTGGATCCACAGAATCCTGAGATGCATTACCGGGGTGGCAATGTGCTGGAGCGCATCGATGCGGTGATTCCGCGGATTCGCCCCAGTGTCACCTTCTACGGCTGTGCGATCACACGACAGTTCGAGGCGATGGGCATCCGCGTGCTCAATGCCGCAGAACCGATCAAGCGCTCTCGCGACAAGCTTCTGGCGTCCCAGTTGTTTGTGCGGCACGGCCTGAACATGCCGGTCACCGGCTTTGCCAGCTCACCTCTCGACACCAAAGACCTGATCAAGATGGTGGGTGGTGCCCCGTTGATCCTCAAGTTGCTGGAGGGAGCTCAGGGGCGTGGTGTTGTGTTGGCTGAGACCCAGAAAGCGGCAGAAAGTGTGATCAACGCCATGAAAAGCCTGAACGCCAACCTTCTGGTGCAGGAATTCATCAAGGAAGCAGGTGGAAAAGATCTGCGTTGTTTCGTGATCGGCGGCAAAGTTGTTTCCGCGATTGAACGCACGGCTGCGGTCGGAGATTTTCGCTCCAATATTCATCAAGGTGGGTCGGCCCAGGCCGTGCGCATCCGCCCGGAAGAACGCAAGTTGGCTGTTTCGGCGACCCGTGCCCTCGGGTTGGATGTCGCCGGAGTTGACATCATTCGCTCTGAGCGAGGCCCTCTGCTGTTGGAGGTGAATTCAAGTCCTGGCTTGGAGGGCATTGAAACGGCCACAGGCAAGGATCTGGCCGGCTTGATGATTCAAGAAATCGAGCGAAAACTGGGCTGGGTCCGCACACGCTTATCGGAACCTCTGGTCGCTTGTTGATCTGGATCCTGCTGGATTCGTCTCGGCCCTTTCTCAAGCAAAGTATCGATGCTCTGTTTTAAAAGCCCTTCGATGCTGGCACTGCTGGTGTTGGTGATTTGGATGAGTTCGATTTCATGGCGTCTATCGCGAAAGGCGTTGTAAGTGGCGACCAGGGCTAGTCATTGCCATTCCCTTTGCTTATCATCACTGATGTGCTGATCTGGCTCATCGCTGGCTTCATCCTCAGCCGGGTGTTCAGCAAGAGCCGCAGAACTAGGAACTGAGAGGCCAGGGCGAGCTGTTAGCTGGATCCAGCGAAAAGTCAATGAGGCATGAGAACAGAATGAAAGCATTGTTCACATCATTCCCCGCATCCGACTATGCCGCCAGCAAACGATTTTATGAAAGGGTGATTGGTCTGCGGTTGCTGAGGGAGTTCGACGGTGAACCGCACAGGTTCACGAACTACGATCTCGGCGGCATGATGTTAAAAGTGTATGAGTGGCAAGAGAAGTACTACGGAGTCGGCCACTCGGGTTTGTTTATCGAGACAGACGATCTCGACGAAGTGGTGAATCGGATTCGCAGCCTCGGTGGGAAGACCACAGACATCGTTGTGCACACATGGGGTGGCCGAAGTTGCTCTGTTACCGATCCTTTCGGGACTATCTTCGATCTGATCGATTCGAATCAGAAAGGAAATACTTAACCAGTTGGATGCACCGTTGTATCCGGAAGAAGACTCGTCTCTCGTTGTGGTGGAGTATGAATCGACGTAAAACCCAGCTGTATTCGAGGGCCAGGCACGCGTGCGCCGACGCTTTTGCTGAGTCAAAAGACGCCGCTTTGATCACTTATAAAGACTGTTTCTGCAGTGTTTTCATCTCGTTTTATCACTTCATTTAAAGGTATCTCCTGTACCACTGGAGAACTTTCTCCATCAGCTTGACCGTGTTATTGCGATCCTTGAAGTAGTGGCCTTCGCCTTCGAAGAGGATGAGTTCGGTTGGAACCTTGTTTTTTTTCAGCGCTGCATACAACTCCCGGGCCTGCCCGACTGGCGTTCGCTTGTCGACAGTGCCTTGGTAGATCAGAGTTGGCGTTGATGCGTGCTGGGCATGATTCACTGGCGATCGCTCGGCATAAAGTTCTGGGTTCTCCTCGGGGGTTCCCAACAGGAGCGTGGTAAACATTCCGGGTATTATCGATGTGTTCCAGAGTGTTTTCCAGTTCGCGATCACTCCTCCGGCGACAGCGACCTTGAAGCGATTCGTTTGCGTGATGGCCCATGGAGTCATGAATCCCCCATAACTGAAACCGCCAATGCCAAGGCGCTCGGGATCGGCTATTCCAGACGAAATCAGTGAATCGACTCCGCTCATGATGTCGACATAGTCAACACCCCCTAAATCACCAACAATTGCGTCTGCATATTTGGTCCCACCGCCTCTCGATCCTCTTGGGTTTGGGAGAAAGACCGCGTAACCGTGGGAAGCCAGAAACTGTCCCCAGCCGATGTAGCCCTCCTGCCAGCCATTCCACCAAGCCCAATAGGGACCGCCATGGATCAGAGTGATCAGCGGTAAGGGTGTATTGAGAGCCTGCCCGTTGGGCTTGATCAGCATTCCATGAATCACTTCCTTGTCATTTTTGTTCCGCCATGTCACTTCTTCGATCGGTGACAATCTGAGATTTTGTATGTCTGGATTGAGAGCTGTCAGCTTCCGCCTCTCTCCCGATCGGCTGAGCCAGACATCTGCTGGAGATGTGGCAGACTCTTTGAGATAGAGAAAGTCGCCCTGATCACTGAAGCTGAATGTTGTGAATGTTGGCGACTCTGAAAGCCAGTCCACAGAGGCCCTCTCGAGTGCGGTAGTGGCGCCTGTTCTGATGTCTATCGTCGCAATAATCCCATTGTTCTTATCCAGAATCTTGGTTCTCAGCGAGGTTGAATCCGGGGCCCATTCCACCTCAAGAATGTCGCCGCTCTGGCTCATTGGCAGGGCTGTCACCGTGCCGGCCTTGACGTTAAGAAGCATGGGAACAACAGAAGCCCTTGTGGCTGATGGCCCGAGGAAAAAGACATAGTTCCCATCTGGAGACCATCGAATCAGAGTGAAGTAGCCCGTGTCGAGGGTGAAATCCTTGATGGTGCGTTGTGATGCGATGTCGACAAGCGACAGTGATTTCTTGGCAAACCAACCCTCGTAACCTGTTGCCGTATTCCTTAGAACTGCAAGTGTGGATGAATCGGGCCCCCATGAAAAGTCAATGAGGTGCTCATCGTCTTTGAGCACTGGTCTGGCTAATTTCCTGTGAATATTTACACTGAACAATTTGAGCTTCCCTGAGCCCAGCGATTCGGCCCCTTCTTTCTGCTCCGCCTGGGCGATGAAGGCGATGGTTTCGCTGTCAGGTGCCCAGCGAAACGCCTTGACTTGATGATGCAATGTTGTCAGCGGAGTGGGGTTGGACCCGTCGGCATCGGCAATGAAGATCTGAGCGCTCTCGGCAGCTTCTGGTTTTGCCGATTGACTGGCGCGCCTGGCCACGAAGGCCAGGCGTCGTCCATTGGGTGACCAGGCCGGCGACCAGGATTCGGCAAGATCCGTGAATGGCTGGTTCCATTTCTGATCTTGATCCAGTGCTTTGATCCAGATCGTTCTTGTGGAGAGCCACTTCGGTGATTTCTCCTGATTGGGGGTGTTCAACACGAACGCGCCAAACGTTCCCCGCGGCGACATCTGCAGGTCAGTTGCTTTTCTGACTTTTACAAAATCAACCGGCTCGGCAACTCTCGTTTGCGCCACTGTTGGGACTGCGCTCGAGATCAAGCAACAGGAGGCTAATGAGATGAACTTGAGAATGCTCTCAAGAAAGCCGTTGACCGCTTTGTGTTTGCTGATTGAATTAAAAGATGCCGGTGAAAATATTGCCATTTCTTTTCTGTCAATTCGCTTTGATTCCTAACTGATAGCAACATCTGCCTCAACAAGCTGTCGAGCGCAATGATTGTGTCAATTCAACACAATTTGGCTCAACGTAAGAGGCGTTGCGTCAACACAATGTCCATATCGCTGCGGATTGACGGGATCTCGGCAGAGGTGAGGCCTACTTGTTATGCAACGGTTCTCACGTTCTGTGAAATCCGCTCGACCAGTGTTTGAAGCAAAGGCTGAAAACCAAGCGCCAGGGTTACCGATCCTTCTCAGGGGCTGCTCACTGTGATGCGGTTGCCGTACCCGCCGATCTCCTCCAGTTCAAAGGAGTGATGGCCGCTCATCGCCCAGCGCTGCCCGGAGCTGTCGACCATCTCCCGGCGATCGGTCGTGGGCGCACCGACCGGCGTGAAGGTGAAGATCGGCTGCTCGGCGTGGGAGAAGTAAATCGTGAAGCCATCCTTCGCGGCAGGCTCTGTACGGCAGGTGGACGCAATCTCGTTGAGCGTGCATTGCAGTGGCCACTCAGGCTTGCTGGCCTGCTCCTCGCTCAGTGCCGTGAGGTCTGGATACTTGCCGCGAACGGCCCCTTGGGCGTCGTAGGTCACCACCTTGAGGGTCTTTGACCCATCCAGCGGCTTGGCCAGCTGGATCACGGCCACACCGGTTGGGCATGGATCTGGCTGAAGCGTGAGCCTGACGACGGCATAGGCCAGCTCCGTCGGCTCAGTGGGCGCAATCAGCTGATCGGGGAAGCGACCGTTCTCCCCATTGGGCAGGGTCTCAGCGCTGTACTCGCTGTCGCAGACACCATTCAGGTCATTGCCCCATCGCACCCGCTTGGGCTCGACGGTGAGCACATCCAACACGGCGCGCCCAGCGGTGCTGTTGCCTTGCCAGCGCCCCAGGAACACGCTGTCCAAGTTCGATGCTGGCTTGGGCTGACTGCAGGCGCCGAGCAGAACGGCCGCCGCCAGCGGGGCCATCAGTTGGCGGGTGATCCTGTGCATCGCAGCCAAGCCTTGGGCTTTCACAGTCTGATGATTCCCTGATGGCAATGACATCGTGGAACCAGCCCTCCGCTTGATGTCCCTTGGCCAGCCCCGCCGATGCCGACGCCAACCTCAAGCGGGCCCTCGAGCAGCTCAATGAAAACGAAGCGGCGGTGGCCGAGGCGATCAATGAGGCCCGGGCTGAACACTCCCGCAGCGAACCGCCGCTCACTGGGCCGGAGTTGCTCGAACGCATCGATGAATTGGCGGCGCAGCGCTCGCTCGACAGCCAGGACGCCGCGATCCTTTGCCATTGGCCCGATGCCGCCTCGATCGGTCAGGCCTGGTTTGCGCTCAAACACCCTGGTCAGAGCGTGCCCAGCCCGATGCTGGTGCTCGATGCCTATCTGGTGGGGGCGCCGCCGTTTCTGAGCAAGGCCCAGCGGGATCAGGTGAGCGACTGGTACCGCAGCCAGGTGTCGGCCAATCCTGAGTACACCGACGCGGTGACCGGTGCGGCCAAGGCCTTTGTGCTCATCGGTGATCTCAATGCCAGTGCCGCCGGCATGGCCTGGCAGACGATCATTCCCGATCTGCTCGCCAAGGGCCACAACCTGGCGTTCAACGTCACCAAGGAACAGGTCACGGCGGCCGCCGCCCGCTGGATCGTGGCGGTGGCTGATACCTTCACGCCACCCTCGCTCACTGGCCAATGAGGTTGTTGATGCGGAATCCACCCACGCTCGTTGTTGCTCTGGGGCTTGCCGCTGCATGGCTCCCAAGCGCCCTGGCCCAGCAACCGGTGCGTCCGTTGCCCAAGGTTGGCTCCTGTCCGATTGGGTATTACACCTCCAGCAGTTACTGCGTACCCAGCAAAAACGGCAACGTCAGAGGGGCGATTGAAAAAGTCGGCAATGGCTGCCCCATCGGGTTTTACGCATCGGGTAGCTACTGCCTGAGCAGCCCCAGCAACCAACGCCAGGCGATTGAGAAAACGGGCAATGGCTGTCCGATTGGTTGGTTCAGCTCAGGGCGCTATTGCGTTCAAAGCCGCTGAAGTATCCCTGAATGGGGGACGTGGCTAGCAAGAAGGAGTCATCTTCAGACCCATGACGTTCGGCGACCTCCTTCGCATCATCCTGGCCTTCTTCTTGCCGCCCCTGGCGGTGGCCACCCAGGTGGGTCTCACCGGTGCGTTCTGGCTCAATCTGCTCTTCTGGTTGCTCAGCTTCGGAGGGCTGGGGCTGCCATTCATGGCCATCATGTGGCCTGTGGCAGTGATCCACGCGATCTACATCTGCGTGACCCGCAAGTGAGGGCTGGTGGTCCACGCTGATGTTGCGTGCCCAAGGTCAAGAAATGGCACGGTTCCCTTCATCAGCATCAAAAGGGCTCGAAGCTGCATCCATGGGATTGATGCACTGCCCCCTCTGTGTTGGCCTGGCCGTTGTTTCGGCAGCTCGCTTCTCGGCCTACGTTGTGATGCTGCTGCAGCTGGAGCTGATGCGCACGGATGGCTCTGAGCATCCGGCCGATCTGCTGGGAACCCTTCTGGAGCTCTGAAGCGCACGTGGTGGAGAGACCCTGGCGATCCTTGCCGGTGTTCGATGAGAAGCCGCCCGCGTTTCTCGATGCTGTGGCCGCCTATGGGCATGCGCTGAACGCTCTGAGCCTCCAGCAGCGCAGGGATCTGGCGGTGTTCAAAGCGGCTGAGCTCCTGAATGCCTTGATTCAGATCCGTGAGCGCAGGCAGGCACCTGATCGGCTTGGAGACGCCGTCGCGAAAGCCTCCTTCCAGCGCGTGCGCCAAGTGATCCGGGATCGGCGCATCGTGTTGCAGGGGGGCGAGGTGATCGATCTGCGCGATCCTGCGCTCCGAGACCTGATCGATGAAGGCTGCCGCCTGTTCCATGCCGGCCGCAAGGATGCCGAGGTGTATCAACAGGCCCTGGCCCTGTCGGCGGCCCAGTGTCTGGCGCTCAACGATCAGCTCGATGAAGGAATCGCCCGCTACGTGGACGGCAGCGGATTGTCGTTTCCAGACTCCCTGCTGCAGGCGGTGCGCACCGCCTTCATCGAGGCCTATCGAACGGCCTGAATCAGGTCTGCGCCCGGCACAGCCAGAGGCGGATGAACAATCCCTGGTACAGCTGCAGCGGAGAAGACCAGCCGGCTTGCGCCAGCACCGTTGAGAGCTGGCTTGGATCCATTGAGAACACCACCTTGTTGCGGCTCTCCACGATCGCTTCCACCGTGTCCGGCGGGACGCCGCGATCCAGGAGCCGTTGACGCGCCACGTTGAACACCAGGCGTTGGCTCTCGGGCTCCTCCGCTTCGCTGTAGGCGCTCAACAGCAGAACGCCGCCATCCGCTGTGCATTGCGTCAGTTGCTGCAGCATCACGGTTTGTGCGTCGCTGCCCAGGAGATGAAGCACGTTGTGGCACACCACCAGATCAAAGCGGGCGCCTGACAGCTCGCCCTCGAGGGCCTCGTTCAGGCTCTGCTGCAACAGGCGGCAGCGCGCGCTGCCGGGGTGATCGGCCAGCGTGTGGCGGCATTGCTCCAGCATCTGAGCACTGGGCTCGAGCACGGTGAGCGCAGCATCCGCGCAGGCGTTGAGCAGAGGCAGGAGCTCATCGCCTGGGCCGGGGCCCACCACCAGCACCTGCTGGACATCGCTGGCCATGCTCTGCACCGCTGCAGCGGCGATCTCGTGGAGAACGTCGTGGCCGGGAATGGAGTTCTGGATGCTCTGGCGATAGCTGCGTCCGTAGTCGCCATCGAAATCAAGCGAGGGCATCAAGGCACCGCAATGGAGCAATCCCGATCATCATCGGCAACGGGCGGATGGAGCGCTGCAGGAACCATCCACCAAGCAACGGTCCACGAAGGGAGAGGTCATGGCCCGGAGCAGGGCGCTGTAGCTGAGCTGGTAGCGCTGTTCATCACCCACAGCCAAACGCTGCCCAGGGCTTTCCACCACCAGGTGGTCGCTGGAGGCGCCCCGGATCACCGTGCCCCGAGGGGGGATGAGGCCAGCCGGATCCACATCCTGTTCTCCCAATGCCAACAGGGCCCGCTGAACATGCTGGGACGATCCCTCGCGACGCGGAGCCCTCGGCGATCCCTCGAAGCTGGTGCGGCCGCGCTCGCCCCAGGGTTGGCTGGGCTTGTGTTTGGCTTCAATCACCTCGGCCACCAGGCTGATGGCATCGGTGTGCAGGCCAGGGATCGCCGTGCGATGGAGGGGTTCGCGGCCCAGCAGCAGGGCTTCCCCCAGGCGCAGGTGATTGATCCGGGCTGGATCACCGCCGGCGGCCAGCCAGGGGAGATTGGCGGAATTGCCGCCGGAGCACCAGGGCAAGGTGAGATGGAAGCGTTGCTCCAGGGCTGTTGTGAGCCGGGAGAGATCGCCCATGTTCTGCGCATCGGGTGCGATGCCGTTCTGGCAGCCCAGGTTGGTGCCGATGCCCATCAGCTGCAGATTGGCCATGGCCAGGATCTGCTGAGCCACCGATTCCAGGTCTGCCGGCAGGATTCCCTCCCGCAGATCGCCGAGTTCCACCATCAGCAGCACCCCGTGGCGTCGACCCTGCTGCTTCGCTGCGGCGGCCAGGGCGTTGAGCACGCCGAGGTCTGTGTTGCAACTGATCGAGGCACTGGCCACCACCCGATCCACCTGGCTGAGCATCGGCGAGCGCACCAACAGCAGCGGCACGGTGATGCCGCTGCGCACCAAGGCTTCGATGGCTTCAATGCGCGATTCGCCAATGGAGCCCACACCTGCGCCCAGCCAGGTGTGCACGATTTCAACCATTCCGAGCGTGGCTTTGCTCACGCCGGTCACCGCAATGCCCTGGCCGGCCAGTCGCTTCACCAGGGTTCGGGCGTTGTGATGCAGTTTTTGCAGGTTGATCTCGAGGCGAGGGGCACTCAAAGGGCCAGCGGCTGCCGCACGCCACTGAGTTCAGGGAAGGCGCGCACCACCATGGCCACCAGATTCGCCGCGGGCCGGCTGATGGCATCGGTCACCGGGATGGAGAGTTCAGCCTCATAGAGGGCGATCGCCGCGGTGAGCTGGGCTTCATTCATGCCTTCGTGGTTGATCGTGAGTCCAATCACCCGCGTTGGGGCGAAGGACTCGATCAGCTGAATCTCACTGGCTGGGGTGGGGATCGGTGCAAAGGGAAAATCACTCAGACAACGCCGTGCCGGCGCATGCTGCAGGATCACGGCCTGGGGCTGGCTCCCTCGCAGAATGAAACTCGAGGAGAGGTAGGCGGGATGGCTGAGGGCTCCCTGGCCTTCAATCACGATCACCTGCGGACGTTCGGCCTCGTAGGCCGCGACCACTGCGGCTTCCACCTCTCCGGAGCCGAACTGGGAGGGGATTGCATCGAGAGGCACCCCGAATCGGCCCCCCTGGATCAGGCCGGTCTGGCCCGTGCTCACCAACACAGCCCTGATGCCATGGGCCCGCAGGGCCTGAACCAGCAGTGTGGCCGTGGTGCGCTTGCCGATGGCACCGTCCGTGCCGAGCACGGCGATGCGGGCGCAGCGAACACGGCTGATGCTGCCGCTGAACAGCTTGAGATCCTTGAGGGCTGAAGGACGACGCACGTCGCGGATCGTCACGCCATGGTGCTGGGCCGCGGCTTGGAAGGCGGCCTCATCACCGAGGAATTCGCGCATGCCGCTCACCAGATTGAGCCCGGCGGCCATCGCCGTCAGCAGCATGTGGCGGTCCTCGTCGCTGAATAGCCCGCTGGCTGGAGCCATGCCGTAGATCAGGGTTCCCTTTGACCCTCCCAGCAAGGCCATGGCCGCTGCCAGGTCGGCCACGATGGGGATGCCGTTGGCGATGCCATCGAGCACGAATCCGGCGTCGAGGCCTGCGCATTGGCTGTCGATCACAGCGCGGATGCTGTAGCCGTCGCAGGACCGAACCAGACCGTGGGCCGTTTTGCCATCGAGTCCGGAGAAGTGACCTTCGCAGTAGACAACTGCTGGTGTTGTTCTGTCTGAAATGGCCTCGCTGGTGGCGAGGGTCCGATTGGAGTCTTGAACGGGTTGAGGAATCAAAGGAGCCAGGCCGTGCCTGCTGCGCGCTTCAAAAGCGCAAGCCGGGTGGTCGCAGAGGTGGCGGCACGGAGGTGGCCGCCTGGTGGCGTGGATCGCTTCACCCTAGGTGGGGTTGACCGTTCGGCTTGCTAAATGCACCGACATCGCCGTCATCCCATGCTGCGCAGCCTGGCTTCCAGGGTCTGCCGCAGCCGTTGGCTGACGAGCGCGCAGAGGTCATCCACCAGGGGGTCATCGGCGTGAAAGATCAGCCGTTGGCCCTGGCGTTCGCTGCGCACCAGCCGGGCCTGGCTCAGCTGGCCGAGTTGCCGGCTGAGGTGCGACTGGGAAAAGCCCGTGCGCTCCATCAGCGTCTGCACGTCGCTGGGTGAGTCGCGCAGTTCGCAGAGCAGCTGCAGACGGGCCGGCTCACTCAGCAGCCGGAAGAAGCGGCTGATTTCGGCGAGTTGCTCAGCTCCTGGTTTGGCCTCAGCCATGGCGGTGCGGCATCTGCACTGATTATGGCGTTATGCAGTTATGCGTGTACAGTCATAAATGAAGTTGGAGGGTCTGATGGCTGAGTCTTTGGCCAAGCTCGCCGCCGGGGTTGGATCCCTGTTGTTTCGCCAGCTCCAGGATGCCGACACCGGCACCTTCACCTATCTGCTAGCGGATCCAGCGACCGCCGAGGCGGTGCTGATCGATCCGGTGTTCGAGCGCCAGCACCGTGATCTGGCCCTGATCCGGGAGCTGGGTCTTCAGCTGGTGGCCTCCCTCGATACCCACGTGCACGCCGATCACGTCACTGCCAGCTGGTGCCTCCATGCCGCCAGCGGTTGTGCCATCGGCCTGTCGGCCATTGCCGGGGCTGACTTCGTCACCCGGCCGCTCGCCCATGGCGACCGCATCCCTTTCGGCACCCGTTCGCTGCTGGTGCGGGCGACACCGGGGCATACCGATGGCTGCCTCACCTATGTGCTCGACGACGCCTCGATGGCCTTCACCGGTGATGCCCTGCTGATCCGCGGCTGCGGCCGCTGTGATTTTCAGCAGGGCAGTGCCCGCAAGCTCTGGCAATCGATTCAGGGCCAGATCCTCACCCTGCCGGACACCTGCCTGCTCTATCCCGGCCACGACTACAGCGGCCGTTCCGTCACCAGCGTGGCGGAGGAGCGTCGCTTCAACCCGCGCTTCGGCGGAGCTGCGCGCGAGCAGGACTTCGTGCTGCACATGGACCATCTGCGCTTGCCCCACCCTCACCGGATTGATGAAGCGGTGCCAGGCAACCTGCGCAGTGGTCGCCCCCAGCAGACCAGCGAACCCCAGGAGCCCTGGGCTCCGCTGCAGCGCACCTATGCCGGCCTCGATGAAGTGCTCCCCGACTGGGTGAGTGCCCATCGCGATCAGGTCACCCTGCTCGATGTGCGCTCCCTCGAGGAATGGCAGGGCCCTGACGGCCGGGTGCCGGGAAGCATTCACCTGCCGCTCTCGGAGCTCAGTGAGCGCCAGGCGGAGTTGCCTCGGGATCGCCCGCTGGTGGTGGTCTGTTACGCCGGCAGTCGTTCGGCGCTCGCCACCCAGCAGCTCCAGCGCAACGGCTGGTCCCGCGTCGCCAATCTGCACGGCGGCCTGCATCGCTGGGCGGATGAGGGCTATCCGCTCGCGTGCCCCTGAGCTCCCTGTTTCTTCTCTTCTCTTCTCTTCTCTCTCTGTTTCTGTGATGTCTGAACGTTTGTCTCCCCTTGCTCTCCACGCCCGTCTGGCGTCCGTGACGGTGGTGGATGTGCGCCAGCCGATGGAGGTGGCCGGTGGCCGCATCCCTGGCAGCCGTTGCATTCCCCTCGACCGGATCGAGCGGGCGGAACTGCCGGAGGGTGATCTGGTGCTGGTGTGCCACAGCGGCAACCGCAGCGCCCAGGCGGCAACGCTGGTGGAGCGGCGCTGGCCAGGCCGCACGGTGATGGATCTCGAGGGTGGCCTGGAGGCTTGGCAGCAGGCAGGTTTGCCCGTGGAGCGTCAGGCCCGTGCTCCCCTGCCGCTGATGCGCCAGGTGCAGATCGCGGCCGGCAGTCTGGTGCTGTTGGGGTTGATCGGTAGCCAGGTCCTGGCCCCTGCCTGGATCGCATTGAGCTGGTTTGTGGGCGCGGGGTTGGTGTTCGCCGGCATCAGCGGCTTCTGCGGGATGGCTCGGCTGCTGGCGGTGATGCCCTGGAACCGGGTGCGGCTTTGAGTGTGCTGTTGCTTCTCGGCGGCGGTGTTCTGATCGGCGCTCTGCTGGCCCTGCTCGGTGCCGGCGGCTCGATTCTGCTGCTGCCGCTGTTAGTGACGGGTCTGGCTCTGCCGCTGCGCGAGGCCGTTCCGCTGTCGCTGCTGGTGGTGCTGATCCTGGCCCTGGCCAACCTGATCCCGGCCCTGCAGCAGCGGCGAGTGGCCTGGCGGCCGGCCCTGTGGCTGGGCATCCCCGCCCTGGCCGGCAGCTGGCTGGGTGCGGGCTGGGTGCGCAGCGGTGTGATCGCCCCCTCCATGCAGCTGATGCTGTTTGCCTTGGCAGCCCTGGCCGCGGCCTGGTTGATGCTGCGCCAGCCACAGGCATCGGCGCCTGCACGTCAACGGGAGGGCCGAATTCAGCTGCTGGTTCAGGGTTTGGGGGTGGGCCTGCTCACGGGAATCGCCGGTGTGGGTGGGGGCTTCGCCATTGTTCCCGCCCTGGTGCTGCTGGCCCGCCTGCCCATGACCCTTGCCTCCGGCACCAGCCTGTTGGTGATCTCCGCCAGTTCCCTGATGGCCCTGGTCCGTCATGGCCATTGGCCGGCAGCGAGTTTGCCCCTGTTGCTGCCGTTGCTCCTCGGTGGTGGCATCGGCATCCTCCTCGGCCAGCGTTGGGTGTCCCGCGTGTCGGAGCGCAGGCTGCGCCAGGGGTTTGCCGCTCTGCTGCTGGTGTCAGCCATCACCACCGGTCTTGAAGCCTTGCAACCGCAGCCGCAATCAACCGAGGCGGGGTTGCGCATTTCGACACGTTGGCCTGAAGCCTGATGACAGGGGGGTTCTCGATGCTTTAGCTGTAAAGACGATGTGCATCACAACGCGCATGGTCGCGACTCCCTTGGCATCTGTGCCAGCAGAAGAAACCCTGATCAATGCCCTGCGTGGCTGCCGTGATCAGCAGGAACTCAAAGACCTCGAACAACGGCTCGCCGCGGTGGACGATGCCCCGCCCCTGTTCGACTGGATCTGCGATCTGCTGGTGAAGCGGCGCCTGTCTCGCATCCTTGCCGCGCAACTGCTTCGGCAACTGCATCAGTCTTGAGATGCAGTGGCGTTGCCATCGGCGGCTTGTGTTCGCCCTGCTGTTGGCGTTGATCCTCGCCTCCCCCCTGCCGGTGTGGGCTGAGGCCGAGGCACCGGTGATCACGGTGGTGCGCTCAGCCAGTTGTGAGTGCTGCCGGCAGTGGGAACGGCACCTCGAAGCAGCGGGCTTTCGCATCAACGATCAGATCAGCGACAGCATCGATCCCACCCAGGCCTTCTGCCACACCGCCAGCGTTGCGGGCTACGGGATCGACGGCCACGTTCCAGCGGCATCGGTTCAGCGCCTGCTCGCCGAACGTCCTGATATCGAGGGCCTGGCGGTGCCGGGGATGCCGATCGGCTCTCCCGGGATGGAGATGGAGGGGATCGACCCCGACTCCTTTGTGGTGATGGCCATCGCCCACGACGGCACCACCCGGGTGGTGGAGCGTTATTAATCAGCCAGGTCGTTACAGGCAAAACCCCCGCAGGTCTCTGTTGAAGGGAGACCTGCGGGGGTTTCAATCAGCCTGGGGCTGATTTGTGGAGGCCGTCGTCCCTCGGCGGGACAGGCGGCCTAACGCGCTCGTTTGTGCATCACGACCTTGCGAATTTCAGTGTTGCCATACGGTTGTTCAACCTCCAGCAAGTGGACTGAAAGAAAAGGGTCGAAGCGACTGGCTGTGGCGCCTGGGGCCAGGTTCCTAGGTGGGAGGGTGGTTGACTCCTTGGGGCACCTGGAACGGTGCAGATGGAGTGCCGATCGACGTGGCGAACCTCAGTGCCTGCCGAAGGGCGATCCCTCTCTGATGCGTGAAAACTGTTGGAGCAGGGGCCAGAAAGTCAGCGAGCTTCGTGTGTCGGCTCGGGTGGAGTGTCGGCCGTCATCGGTGCCTCCGATCTCGATGCACACAGTGTTGGTGTTCCAGGCGACAAGTGCAATCAGTGAAATCGCGCATTGCCGATCGGCCGCAGACCGCTGAGAGTGAAAACGGCGTGCCTGATGCGAGTGGAACCGGCAGCAGAATGCTGCCGGTCTCTCCCTCAGTTGAGGGATGTGCAACCCGCCGCTTTCTGCCTCAATGAAGGGGCTGCACGATCCGGCGCGATGCCCCCCGCTTACGACCTCATCCTTGAGCGCGATGGTCAGTTGACCACCCACACCGTGGAGGTGGCCGATGCTCTGGAGGCCTGGCGGCTGGCCCGTGCGCGCTATCCATCCTGCATTCGCGGCGTTGTGTGGCGTGATCCCCAGCAGGTGCGTCCGGACCATCCGCGCTAAAACCGGGTATCCGTGTGCCGATCATGGAGCTTCGGCTCGACTCCCGTGCCAATCAGGAGGCGATCGCTCAGGCCTCTGCGTTGTTGAAGGAGCGCCGCATTGTTGTGGTGTTTGGCGATCGCCTGGCGCTGGTTTCCTTTGTGCTGGTTGATGCGATTGCCTCGAGCCTGGTGGGTGCCGCCACCACGGAAGACGAGGGCTTTGAGCTGGTGCTGCGCACCCAGCCGGATCTGCTGATCTGCAGCTCGGATCTCGAATCCGGCTATGGCATCAACCTGATTCGCCGGGTGAAGGCGGAGTTGCCCACCTGTCAGCTCATGATCGTGCTGGTGCGCGAAACCCAAACGGTGGTGCAGGAGGCGATGGAGGCCTTCGCTGATGGCGTGATCTTCAAATCCAGCCTGGGCACCGGCCGCGGCGATCTGATCAATGCCCTGCGCACCCTCGCTGATGGTGGTGTGTACTTTCCAGAGCAGATCCGCCGCATCGCCGCCTCTACACCGCAACCCGATCTGCCCCCATTGGTGGAGGAACTCACCCCACGCGAACTGGAGGTGACCGCCGGCGTGGCGCGCGGTCTTAAGAACAACGCCATTGCCACCCTGCTCGGCCTCTCGGTGGAAACGGTGAAGAGCCACGTGGGGAACGCCATGGACAAGCTCGGTGCTCGTGATCGCACCCAGATGGCTGTGACAGCGCTTCTTTACGGCCTGATCGATCCCCTGCAGTGAGCAGCTTCAGCTGCAGCGCTTGAAGATCACGATGCTGCGGGTCGGGCCTTGTTTCGGCCAGTTGGGCATCACCCGCCATGGGGTTCGCACCGTGAGCTGGTCAGCATCAATCGAGAAGAAGCGCATCTGCTCGGTGCCGACCCATTCCGGCTTCCAAGCCACATCCACCGCAGTGATCCAGCGGTCGTCCTCCAGCCTGTAGGTGCCGGAGTAGGCCACCAAGCTGCTCAGCAGAGCCGCATCGCCTTCGCGGTCGGTTGTTGGTTTGCGGCCTTCAGCAGTGAGCGTGAACGACACCCGTCCAGCCGGGGTGAACAGCGCGTAGCCCGTGGGGTGGTCACCCATCGGCCTGAAGGTGTTGCCGCTGATTTTCTCCTCCACCAGGTAGCTATCCAGTTGCCAGGCGCCATGGATACAGGGGGCTTCAACGGCACTCAGTGATTGCAAAGGCGTTGCGTTCACAATTGATGGATGGCTTAGGCGGAAATTACCAATGGTTCCTTCAGCGCCTCAGCGGCTCAGGGCGCTGAATGAGCAGATCGACATCCATTTGTTGATGGTTGGTATCAACCACAACCGAGACATTCCGTTCAGTCCGCACGCTCGCAGTGCTCGTCGTCGCAGCGCACTGTGCAGCTGGGGGCTTTCTCGCCGTAGCTCTGCGGTTCGCGCATGGTCCAGTACTCATCCACCAGGCCCATCAGATAGGAGCCGAGCCGCTGCAGCAGGGAGCGCTGTTTCATGATTTCAAAATGCCATTGCCCATGGCCTGTTGTCATCAGGCGCAGTGGGAAGAGCAATGAAAAGGCCCTGCCTGAGCAGGGCCGCAGGTCCGCCGTGAGGCGGCATCAATTCACTTGGCCAACTTCAGACCGCGGTACTTCAGAACCACAGGATGCTGCCGGGTGGCTGCAGTGTGATTCGGCACGTACTTCTGGCCGCGATAGGTGAGCGTCATGATGGTTCCTCGAAGCAAGCTCAGGTCCCCGTTCCATGGCCTGAGTCGAACTGCGCCTCACCGGAGGTGAGGTGAACGTGTTCTTGTAGCTGTTGCTACAGACTCTTCATAGCGAAGCCGTCAACCACCGTGTCGTTCATTCGGATACACAGCGATGAATGGGCGGTGATCAACCCGCTTCCGGCAACGGACATGGCATTAGAGGCAAGCAATCCCCGGTGGGGTTAAGCCATTCATCGAATTCTCGGCGGATGGCCTCGGCGTCGGAGAGACGCTCGGTGCTGGCGAGCAGCTTGCTGCGTTGTTGGCTGTAGTCCACAGCGGAGCCGATCAATTCAATGGCCTGTTCGCTGGTCATGGCTGAACATGTCGATCAGCTCATGGTTGGGGGGACAGGGCAAGCCGGCCGTGACAACGGCGACAACTTTGCAAGTACGGCCTGGAAGATTTTCTGAACATGGCTCGTCAAGAGCCCTTGAATCCGCGAGGCTGCGTGAAGGAATCAAGGCGACGCAGATTCCGTTTCACAACCGGTTTGACGATGAAGCTCAATCTTGCCCACTCCCATCCAATGGGAACGTTGATTGTGGAGGGCGTGCATCAGCCGTTCCGCGCCCTGGCCTGTGCTCTGAGGCCGACATCGATCAAGATTCAACCGAAAGCCAATTCAGTGCAATCCTCAGTTGAAAAGCATGCGTTCAGCCTGGGCTGACGTCAAAACATGGCCATGGCTTTGATTTTGCTGAGTTTGGTTTGTTCAAGGCCTTCAATGTCTTCGTAGCTTATTAAATTTTGTTTGATCATGTCAGCCAGATTGAACAAAATATTGGATGTGTCAAATTCAGCTCGTCCTTCATATTGATAACGTTCACTGCTGAGAAAATCGTGATATTTCCAGATTGATTCGGGTGTGTCGAGCAGAGCACTTTGCTCTCTCAAAATCACAATCAATGCTTCAATTGAGCGCTGTTTGCCAGTTTCAAAGGCGTTCTTGGCAATGGACTGTTCCTGGTGTGTCCAGTCAGCTGCTGACATGGTTTTGTCGAGGTGTGAGGTCGGGGCAGAGGTGCTGAACCGGGTTCAGATTTGAGCGTAAGCAGTGCGGGCTTCGGGGAGTTGATGCCAGGGCACTGTTGGATAACTGTGATGTTCGCGATGATAGCCAAAGTGGTAACAAGCTGCGAACGACAGTATCGGATGAAGATCGAGGCTGATTGGTTGATGGAAACCATCAGCTTGATGGGGGTTTTTGCGGTGCGGCAGAAAGGTTCCCACCACAAAAAGTTGCCAGGAGCTGATGATCAAAGGAATCACATAGATCAACGCCAGCGTGAGCAGAGGCTGATCCTGATTGGAGGGCATGATCAGCAGCAAAAGCCCCAAGCAGACCGCCAACCTGAGCAGCTGCATCGGATTCAGATAGTGACTGAGAAAGCGTGCATACCAGGCCAAGGGTGAAGGATCAGCCGCACTGCAGTAGTCGGGATCAGTGGCCGATCCAGGCGAGTGGTGATGCTGAATGTGATGGCTCAGGCACCTCTGGTAGTTCAGGCCGGCGTAAGCCCAGAGGCAACCTTGACCGATCCTTCGATTCAGCTTGCGGTGGCTTGCTGGAGCAAGGGTGCCATGCATGGCGTCGTGAGCCACGATGAACAGCCCGGTGTGCAGAAAGCTGCGCAGCATCACGAAGGCCATGAGGGCCAAAGGGTGGAGCTGCTGGAAGGGAAGGCGAAGACCCACCGCGAGTGTGAGCAACCAGGCGCAGCCGATCAGCCCCGCCAGTTGCAATCCCCTCCAGTGATTGGTCCCCGAGGGATCACTTGCCACCAAGCTTCAGCAGCTCGGCGGGGGAAGCGAGCAGGTCGATCGCCACGAAGTAGATCTTGTTGTTGTCGTCGAGCAGGAAGCGCCAGGCCACATTCATGCCCACTTCCCGGCCGAACCAAGGGGTTTGCACCTTGCCGGTGACCTTGATCTGGGTGAAGCCACCGTCGGCAGGTTCGCCGAAACCACCCTGGGGAATCAGCTTGAGGTTCTGGCAGTCACGCTTGAAGAACTTGAGAATGGCCTCACGCCCCACGATCGGACGTTGGAAGGGAGGTTGCAGAGCACCGTCGTCGAGGAAGAGATCGATGAGGGTGTCGAAGTCGTTGGCGTTGAGCAGCTGCATGTAGCTGAGGATCGTCTGATTCAGCACACCGGGAATGAAGATCTCTTCACGCTGATCTTCAGGAGTCGGCGCCACGATCGGCTCAGCCACCACCTTGCTGTCGTCCACATCGGGGTCGTAGCCCATGTCGACGACGAAATTGCGCAGCAGGGTGATCTGTTGGCCCTGCTCCACCTTCTTCACCGCTTCCAGCACCGAGTTGGCGTTGGCAGAAAGCTTGTAGCCCTGGGGGATCGGGGCCACTTTGCCCTGACGCATGAGCTCTCCAAGCTCGTACCAGAAGCAGAGCTTCACGTTCACCGACCAGAAGGCATACCGGCAGGAGATCGGGCTGTTGATCTTGGCAGCCAGGTCGCACATCACCTTGGTTTGCTCGTCGAAGCTCATCGCCTCGATTTCATCGAGGGTGGGCTTCGCCAGAGCCATGCGGGCTGCGCCAGGTGCGGCAACGGTGATGGTTTGTCCCATCTCCAGGTAGGCGAACCAGATCAGAGCCAGTTGGTCTTCAGGGCTGAGCAGCTTGAACCGTGCGGTAATCGCCGGCACGGCATCGGCGGTCATGGTCTCCGGGAAAATCTGACGAGCCTTGTCGAGCGTGAACATCCGGAGCGATCGAGGTGCCTTGAACCGTAACACTATGTTGCGGATCTGGGCGATGCTCCGCCGATTTCTCGCGTTTTTGCCTTGCTTGTGGTAGGCCGCATGCAACACGTCCCGTCGCCCTGGGGCTTCCTAGGCTGAAAGCCCGCGGATTGTGATCATGAATCCTCAACAGGTCGGAGCAATCCGGCGTGCGGTGATCTACTTCGTTGTGGGATATGGCGGGTTGGCAGTGATCAACAACAGTGGTCTGGCCCCAGATCGGATGTGGATCGCTTATGTGCCTCTATTCGTGGGCGTGTATTTCTTCGCCCGTTGGGCTGATGCCCGGATCGGCGACTTCCGCAAACAAGGCGATGACACGGATCCATCCAAGTGAAAAGCCGCCCCTTCCCTAAGGAGGAGACGGCAGCACCATGAGGATGAAGAAGCGTCTGGCCGTTAGGCGCCTGGGGCCTGAAGTTCAGAGGTAAGGCTGCTAGGACTCCGGGGCACCTATGGCTGCTCATGCAGCCCGAACGATGCAATGGAGTGTCGGTCGACGTGGCGTACCAGTGATTGCCTGCCGAGGGACGAAGCCTCACGGAAAGTGGAAACTATTGGAGCAGGGGCCGGTTGACTCAGGCTGCTTCGTGATTGGGCTGTGGTGGAGTGTCGGCTGTCATCAGCGCCTCCGATCTCGATGAGCACACTGTCGTCGGCCTGAGCAGCGGAGGCAATCCGTGTTAAGGCGCATTGTTGCTCTGGTTAAAAGGGGCGAGAGTGCGAGTGATGTGCTTGCCGGGAAGCGGGGAATCAGAGCGAATGGCCCTTCAGCTGCATTCGGCGGATTTCGTTCACGACGATGGCGTTACCTACTGCATCCGTCGCAACTCCCTCGAAGAGGATTTCACGATCTACGAGAAACGTGGCGATGCCTGGGTGGACTGCGGACTCGATCAGGCCATCACGAACTTGAACTTCTCGGAATTCAAGCGTTTGGGGTTGTTGATCAAGCGAATCATGGATGCAGACCAGTGGGTCGCCTGAGAGCCAATCAGGAGTGATTGGACCGGTCTCGGTCTGGTGGACTCCGACCGGTCGGGGATGGACCTGGAAGGGGCGTCAGCTCAAGCCGAGCACTCCGAAGGTGATCTGACTGAGGATGCTGTGTCCGGTGAGGGCCTCGGTGAGAACGCCGATCACGAAACCGAGCATGGCCACGCGACCGTTCAGCAGTTCAGCGCGTGCCATGCGCTCGCCTTTGATCTGTGCGGCAGCAGCGTCCTGGAACCAGGCGTCTTTGTTCGTTGAAGTGGAATCCATGTTTCATTAACCAGTTAACGAAACATTACGACCCTTTGTTAAGGAGTGCAACGTACCGGCGTTATGGCCAGGCCTGGCTCAAGGGCAGTAAGCCTCCGTTGGCGCCGTAGCGACGCACCATCTGCCGCACTGTTCCGTCTGGAAGGGTCCAGCGCAGTCCGCAAGCTGTGGCGTCGCCCGCTTGGCGATCGCGCGGGTCCAGCAGCAGTTCAACGCCCTCTTCGGGTTCCCAGATCATCAGGTCTGCCTCGCTTTGCCTGCGGCATTGCAGTGGTTCCAAGGGCGCCTCAGGTTTCCTGGTGCCTTCGATTTCCACCACGTACACCACCTGCTCCAATCCACTCATTCCATGACGCGCCACGATCCTCTTGCGCTCTTGCTGGTGCACCACGCAGAGTTCCGCCACCCAGCTCCTGGGCGTGATGCTTGAGGGGCCAAGGGACCATCCGCCCTGGGAACTCACCTGCATGGCGGGTGGCAGGGTCTGAAAGGTCATCGACCGCTGCTGGCCGGTGTGTTCGTAGGAGAGGCAGGCTTGAATCAGTCCGTCGCACTCCTTCACCGAAAGCGACGTGGGGAAGCGTGCCTGCTCGTAGCCATCCCCATTGAGACGGATGAAGCATCCCGCCCATCGGCCGATGTTGTGCTGCAGCAACGCTGCCCGTTGGTCGTGCATGGCGGCTGGTGAGGAGCTGAGTGCCTTCAGGTTGGCGCGCCGTCAGGGACGATGGAGCCTTCTGCTCCTGCTCGGCGCGATGGACTCCTCCCCAGTGCAGGCGTTTCTGGCTCATCTCGGCCGTGACCCTCGGCTGCAGGCACAGGTGCAGGCCGCCGTCACAGCCGATGAGGTGGCCCTGCTGGCTCAGGAGCTCGGCTATGCAGTGTCCGGGACTGATCTGCTGCTGCTCTCTGGCCGCAATGTTGATGGCGTGCGGGTGACCCGCGTGGATCACCCGGGGGAATACCCAGGCCGGTATTACTGAAGCCGGCTCAGCTCACGTGCAGGGCCAGGAAGGCATCGTCGAGGGCGGTCATCTCAGTCTCGTCGTCCTGAAACCAGCAGCCATATAGAAGGTTGAGGATGCGACCCACCTCCATGTCGCGGTCGGCAACCTCCTGCCACAGGCGCTGGCTGAGCACACCATCGGCCAGAACGAACTGTGCCTGCACAAGCGCGCGCGTGATGGCGAAATAGCTCTGACGGTCGTTGCGCAGGCGGCACTCAGCGGTTGGCTGGGCAGTCGTCAGCAGAGTCTCCTGCTTCCTAACGTCAGCCGTCTTGGTCGAGGACTGGTTCATGCTGTGCACCGTTGACCTTGTTTTCAGTCTTGTGTCCTGTGTCGAAAGGCACAATCAGCGTTCCTACCCATGCCTGCTAGCGAGCTCACTCACGAATTGAACGGCAAGCCCATCAGGATTTCCGTGCCCAGCGATCGCCTTGTCGTGGATCGGGTGGCCAGGCATATGCAGCGTCGCCTTGCCGAGAATGACTGGCGTCCCTATGGCTCGCAAGCCGACGCTCTTCAGGCCTGGGCGCGCCTTGGCGGCATCCGCGTGGATGTGCTCCGGGCCTTGGATTTGCTGTGAGTCGTCCCGTTGAACGTTTTGATTCCGCCGATCTCGACCGGATCATTGAAATGGCCTGGGAAGACCGCACCACCTTTGAGGCCATCCAGCATCAGTTCGGTCTCGGCGAACCGGAGGTGATCGCCATCATGCGCAGCGCGCTGAAACCCTCCTCCTTCCGGATGTGGCGCAAACGCGTGAGCGGACGTCGCACAAAGCATGGGATGACCAGTCGGTCGTCTCGCTTCCGAGCCAGCGGCCACCGTTAGTGGCAGGCTGAAGGGGATGCTCCCCTCGCGATGAAGCAGCTGCCTGGCCGGGGCCGGCCGAAGTGGATCCAACAACTGGCTGCATTGGGTGCCGCCGTTGTCGGCACGATCTGGCTGGTCACCCTGCTTCCCGTTCTGCTGTTCGTGGGGCTGATTGCGGGGTTGCTGCTGATCCCCGTTCTCAGACAGCTGAGGCTCGAGGTGGAGCAGCTGGAGCGGCGTCAGCGTGGTGAGCCTCCTCTCCCTAGAGATGTCACGCCCTGGCACCGCAGGATCTGGAATCAATGGCGCGGCCGCTGAACCGCGTTCAGCATGAAGGCAGAGCCCGTTCTGTCTTGATCGTCCATGGAGTTCACCCTTGAGCAGCTCTCCCCCGACAACGTCACGTCGCTGTTCGATGGAGCCTTCTACAAGGCCGAGACCAACCGGGTTCGCAACCAGGATGATCAAACAGATGTGGCCGTGACCACCACGGTCTGGTCGGATGGACGTCCTGTGCAGGTGTATGCCAGCCCAACCGATCAGGTGTTCGTCTTCCGTTACAGCGCCAATTACGGAGAGGCGACGGAGGCCCAAGTGCTCAGGGCTTGCAATCTGATCGATGAATTCCCCGTCCACGCCCGTGCGGAGAAGGACGAGGGTGGTGCCTGGGTGATCACCTTTATCTATAAGCACATCGTGCCGGAGGGGGTGGGCCTTGGTGCTCGGGAAATCGTCGGTGTGTTCCGGGTGTTCGAGAAACTGCTCACGGCCCATATGCAGAACTTTCACGCTCTGGTGATGCAGGCGGAGTGATCCAGGGGTAGTCCGCCAGGATCCGCCGCAGTGAACAGAGCATGGCCAGAACGTCGTGTTGCTCCACCCGACGGCTCCGGCCCGTGTCCTGCGGATGTCCCATCCAATTCCCGAAGGTGCGCACTTGGTGCATGCAGCTCAGCAGCCAGGGGTCCAGCCCCAGGCTGCGCAACTGCTGAATACCGCTGTTGAGGCCTCGCTGCTGGTGGTCTCCGCACTGATGCAGGCAGTGCGCCACCAGACGCTCCAGCAGCCGGCGGGAATGCAGCCCCAGGGAGATCGGTGAGACCTGGTCGCTTTGGAGAAGCTGGATCAGTTCCGTGAGGTCCGCGCCAACCCGCAGTCGTTTGAGGCTGTCGTCCTCCAGAACACAGCGGCACAGATGACGCAGGCTCTCCAGGGCTGCCAGATCCTGGGGTAGTTCCACCAAGGTGTGATGGGGATCCTTGCGCTGAATCCTGCGGTCGATGGTGGCGCCGAGCGGGCGCAGCACCTGATCATCCCGATCGAACAGGATCAGCCGGTGCAGTTCAGGCAGATGCCGGAAGGCCTGTTTGCAGATCTCCAGCAGATGGGGGTAATCAGCGGCAGCGTCAGGGCCGTTGGGATGGAGACCAAACAGTGGAGCGGCCACGGTGCGGCAGTGGATCCCCTGCATCGGCAGGATGGCCAGCAGGGAGAACAGACGGTTGAACGCTGTCCAGGGTTGATCCCGCTCCTGTTCATGGCCCAGACCTCCCGCCACCACCGCCACCCGCTGAAAGTGGCTGTTCACCGGGCGGCCCCCCTGTCCTGCAGGGACCGGGTGCAGGGTCAGTTCAGCGCTGACCCAGCTGTTCACCAGGCTTCCGCTGAGATCCACGGCACGTTGTGTGCTCTGAAGCCTGAGCCCGTAGTCCCGTTGCAGTCGGGTGAGGAAGGCATCCGGTGCGGCGCCATTCGTCAGGCCTTCAGACGACACCGCCAGGAGATCGGCCTCGATTCCCAGACCGGCAAAGGCACCGGCGCGAAGCTCCAGGTTGCGCGTGCCGCTACTGGTCTCGAGATCGAAGGCATTGAGCAGCATCGCTGCGTTCCCCACATCTCGCTTCAGGATGGCGACCAAGGCGGATCGACGCCCGCAGTCCGCTACTGGCAAAGTTATGCAGCGCATGCGTACGTGCCATGGATGCCACCGATCCCCTCGACCAAGCCAAGGCCATTGCTGATGCGATCGAACGGATCGCCAATCAGCTCACCCCAGCGGTGATTCGCGCTGCGCGCAACGATGGCGAGGGACGAAACGATCTCGATCGGATCGAATATGCCTTGGGCACCATCGGCAAGGCGTTGATCCTCACCGACTACACGATCGATGAGGAGAAAGACATGGACAAGCTTCAGGCCTTCCGGGACTCCCAACAGACCTGAGGGGCGCAGCGGGTGTAGACCGGAAACAGACGAGGAGGAACGATGAACAATCTCTTCAAACGCCCGCAGGCTCTCAACACCAAGCCCGTCTTCCGCCCACCCCTCGATCATCGCGGCGAGGATCTGGAGTATTGGACCCGTCGTTGCGCTGCTGATCCAACGGCGCCCGGGTGCAAGTTGTACGACGTCTGAATCGACCATGCCCCTGATCAACGTGCGCACGTCTTTGACGTCTGTCGACGATGGCGATGGATTGCTGCAGCAGCTGTCGTCGTTGCTGGCAGAGCAAACCGGCAAGCCTGAGGCTTATGTGATGGCGCTGCTGGAGACCGGTGTGCCCATGACCTTCGCCGGCAGCCCGGAACCCTGCGCCTATGTGGAGGTGAAGTCCATCGGTGCCCTCCGTCCCCCAGCCATGACCGCGGCCTTTTGCGATCTGATCAGTGCGCGAACGGGGATTGCTGCAAACCGCATCTACATCGGTTTTGAGGATGTTCCGGCGAGCTGCTGGGGCTGGAACGGCTCCACATTCGGTTGATCAACCATCACGGGGTTTTTATTTTCTCAAGACTGCTTGAGCGAATCCAACGTTTAGCGGCTTTTGTTTTGCGCTGTGTTCACAGTTGGGATCTGTTCTCTCTGTGGCAGGCGTCATGGCTGGAGTTGATCAAGCCGGTTGGGTGAATCGCAGTCTGGGCAGGGGGCAGAATTCCAAGCAATTCACGATCGCAGCCGATTCCCAGATCACTCTGTTGCGTCTTGATACGCAAGGGCGGCGGCTTGACTTCGGTGTTGAGAATGCATCCGAGCAAACGTGGCTTACGGGTTTTCAAGCAGCGAATGCCGCCTCGCTTGATCTTGAAAAAATTCTGGCCGGCACCTGGCCGCGTACCGAGGGTGTTGCACTCGGTGGACGCAAGGCAACGCCGATCAGTGCTGATACCTGGCTGCCGATTGCCAAAGATGCTTCCGGTCAACGTCTCAAACTGGAAGAGCTGACCCTGACGGGTAATAGCGCTACAGCGCGTTTCGCTGGTGGTGTTGAAGCGGTGTATTACGTCGGTGGTTCCGGTCTGCTTGAGAATGCGATTCCGGAAGGTTCTCGCGTCACAGTGAGGGCCACTGTTCGCAGGCTTGGTGATTTTAATAATGGCATTGCTCTCTATGAAGCTGATGCGCTGACAGGCGCTGTGGATGGCTTGCTACCAGGGGACTCGGGTTATCTCCAGGCCGCTTTGCAGAAAGCCAGAGAGGCCGGTCAGGTTTTTTCAGCGTTTCAACAGCCAGAATTCGGTGAGTCAGGATTCATTGATTTATCGATCTCGCCCGAGAAGAATTATGGATTCCTGCTGATCGTTGATGGTGATGAATCCAAGCTGTTCAGCTCCTACGAAGATGCAAACCCAAAAGGGAGTGTACAGGTTTCAAGTTTCACCACAGAGGATGGTGCGCTGGCCTTTGGTTTTGAAGATCAATTAACCTCAGGCCGCTCAGACCAGGATTTCAATGACGTGATCCTGACGCTTCCAATCGTTACGAGTGAAGATGTTCTGTCTGAGGTTAACTATCGAATTGGCTCACTCTTCCCCACCTTGCAGGATGGGAGTCCTAATCTGATTCTCTCCTCTGGTCTTGAGCTGAGGACCATTGATGGTGAACGTCGTGTGGTTTCCTCGCTGCAGTCAGGAACACTCGATACGCCGATGCGTATTAGCTCCGATCCAGTACGCATCCCTGGAATCGATCGTTTTTTACGCGACTGGTTTATTCCTCAGCTGACGAATACTACCAGCTCGAAATCACTGTTTAATGCTTATAAGAAAGGCGTGCTCAGTAAGTGGACAACTCACGCGCGCAATCGATCCATGGAGGATTTACTAAAAATTGGCTATGTAGGACCCGGTAAAGATCAAAGTGCCACTAACGACGATTATTGGAACGCAGTTGGAGTTGTTGGTAGTGACCTCTATAAAGCTGCTAGTGATTTAAGTAATTACAAGCCTGCAGAGCTTTGGGATGCTTACGACGGGAGCACAACTGTCTTTTCTCGGTTTGATACCGATGCCCTCCTGCAGAGACTTGAAGCTTTAACTGATCCAGAGGCAAATCCCAATCCTGATCTCTGGTACCCCTCGATGCTTTACACCTTCGGGGTTCCGGGTGAAGGAACGAGTTACCCCGCTCCGGTGTTGATGATGCAACCCGGAGATGGGATGAACCTCAATTTCACTAACGATATCAAGGTTGATGGCCTTAACGAAGAGCAAAATCAAGCGGCTTCATTGGTTAGCAACAGCACATATGGCAATGCAGCTGGCGATGGTCTGGGTGCTCTGAATGCTGTGAATTATCACTTGCATGGCTCGCACACGAATCCCGGTGGATTTGGCGATAATGTCGTCGCTCGCTACACCACGGGCCAGCAGTGGACAACGGAGATCGATCTCCCTGCTGATCATGGTCAAGGTTCTTATTGGTATCACCCTCACTACCATCCTTCCGTGAATCAGATGGTTTACGGCGGGATGTCGGGGCCATTTCAAGTGGGTGATCCGCTCAGTAAAATTCCTTTGTTTAAGGACATTCCCCGCAATTGGGCTGTTCTTAAGACCATGGATGTGGGGATTGACGCTGAAACAGGCAAGCTTCGCTTGGATGGTTTTGACAATCTCGGCGGTGTCGTCAATCGGATGACGATGGTCACGGTGAATGGCGAATTTCAGCCCACGGCCGAGGCGGGAGAGGGTGGTTGGCAGGCGATTACGCTCTCAAATCAAACGAATCAAGCGTTTCATAACATCTCGCTGATTCATACGGATTCAGATGGCAACCGCACAACATTGCCTCTCTATCTTTATGGAGAAGATGGCCATCAGTATCCACAAATCCGCGCTGCAACTGATGGGATTTTTGGTGCATCTGGTGCTTCTAATCAGTTGCCCACGGGATATACGCAAGCGGTGGATCTGCTCAGTTTGCCTCCGGCCAAGCGTGTGGACGTGCTGGTGTATCTACCGGAGGGAAAAACCGAGATGGCCTCGACCTACTCATTCGAGCAGGATGGTGTTGATTACACGATCAACAATGCCGGCGCTTACCCCGATTTAACTGAGAGCAACACTGGCTTTGGTTCGAACACCGGAGCCGGTCCTCTCGCCTTGTTCAACGTTGAGGGCGGGCAGGCTTTGCCCACCACTGCGGAGTTGGATGCGGTCATTGCTCAGGCCAATGCCGGGATTGATGTTCAACAGATTCTCCCAACCACCTCCCAGGCTGACTATGACCCCCTTCAGGTTCCTTCCGTCGATCTGTTCGCCCAGGATGCTGACGGCTCCGATCTTTGGGATCCAATTCGTCAGCGTCAGTTCAACTGGACCAAAGGCACGTTAGTTGGGCCTGCCAGTGAGTACGACGCCGCCACTGTGGAGCTGCTTAAGCACTACAGCATGATGAATGATGGTGCTACTTACGAGCCTTACACCAGTCTTCCTGTTGGTAAGCCAGGGGTTGACAATTGGTTGGGTTATAACAATCCTTTCTTGATCAACGATCATGTTTTCCCCTATGGGAACATGACCATTGCCCAGCTGGGAACGATTGAGGAGTGGGTGAATCGTAATTGGAGTATTAATAGTCCTTCGAAATACATTGGTCATCCTTTCCATATTCACATTAATGATTATCAGGTAAAGGATAGTGATACGGAGCTTCAGAATAAGCGCAATCTTGAAGATACGACATCACTCAACTCCTCTGGGTATGAGTTCTATGATCCGGCAGCAAAAGAGGTTGTTTCTTTAGAGCCACAGCGTGGTGAGTTTCACTCCATCCCTGAAGCTAAAGATCCAGAGAAGATTGCTTCTTTGGCAACCTGGGGGGCTAACGATCAGACCATTCGCATGCTGTTCCAGGATTATTTAGGAACGTATGTTTTCCACTGCCACATCCTTCCCCATGAGGATGCCGGCATGATGCAGATTGTGACGGTGGTTGAAAATACCGATTCCAGTTGGTTGGTCGAAGCACAAGGCTTTTCGCAGAACGAATCCGGTGTTCGTCTCTACCAGGCCCAGACCTTTGACTCGGTGCAACTGCTAGCGCTTCCAGATTCCGGTCAGACCTGGAAGCGTGCTCAAGCAGGAGACCTTGGTGCTGATTTTGTTCAGGACATTGCCCTCGCTGCAGGGGGAGGTGGAGAGGCCGGCATCATCGAACTGTTTGATGGCGCTGCGCTTCTTCGTGGAGAGACTCTCAGGACCTCCAGATTGACTCCCTATGCCGATTCCAGTTTGGCGCCCTGGGTCTTCATCGAAGATTTCAGTGGGGATGGTCAGAGAGATCTGGTTACCGCCGGTTTCGATCAGGTGCAGTCGGATGTGGTGAACCTTAAGGATCTTGAAATCAAGGCGTTCTTGTCAGGTGAGGCGCCCGGTAGCTGGGACGAGCAGTTCAACTTCGACCCCTTTGATGACATCTCCTTGATGGCCCCCCACAGTGTGATGCCCCGAATGGGGCTCAGCGCTGACCAGGTGAGTGTGGCGATGGCTGATATGAATCTCGATAACTTCCAAGATGTCGCGATCGCTTATGCGGTTGAAGGAGGCGTGCGACTCGTCGTGATTGATGGAGCTGCACTGTCACTCACGTTCCAGACTGGAGAGATTGAAGGAGGCTTCTTCGCTGACAGCAACGTGCTTGCCGATGCGGTGTTTTTGGATTCTGGCCTCAGTGATCTTTCTCAGTTGGTGTTGACCTCTGGATTCAACAGCTATGCCCAGTCGGCACTGGAGAACCTGGTGCTCACGACACAGTCTTCTGCAGGCTCACAGCAGTTCACTCTGCAACTCCAGGCCGGTCATTTCATCGCCACCAATCTTCCCGATTCTTCAGAATCTGGTGGTCATGGCGGTCATGGCGGTCATGGCGGTCATGGCGGTCATGGCGGTCATGGTGGTCATGGTGGTGCTGGCTTATCTCCTGATGAACGCATCACAAACCTGCGGAATAATTCATTGCCTCTGTTCCTTGTGGACGAGTTGCAGCTTGCGAACGGAACTGAGGCCGTCACTCCCACCATCAGTGCAGGCCTTGGTCATGGCGGCACTCTCTTGGACGGTCATGCCGTTATCGCCCAAGGCAATGAAGTGAACGGAAATGCCTCCAATTCAGACATCCTGATCAACACAACCCAGCAGCTGGTGATACCGCTGGATGGGTTGAATCTGATCAATGCCGATGATCTCACCGGAATCGTTGATACCACCAGCAGCAGCACGTTCACGGCTGAACAGGTGCAGCAGCGTTATCAACTCACGTCGATGACCTATCTGGCGTACACCGGAAAGCTGCTTTGGCCTTCGGCTCTTGCTTCTCAAGCTGCATCGATTTTGGGAACAGGGGAGCAGGCGTCCGCGTTGGTCACGAATCTCTTGTCCTCGCCGGCTTATGCCGGTGAGATTGAGGCGTTGTATGGAGGCCCCCTTGCTGATCAGAGTGTTAACGACATTGTTGAAATTGCCTACTCCACGCTGTACAAACGCTCGGCGACAGCCTCTGAACTTCAGGGTTGGCAAGCTCAAGTGAGTGGTGGGCTGGACCAAACCTTGCTTCCGCAGGCCATTCTTCAGTCCACGCAAGAGTCGGATCGTTTTCGCGTCGCCCTTCTCAGTGACATCACTCAGTGGACCGCGTTGCAATGGGGTACCAACGCAGAAGTGAGTGGTTCCTACGGTCAAGGCCTGGTTGGAGAAGAGGAGGTGTCCAATCGATTGGATGGTCTGGCCTCCTCCCTCGGGAGCTACGCCTCATTTGAAGAGGCACAGCAAGGGTTTGACCTCTTCACATCCGAGGCCTTGCAAGAGTTGATTGGAACCCCTGTCTCGAAGAGCGGTTTCTTCTGATCGCTCAACGACACTCCATCGTTTCAACGCTGCCCGAGTAGGTCATCCCAACTGATCAGCTGGGATGACCGATCCGGCAACCGATCCGTTGACTGGTGGCCGCAAGGGCGATGGGTGGTCGAGGACTTCTCTGCACCGATCGTTGCGGCAGAGGCCAACGCCTCCCTTCGGGGGGACAAGGTCTTCATGGTGGTTTCTCCGTTGAGGTATCTGGATCGCGCTGAATGGTCTGTTTTCAGGCTCTCTCGGCGTGTAGGCGACGATCGGTCGACCCACTTCACATCAACAATGATGGCACAAGGAATGGTTTCTTGATTCTTCGGCCATACTCTGACCCCCGTAAAGAAGGCCCATGGCAGTTCTGGGACGTCAGGCCATTCTTCAGGCGATTGACTCCGGGGTGATCACGATCACACCCTTCAACCCTGAGCTTGTGGGGCCAGCCTCAGTGGATCTCACCCTGGCCGGCAGCTTCCGGGTGTTCCGCAAAGTGCACGAGGTGATTGCGGTGTGCGAGCACACCGACTACCGAGAGTTCACCGACAAGGTGGAGGTGCCCGAAGGAGAGCACATCCTGATCATGCCCGGCGAAACAATTCTGGGGATCACCCGGGAGCGCCTCAAGCTTGGACCGGGACTGTGCGGTTGGTTGGAGGGACGCAGCCGATTTGCGCGTTTGGGTCTGATGGTGCACATCAGTGCTCCGTTCATGGGGCCAGGGATCAACAGTCAGCAGGTGCTGGAGATGAGCAACTTTGGTCCGGCCCCTCTGGCCGTGGTTCCTGGCACCGCCATCTGTCAATTCATCTTTCAGGAGCTGGATGGCGAGGAGCACTACGAAGGCCGTTTTGCCGGCCAGACCCAGCAGAGCTTCTGATCGCGGGTTGATTCAGTCGCCGATCATCTGACGGCGCACCATGGCGTCCCAGAGGCGCGTAGGGATGAAACGCTGAATCAACGCTGATTCCGACGAGCTGCCGCAGCGGTAGCGCGGGCTTGGGTCAGCCTCCGTGAGTGCTCGCTCGATGCAGGCGGCCACCACCTCAGGGTCGGACCCTTGTCGGAAGCCTTCGGCCCACGCCCTCGCGACGTTGCGCATCATCGATCCCCACACCGGATCATCGCCACCGGCCTCGAGTGAAGGCTTGCTCACGGCTTCAAATCCTGTGCGGATCAATCCTGGTTCGATCACCACCACCTTCACGCCGAAGCTCTGAAGTTCCATGCGCAGGGCGTCGCTGATGGCTTCAACAGCGAACTTGCTGGCGCCATACCAGCCGGCCCCCGGCGTCACGAACTGTCCTGCGATGGAGGAGATATTCACGATCCTGCCCCGACCGCGGTTGCGCATCACCGGAAGCAGCGACTGGGTCAGGCCCATGAGCCCGAACACGTTCACTTCAAACATCGCCCTTGCCGCATCAAGCGGCATGGTTTCCATCGGGCCGATCACTCCATATCCAGCGTTGTTCACCAGGCCATCCAGGCCTCCGCCGTGGTCTGCAACCGCATCACTGAGTGCTTGTCGTGATCCCGGATCCGTGATGTCGAGCGCATGCACGAAGGCTCCGCGGCTGCCCAGGTCCTCCATGGCATCGACCCTTCTCGCGGCTGCATGCACAGTCCAGCCCTTCTGCAACAGGCGCAGGGCCGTGATCCGGCCGATGCCGCTAGAGGCACCGGTGATCAGAACGCTTTTAGTGATTGTCATTCGTCAGCCCACACCGCAGGCGATGCGCGCTCCACCACCCCCAAGCGGTGGCACATCGCTGTAGGTGTCACCACCGGCGTGCACCACCAGGGCTCGTCCGCGCAGATCGGAGGTGCTCAGGCGCGGGGCGACCACGGTTGTTGTGGTGTTGCCATCGGCATCCACCACAAGCCTGCTGAGGTCACCGCGGTGACCATTCCCGAACGGCCCGAGATGGGTGTTGGTTTCGTCGGGGTCCCAATGTCCTTTGGCGGCGAGGCCCGCCACCATCACGCCCTCGGCATTCATCGCTGCCTCGCAGGAGTCGCCGGCGTGCAGGTGGAACCCGTGCTCACCCTCGCTCAACCCCTGGAGTGATGGCGTGATCACCAGTCCCTGGTCGCTGTCATGGGCCTTCACGCTGCCGATGGGTTCTCCCACCCCCTCAGCGCTGATGGCGTGGAGCGTCACCTCCAGCGAACCGGCCGAGGCCTGACTTGGCATGCACAACAACAGGATCAACGTGATCAGGGGGACCAGGCGCACCATGGAGAACATCCAGATGTGTTCATTGTCATTCAAGCGGCGCTACCGCGGTGTTGGCACCGGTACCGCTTTGAAGTCAGCGACCAGGGCAGGGCAGGTTCTGTTGGCAATCCGTTGCGCTTGTCCCTTGCGGTCGTTCCGGAGCGGCTGCCTGCGAATGCCATCGCCTTCGATGTCGAAGCTGCGATTCACGCAATCGAGGCTGAGTTTGCGCAGGCGGTACCAACCATCGGGCTTGGCTTTGCCAACTTGCTGAAGCGAGTTCACACAGCGGTCTGCTGAGCCCAGGGCACAGCTGGCCGCTCCAAACAAACCAGTGAGGATGTTGCCAGCGATCTGCCCGCCCCGCTCGATTTCAAAGCGATACACGCGCGCTTGAATCCGTTTTGACGGTGACTCTGGGTTCAGTGGCAGCACCTTCGAAAAGGTTTCGGCTGTGTCCATCACCCACCCCTTCTGGCGTTCGGAAGAAACACCCTCGGCTTCCACACCGGCAATGAACGCTGTGTAGCGAGCTTTTGGGTTGTTGTGGGGTGATTGCAGGTGAAAATCGCCAATACTGAAAAACAGATTGGCTGCATCGGTGAAGTCCTTCACCGATAGCGCTCCGTTGTCCATCAGCCAGGCCAAATAACGACCGGCTCTCCAGTCAGCAGCATCTTCTTCGCGATTGCTGAAGGCCCCGCGGGAGGAGCTGTGATTCACATGGTGCCCCCATTCATGGGCAAGGATCGTGAGTGCGATGAGGCGTTGACGCACATTGCGGCTCAGCGTCTGCCGTTTGCCGATGCTTTGTGGCTCAAGAATGATCTCCGCCGATTCGGGGCAGTAAGCGTTGCGGGCTCTGGCTCGGCCGCAAGCTGAAAAGCGAGAGCCTCGAGGAAGCAAAGTCACGCGCTGCATCTCCGGAGCCGCGTCGTTCGCCAGATGCCTCCAGTAAAGATCGAGCAACTCATGGTGGGTCTGGACGTAGGCCGCCTGCGTTTGCCCTTCGGTGATGTCCATGCGGAAATCACGCACGAAAGCGAGCCGTTCCTGAATTGCTGAGGAGTCGACCGTGATCGGAGCAGGCGGGCTTGTGGCAGCAGCCAGCACCAGAGCAGCAGAAAAAATTGTCATGGTTTGGCAACGGCGTAACGATCTTCGCGTTCGGTCTTGATGGTCATGGAGCGATCAGCCACGCTGGAGATGACCCATCAGGTCGCACCATGAAACCCTGGCTGCTCAAGGTTGCCTTCCGCATCGGCATGCCGCTTGCGCTTTGGCCGCTGAAGCTTCTGGATACTCCGCGCTCGCATGTTCAGCGTTGAGACCTCGAATTCGCCAAGGGGGCGATGCTGAGATAGGGGTTTTGATCAAGATTGATCAGGTTCAGTCTTTTGCCCAACGCTGGTTGCAACGGCTGCTGCATTTCATTTCTCCATCCGGGTAGTCATAGCCGGCCTTTCGTGCATTTTTTTCGACTTCGCCAGGGTTGGAACCG